>JAXSMZ010000015.1:0-33807 GCA_037924335.1 Aquificaceae bacterium
CTTTATCTTCCTTATAACATATCCATACAACCAAAAGTGTCAAGGGGTCTTTATGTTTCTAAACTTCTATATGCGTCTATAAACTTCTATATATTCAGTGATTAGTTTCTAATACTGGACCCAGAAGGATCTAAAGGGTCTCAAGGACGTTTTCGTCTGGTACAAAGGCTTTGGAATTCAGGGCGAGTATACCTTTTACATCCTCAACAACAAGGCTGGGGATGAGTTCAGGGAGAACATAGAGGTCATCCAAAGGTTCTTCAAACCAGATGGTACACCAAAAAAGGATATGATCGAGAAGCTAAGGAATGATATAACAGTGCTTCTGTATCCATCAAAGGAGAGATCTCTGCTTTTAAACAAAGCATACAAGGCCCTGGTGGAGGAGCAAAGCTTCATACACGGAAGGGATGCTATAGCAGTACCTGTTAAGAATGTCCATAGGTCAGTGGAACCAGAAGAGGAGACTGGACTCAAAAACCCAATAATTCAAGTGCGGTAATTCTATGCTATAATCATACAAATCCCTTTTTGCTGGAGGCTGGTATGAAACTTCATGAACATCAAGCAAAGGAAATCTTGAAAAGGTACGGTCTTCCCGTTCCAGAGGGAAGAGTTGCCTTTTCTGTAGAAGAAGCCATAATAGCTGCTGAAGAGCTGGATTGTTTCCCTCTTGTTTTAAAGGCTCAAGTTCACTGTGGAGGAAGGGGAAAGGCTGGAGGAGTAAAGCTCGTAAAAAACATGGAGGAGATACAGCAGGTTGTTAAAGACATGATAGGAAAGACCCTAAAAACCTTTCAGTGCCCCGATGGAAAACCAGTAAACAGGGTATGGATAGAGAAAGCCACACCGATAAAAAGGGAGTACTACTTTTCCATAACCCTTGATAGGTCTCTCTCAAAGCCTGTGGTAATAGCCTCAGCAGAGGGTGGTATGGAGATAGAGGAGCTGGCGAAGGAAAAACCAGAGGCTATTTTGATGATGCATGTGGACCCATCCCTTGGACTCATGCCCTATCAGGCTAGAAGGATAGCTTTCAAGCTTGGGCTTCCAGTAAATGAGTTTACAAAGGTGGCTCTCTCCCTTTACAAGGCTTACATAGAGCTTGATGCTTCCCTCGTTGAGATAAATCCTTTGGTGCTAGACAAAGAGAACAGGCTTGTGCTCCTTGATGCTAAAGTGGAGATAGATGACAACGCCCTCATAAGACACAAAGACCTTGAGGAGATGGAGGACCTCAGTCAGATAGACCAGCTTGAAGTGGAAGCCAAAAGGTATAACCTAAACTACATAAAGCTCGATGGAAATATAGGTTGTATGGTGAACGGAGCAGGTCTCGCTATGACAACCATGGACATAATAAAGCTGGCTGGTGGAAGTCCTTCTAACTTTTTGGACGTTGGTGGTGGGGCTAACGTGGAGCAGATAGCCAATGCCTTTAGGATACTTATGGCAGACAAGGACGTAAAAGCGGTCTTTATAAACATATTCGGTGGAATACTAAGATGTGATAGGCTTGCTAACGGTCTTTTGGAGGCTGCAAAAATGGTAGATATAAAGGTACCAGTTGTTGTAAGAATGGAAGGAACCAACGTAGAGGAAGGTAGGAGAATACTAGCAGAATCTGGGCTTAGTTTCATAAACGCAGTAGACATGTGGGACGGTGCAAAAAAAGCGGTGGAGATGGCAAACAAGCCTGCGGAGGTCTAACATGGCAATCCTTGTAAACAAAGATACCAAAGTCTTAGTTCAAGGAATAACAGGAAAGGAAGGCTCTTTCCATGCTACCCAGTGCAAAGCTTATGGCACTCAAGTGGTGGCGGGCGTTACGCCTGGTAAAGCAGGTCAGTCTGTGGAAGGTATACCCGTTTTCAACACAGTAGAAGAGGCGGTAAGAGAAACTGGTACTAACTGCTCCCTTATATTTGTCCCCCCTGCATTTGCAGGAGATGCCATAGTTGAAGCCCTGGACGCTGGGATAGAGCTTATAGTTTGCATCACAGAAGGCATACCCGTAAGGGACATGATGATGGTAAAGGACTACATGAGGAAGAACTATCCTGATGCCAAGCTCATAGGTCCAAACTGTCCGGGAGTTATAACACCTGACGAAGCAAAGGTGGGTATAATGCCGGGACATATATTCAAAAAGGGAAGTATAGGCATAGTGTCGAGGAGCGGAACTCTTACCTACGAAGTGTCTCATCAGCTTACAAGGTTGGGCTTGGGACAATCTACAGCCGTAGGAATAGGAGGTGACCCAGTTCATGGGCTTTCTTTCAAAGATGTGATAGCTATGTTCAACGGAGACCCGGAGACCCAAGCCATACTTATGATAGGTGAAATTGGAGGAACTGCAGAGGAGGAGGCGGCTGAGTACATAAAAGAGCATGTAAAGAAAAAGGTCTTTGCCTACATTGCAGGCATAACCGCTCCACCAGGAAGGAGGATGGGACACGCTGGAGCCATAATAAGCGGAGGGAAGGGAACAGCCCAAGCAAAGATGGAGGCTCTTGAGTCTGCTGGAGTTTATGTTATTGAAAACCCAGCATTTATAGGCAAGTCAATGCATGAAGTGCTGGCAGAAGGATGATTTAGAATAGGTTGATGCTTTAGATGTATGGTATATTTTAATAAGCTAAACACCTTAAAGGAGGTAAGAAGTATGGCATTGAAAACGATGGTGGACCCAGACACCTGTACTTCATGTGAGCTCTGTTACGATAGGGTTCCAGAAGTTTACAAGAACAGAGGCGATGGCATAGCTGAAGTTGTAAACCCAAACTCTGGCGGTTGGATGAGAGTTCCTCCAGAGCTTGAGCAGGAAGTAAAAGAAGTTACTGATGAGTGTCCAAGCGGTTCCATAATAACAGAAGAGGAATGAATCTTCACATTGACATAGATACGTGCACAGCTTGCGAGCTGTGCTACGACACTTTACCACAGGTGTTTGCTGACAGAGGAGATGGAATACCCTTGGTAGTCCCTTCTGCTTTAAGAGTTTTTTTAGATTTACAGGAAGCTATAAAGGAAGTGATAGAAAAGTGTCCAAGTGGGTCGATACACGTGAAGTAGCCCATTAGTGTTTTCTCAAACTGTAAAGAGCCGGTATTACAAAAAGAGCCGTTGAAAAGGTAGAAACTATTCCCCCAAGCATGGGTATAGCTATCCTTGATATGACCTCGCCACCCGTACCCTTCATCAAAACAGCTGGCACCAAACTTGCCACTATTGCAAACATTGTCATAGTCTTTGGTCTTATTCTCTTTACTGCACCGCTGTAAACAGCCTCTTGAAAGCCCTTATCCTTTTCCTGCTCTAAGGCTTTCATAATGTAAACGACCATCACAATGCTCATCTCCGCAGCTACACCCAAAAGCGCAAGAAAGCCGGCAATGGATGCAAGGGAAAGCTTAAAACCTAAAAAGTACATAAGCAGGAAGCCACCTAGAAGAGAGGAAGGAAGAGTAAAGAGCACAAGCAGAGTCTCAAAGACACTCCCCAAGCTCAGGTAAACCAAGACCACTATACTAAGAAGGACCAGTGGGATTATGACTTTAAGGTCCTCCATAGCCTTCTGCCAGTACTCAAACTGACCGCTCCACTGATAGAAGTATCCAGGGGGAAGGTTGGCAGTAGAATCTATCCTTTTGGTTCCTTCCTCCACGATTTTACCAACGTCAGCTCCTGGCTTTGGTGTTATGTAAACGTAAGCAACCAAAAGACCGTTCTCAGATTTTATTTCCATAGGACTTTCCAACCTTTTTATCTCAGCTACTGCCTTTAGTGGGATGAGTTTATCACCAAAGGGGAGCAATAAGTTTTCAAGATCCTGCCTGTAATCTCTTGGAACTCCAAGGGTTATACCGTACCTCTCCCTTCCTGATATGTAAAGGGATACAGGCTCGTTGACAAATAGTTTCTCAAAAGCTTTAGCTATATCCTCTTGGTTTATACCGTAGAGAAAAAGCTTTTCTCTGTCTGGAATCACTTCCACATAGGTTGCTCCAGTTATCCTCTCCGCATATACGTTCATAACACCTTCCATTCCTTGCAGAGCCTCCTCCATCCTCTTTGCTATGCTTGATAGCTCTTCTATGTTATTTCCGAACACCTTTATGCCAAGGGGGGTTCTTATTCCAGTGGTTATCATGTCTATCCTTCCCTTTATGGGCATGGTCCAGCTGTTTATAACACCCGGAAACTGCAAAGCTTTGTCAAGCTCTGAAATGAGCTTTTCATAGGTCATTCCTTCTCTCCACTGACTTTCTGGTTTTAGGGTTACTGTAGTTTCTATCATGGATAGGGGAGCTGGGTCTGTAGCCGTTTCAGCTCTTCCAGCCTTTCCAAAAACTGTTTCAACCTCAGGGAAGCTTTTTATTATTTTGTCTTGAAAAGTCAAAAGCCTTTGAACCTCCTGTATGGAAATACCTGGTACAGTCGTTGGCATGTAAAGGAGAACTCCCTCCCTCAAGTCTGGCATAAATTCCCTTCCAAGGTTTTTGTAAAGCATGTATGATGCTGGCATTGCCAGTATGGCAAGCACTAATACGATGTACTTTAGCCTTATGGATAGGTAAAAGATGGGTGAGTAAAGCCTTATGAGAAACACAACCAAAGGGTTTTTCTCCTCCTGAACTGGCTTCCCCCTCCCAAAGTAAAGGAGGAGTATGGGGACTAAGAGTAAAGACAAAACAGAAGCAACTACCATGGATAAGGTTTTAGTTATCACCAATGGGCCAAAGAGTTTTCCAGCCTGAGCTTTCAGAGCCAGCATGGGAACAAAGGATACGGCTACAACCAGAAGGGCAAAGAATATGGGTTTCCCCACCTCCGATGTTGACTCCAGTATAGAAGTTTTTAGACCTTTCCCTTCTTCCTTCTTCCTGCTGAAGGCTTCAACAAGAACTATAGCAGCATCAACCATCGTACCTATGGCTATGGCTATACCACCTAAGGACATGATATTGGAGTTTATGCCTGTATGATTCATGATTATAAAAGTTCCCAAAAGTGATAGGGTTAAAAAGATTATAACGGCAAAGCTCAGCGAAAAACTTAGCAAAAAGAGAGCAATAACTACTATAACTATTATAGATTCTTCTATCAGTACCTTTTTTAGGTGGTCTATTGCCCTCTCTATCAAGTCTGACCTGTCATAAACTGGAACTATTTTTACATCCTGAGGAAGCCCCTTCCCCACCTCTTTGAGCTTTTCTTTAACTTCTTGTATGGTTTTGTAAGCGTCAGCACTGTAGCGCATAACAACGATACCACCAACCGTATTTCCAAACCCGTTAAAGTCAGCAGTTCCCATCCTAAAGGCAGGAGTTTCCACAACATACCCCACATCCTTCACCCTTATGGGCACTCCGTTTATATCCTTCAAAACAGCCTTTTCTATATCTTCCTTTCCCTTTATGTAACCCCTTACCCTTACCAAAAACTCCCTTCCATTTACCTCTACATACTTTCCACCAGTTTCCACGTTAGAACCCTTTACAGCCTTTAAAACATCTTCCAGTGAAACCCCATAATGCATCATGTGCTCTGGATAAAGGACGATTCTGTATTCCTTTTCAAAACCTCCTACAGATGCAACCTCAGCCACGTTGGGAACCGAAAGGAGAGCATACTTGATATAGAAGTTTTGAACCTTCCAAAGCTCATCCAAACTTCTCTTTTCAGAGTAAAGTGTGTACTGATAAACCCATCCTATACCCGTAGCATCTGGTCCAAGGTTGACCTCTGCCTGTGGTGGCAGCTGCGCTCTTATGGAGGATAACTTCTCCAACACTCTTGACCTTGCCCAGTATATGTCTGTACCATCCTCAAAGATAACGTACACAAGGGAAAAGTTGGGAGAAGAATAGCCTCTGACAGCCTTAACCTTTGGAAGACCAAGCATGCTGGATACCAATGGGTAAGTCAGCTGGTCTTCTATGACTTGGGGAGCCTGCCCTATCCATTTGGAGTAGACTATGACTTGGGTATCTGTAAGGTCTGGTATGGCATCCACAGGAGTTTTTTTAATAGAGTAAACTCCGTATAGGAAAACAAACATGACAAAGATGATGG
Source organism: Aquificaceae bacterium (assembly GCA_037924335.1). Lineage (GTDB taxonomy): Bacteria > Aquificota > Aquificia > Aquificales > Aquificaceae > Hydrogenobacter. The sequence goes on from JAXSMZ010000015.1 coordinate 6,079, forward strand.
CCACAAACCTGTAATTGAGAAGAATCTCAGTAAGATGCTTCATTCAAGGGACCTCTTCATGAGCAATGCATTTATTGCAACAAGGACTGTGCTCAAGCTCATCAGGATTGCGGCAACTGGTGGTGGTATCAAAACACCCCATCTGTAAAGAACGCCAGCCGCTAAAGGTATTGCTACAAGGTTATATCCAGTGGCCCAAAAGAGGTTCTGTATCATCTTTCTGTAAGCTACCTTGGAGAGTTTTATAGCCTTTAGAACATCATCTGGGTTGCTTTTTACAAGGATTATTCCAGCGCTTTCAATGGCAACATCTGTACCGCTACCTATTGCTATACCAACGTCTGCTTGCATCAAGGCAGGTGCATCGTTTATACCATCCCCAACCATTGCAACCTTTAACCCTCTACCTTGAAGGCTCTTTATCTTCTCCACCTTCTGATGAGGAAGAACCCTTGCAAAGTACTCGTCAATACCAAGCTCCTCGGAGACCCATCTGGCAACCTCATCAGCATCCCCTGTTATCATCATAACTTTCTTACCCATACTTTTTATGCTCTTTACAGCATCATAGGATTCTTTCCTTATCCTGTCAGAAAGGGCTAATATACCCTTTAGCTTTCCATCAACTCCCACAAGGACTACAGTCTTACCCTGACTGGATAGTTTCTTCCCTTCCTTCAAAAGACCTTCATCGCTCAGTATCCCAAGCTCCTTTACAAAAGCCTCTGTTCCTACTGCAACTTCGCTACCCCTTACCCTACCCCAAACCCCTTTACCAGAGTAAGACTTAAAATCTTCTAACTTCATAACTTCAAGACCTCTACTTAAGGCTTCTTCCACCAGAGCTTTTGCTATGACATGCTCAGAACTCCTCTCAAGACTGGCAACAAGCCTCAGAAGATCATTCTCTTGGATGTCCTTTGTACGGATGTCGGACAGTCCGAACTTACCTTCTGTCAATGTGCCAGTTTTATCGAAAACGATGACATCTATATTCCTTAGAAGCTCCAGAGAGAGTCTATCCCTGACCAGTATCCCTCTGGAGGAGGAGTAAGAGGTGGATATGGCTACAACGAGGGGAATGGCCAGGCCAAGGGCATGTGGACACGCTATAACTATAACTGTTACAGCTCTCTCTACTGCAAACTGAGGGTCTCCTGCGAGATAAAGCCATAGGGAAAAAGTGATAGAGCCAACGAGCAGAGCTATGATGGTAAGATAAAAGGCAACCTTATCTGCCAGGTCTTGAAGCTTTGTCTTTGATTCTTGAGCCTCCTTTACTATCTTCATCACTTGGCTCAGATAAGATGTCTCTCCAGTCTTTTCAACCCTTACCTTTAAGACTCCTTCCATGTTCAGCGACCCTCCTATCACCTTATCTCCTTCCTTTTTTGGTACGGGCTTTGACTCACCCGTTAGCAGGGACTCGTTCATATGTGCTGTGCCTTCTAAGACAACGCCGTCAGCGGGTACTTTTTCTCCAGGTTTTATAAGCACCACATCCCCTACCTTTAGCTGGGACACATCCACCTCTAAAACTTCTGAACCCTTTATAAGGTTAGCCTTCTTTGGCAAAAGCTTTGCAAGCTCCTCTATGGCTTTTGATGCTCCAAGGACGGACTTCATCTCTATAAAATGTCCCCAAAGCATAACTACGATAAGCGTTGAAAGCTCCCAAAAGAAATCCACACCACCCGAAGCATAAGCATAAAAGCTGTAAAGAAAGCCTATGCTTATAGCTAATGAGACAAGGCTCATCATCCCAGGTCTTGCAACCTTTAGCTCTTGAAAGGAACCCTTTAGAAAGAAAACCCCACCGTAGAAAAAGACAATGCTGGAAAGCAAAACTGTTATGAGTCTGCTCCCATAAAACTCCGGTATGCTGACACCTAAAATCTTTTGAAAGGTATCGGAAAGAAGGACCACAGGCAAGGTCAAAAGCGTGCATACCAATGCCTTCCTCTTTATTTCAAAAAGATGGTCTTCCCTTCTCTCTTTTTTACGGGGATGCTCGTGAAAAGTATGCTCGTGCATACCCTAACCTTTAAGAATATACTTTACAAAGGCTATGATCCCCAGTATTAAAAAAAGAACAACAAGCAGATAAAGGAGCCCCATGCCCCAACCCATACCATGCATATCCCACATCATTACAATCACCTCCTTTATTGTTTGTGACCCATCTCTAAGTGCTTTAAAAACTCTTTATCTATCTCAGTAAACCTGTAAACCTTATTTTTGCCTTTAAACTTCTGGGCTGATATCCTGCTTTGGAAAGGTGCAAGGTCATAACCCATAGGACCTTCATGGATAACCACATAAAAAGCCTTTGTGCCGTCTATCCACTTTCCGCTCTCGTAATCCTTCACCCAAAGCTCAGCCACCTTGTCCTTGTTTTCCAAGTAATACTGAATTATGTGCTTTGGAGATTCTGCATACTTGTAAGAACCATCCTTTAGTTTCACCTGTGATGTTAGCCTTGGTTCCATGTTTACATCCATACCACATACCACGCATCTTTCACCTTTTGGCGGCTCCTTTGGCTGTGAAAAGCCTAAGCTTAGGCTAAGAAAAATTCCAGCTAGGAGAAGGATCTTCCTCATTGTTTTACCTCCTTGACGATGAAGTACTTAACTCCTTATTCTCTTGTCTTTTAAACCCTTCTAACTCCCTTTGGTGGAACATGCCCCTATAAACCATCCCAAACTACCTTGAGAGCAACCCATTCCTTGAGAGAATAGCCAATTCTTACAAGTAGGGCAAAGAGAGAAAGAGCTACTAAAGCAAAACCCACCGTTTGATGCGTGTGCAATATTTCCATAGCTTCATCCCCTATGGGTATACTTTCTATACTTTCATGCGCTACATAACCTGTTAATACAGAAGATAAAAGAGCTAAAGCAGTCAGAAGGTTTATCAGCAGTGAGAGTCTACCGGGCTTCTCGCCCCTCAAAAGATAGTAAAGTTCCACCATCAAAACTACGAAGGGAAGGGCTATACCAATGAGCCTCATCTGAGCATCTCTTCCATCTGCTCCTTCATCTTGGGATTTTTCTCCAACACTTTCTTCATAGTTTCCCTGTGCTGAAGCATCATGTTCATCATATTCTCCATGAACTTTGGATTCTCCATGAGCATATCCATCATCTGCTCCCTGCATCTTTGCATATGTTCCATCATCATCTTCTGCATCTCCGGGTCCCCCATCATCATCATGGGCATCATCATAGGGACCTGCTGCGCATCATGCTTATGCTGAGCATAAGCAAAGGAAAAGACCAAAAGTACTGCCAAAGCTAAAAACTTTCTCATGACTAACACCTCCTTTTAATGGTGTTCATGTGCCTTTGCCTCTTCACCGTACAACCCTTTTATCTGAGCTTCAGAATCCAGCAGGAAGTTCCCCTTCACTACAACCCTTTCACCCTCTTTTAGACCATCAAGCACCTGATAGTACCCCTGAGCTTTCCTTCCAAGCCTTACATTTCTTGGTTCATACAGCCCTGGCTGTATCTCCACAAAGACTACCTTTCTCTTTCCAGTGTCCACGACAGCATCCTCTGGAACTGTTAAGACCTCACCAAGGTCTTTTTCAAAGTATACATTAACCATCTGGTTTACCTTCAACCTCACATCCCTGTTTGCCAAGCTGACCCTTGCCTTTACAGTCCTTGACATTCTGTCCGCCTCCGGAAATACGTAATCTACCCTTCCTATAAGGCTGTCCTCTTCTCCCACTGGGCTTACTATAACTTCCATTCCTTTTCTCAAAACTCCGGCGTACTCTTGGGGAACTTCGGCTATGACCCAAACTCTTGAAATGTCTGCTATCTTGTAGGCTATATCTCCAGCCTTTAAAAAACCCCCATCGTATGTTCCTCTTTCCAATATGACACCATCGTAAGGTGAACGAACAACATCACCGGACTTTAGGAAAGAAAGTTTTTCCAAGACAGCCCTCTCTAGGTCTTTCCTCCCTAACTCCTTAGAGAGCCTTAGCTCCTCCTTTGCTATGTTTACATCTGGACTTAGAACTCTCATGAGCGGTGTTCCTCTCTTTATAAGCTCCCCTTCAAACCTTCCAAAGGTGTCCAAGACCCATCCATCGCTTCTTAATGTAATTTGATGGACTCTTGACAGGTCATAGGAGACATACCCCACAGTAGAGAAGCTTTCTACGATGTCCCCTTTTTTTACCATGTCTGTCTGAATACCTATAAGCTGTAGCTTGTTTGGGTCTATAGCTATCTTATCTTTTTTGGCTTGGACTTTTCCTTCGGCCGTAAAGGGTACGGATATGTCCCTTTTTATCACCTTTCCATCCAGACCTAAAACTATCTGCCAAGAACCAGCCATACTTATGCTGACATCTACCGAATATGCTCCCGGGGAAACCTCCTTTATGCTTGCATCTTCCCTCATCTCACCCATGCCTGGCATGGGTGGCATGTAAAAGTAGAGCTCTTTCAACCTCTTTGCTGGCTTTATGAGAACGTAGATGCTGTTTTTCCCCACATCCAGCTTACCAACCTTTGAGTATAGGTCTATTCTCATTCCTTCCTCTGAAAAGGAAAGTATATGTTTGTAGCCCGAAGGTATCTGTTCAACCTTTGACCTTTTCCCTAGATAATAAAGAGCGCCAGAGACCAAAAGGATAAAGAAGAAAAGGGCCCCAATCCACGCGTACTTTTTCATCTAAGGACCTCCACCTGTGGGGGTATACTCTTTATAGATAGCTCTGTATCAAGCCTGCTTAGCTCTAACTCCCAGACTTCCCTGTAGAGCCTCAAAAGGTCTCTAAAATCTGCTTTTTGGTATCTGTAGGCAAGCTCAAGAGCCTTAAGCTCATTTCCCTTTTCCTTTATTAGGTTATCTATCCATTTCAAAATTTCCAACTGCCTTTCGTACTCTATCCTCAGGCTGTTTAGAACCTTTCTAAGCTCCAACCTTGTGTTTTCAACCTCCCATCTTTTTGCCATTATTTCCTCTTGCTTTTCTAAAACAAGGAGGTCTTCCTTTCTCTTTTTCCAGATGGGTAAGCTCACACCTACCCTAAGGCTAAACATATCTGTCATAGAAGGCCTTATCATGTACTCCACCATGAACTCAACGTCTGGTAGGTACTCAACCTTTCTCCTTTCAAGCTCGGCGTTTAGCTTTTCAATCTGGGCCTTCAGCCTTCTTATGTAAGGGCTCTCTTCCAAGTTCACTGTGGGTAAACTTTCCTCGTAGAAAGGTGGGCTTTCCTCCTTTAGGTCAAAGCTTTTCCCAACAAGGTAATCTATATCTTCCTTTATTTTTCCTCTTTCCAGTTTTACGCTCTCCATCTCCTTTTCTACCTTTATGCCTTCCCCCTTTACAAAGAGAAGGTCCGATAGGTTTACCCTTCCATACTTGTAATTTTCCTGTGCTATCTTGTACAGATTTTCTATCTCCTGCTTTATACTTTTCAGAAGGTTTTCCTTTTTGAAAGTATAAACCCATTCTATGTACTTGACCTTTATATCCCTCACAATCTCTTTTTTGAACAGAGCCTCATCCTCAGAAAGAACAAGCTTCTCTTGGGCATAAACCTCTGCCTCTTTGCTCCTTTTTACAGGAAGTGGGTACATCTGAGATACACCTATGCTCAGACTGCTCATAGGTTCTCTTGGAGTTGGATAGGGTCTGTTTATTGGTATGTTTGTCAGACCGGCAAAGAAGGTAGGGTTTGGAAGGGAAAGATAATACTTCTCTCTGTAATCTGCAGAAGTTTTTAAATTTTCATAAAGCCTAATCTTCGGGGAATTCTCAAGAGCATAGAGTATAAGGTCCTCTAACTGTCCTCCCCAGGATACGCTGACAAGCACAAAAAAGAGAAGAAGCATAAGGCTATGATACTTTCCCTTTGATGTTATTTCAATCTCTTAATTTAAGTTATTTTTATAGACAAAGAGGGTGGTCTTTTTGTTAATTTTATCCTCCCTAAGAACGCATACATGGGTGACTTCCTCTCTCATAGAATAGTAAACCTCTCCAAGAGTCCTGTTTATATAGTAAATCCTACAACCATTATGCTCTTCCTCCGAAAACTCCCTAATATCTTTTAACACAAGCTCCAAGTCAGCCCCTCTATAACCGTACACAAGCCCAAGTATAAAGGCAAGAGCTTTGTTTTCTGTACCTATCTTCCTCATATCTTCCTTTTTCTTCTCAAGTAAGCCGGGATATCTTCCACCTCCGGCTGAATGGGTTCTATTATGGTATCTGGTATGACCTTCTTAAATTCCTTGGCATCAGACTTCTTGACAACTTTAAACTGGTAATGAGACTGAACATTCTCAAAGTCTGTTGCCACAACTGCAACACGCATGAAGTTATCCTTAGACTCTTCAAGCACAGCTCCAAATATGATAAGGGCATCTTCATGGACAGATTCCCTTATCCTCCCTATAACATCTTCCACATCTCTGAAGGGAACATCCTCGCTCACCCATAAGGTTATGAGCAGTCTCCTTGCCCCTTCCACAGTGTTACCCTCAAGCAAGGGGCTTGAGATAGCTTGGTCTATGGCATACTCCCTCTTTGTATCTCCCCTTCCTTCTCCCATACCTATAAGAGCCAATCCTCCTTTTTCCATAACAGTCTTCACATCTGCAAAGTCTACGTTTATCAGGGCAGGAGTTACCACTATGCTGGTTATGCCCCTTACAGCTTTTGAAAGAACGTCATCAACCAACTTAAAAGCATCCTTTATGCTGAAGTTCCTGTCAGCCATTTCAGCAAGCTTCTGATTGTTCACGACTATGTATGTATCAACAGCTTCCTTAAGCTTTTCTAATCCTTCAGTGGCCACCTGCATCCTCTTTGGTCCTTCAAAGTGGAAAGGCTTGGTGACTATGGCAACAGTCAAGATGCCCATCTCCTTAGCCATCTCTGCTATAATTGGAGCAGCACCCGTTCCCGTACCCCCTCCAAGACCAACGGCCAGAAATAGCATATCCGTGTTTCTCAGGATCTCCTTTATCTTATCAGAATCTTCAAGGGCTGCCTGTTCACCTATCTCAGGCCTTGCACCAGCTCCAAGCCCTTTGGTGACCTTTTCTCCTATCTGTATCTTATTAGGTACAGAGAGAGAAGTAAGGTGCTGTATATCCGTGTTTATGACAAAAAGGTCCACACCGTCTATCCCATCCACATGCATACGGTTCACAGCGTTTGAACCACCCCCTCCTATACCAAACACCTTGATCCTTGTCGGATTTAAGTTTTCCATACTCCACCTCCTATATAACATCCTTGAAGAAGGATTTTATCTTGTTAATGATGGATTGTACATCTACTTTCTCTCTATTTTTTTCTGCTTGGCTCTGGAGCACACCCTTGGGGCTTAAAAGAAGTTCCTGCTGGGAAAGCTTAAGAAGCCCTATAGCGGTTGCATAGGATGGGTCTTGGACCTTCTCTTTTAAGCCAATGACGCCCATGGGGAAGCCTATCCTTGCTGGAAGGTCAAAGTACCTTTCTAAGAATTCTTTTATACCCTTGAGCTTGGCACATCCCCCGGTGACAACTATGCCAGCGTTTACAGAATCAAGGTTAATACCATGGGAGTTTATCATATCCCTTACCTTATCCATGATCTCCTCGAGCCTTATCTGTATAACCTCGGACAGTTGCTTTCTGCTTATCATGACTTCTCTATCCTCTCCTCTTGGTTTTATTTTAATCCTTTCCGTATCACTGACAAGCTCTGCCATAGCAAAACCATGTTCTATCTTTATCTGTTCCGATTGTTCATTGTTTATCTTCATAAAGTGTGCTATATCTTTCGTTATGTTGGCTCCGCCCATGGCCACACTACCCGTTATACTGGGGTAGCCCTCAATGAAAAGGATAAAGTCCGTAAGCCCGGCCCCTATATCTATTAAAAGTACGCCCTCTTCCTTTTCTTCGTTGGTAAGGGTAGCCTCCGAGGAAGCCAAAGATGATAGAAACTTCTTCGATATCTTAAGCCCGCTTGAGTTTATCGCCTTTTCAAGATTCCTCAGCATACTGCCACCCACCTTTGCCACGTGCACTTCTGCAGAAAGTCTTGAACCGAGCAACCCCACTGGGTCTATTACCCCTTCTTGGTCATCCAAGATGAACTTCCTTGATATAGCGCTTATTATCTCATAACCATCTTCCTTTGCCCTTGTTAAGGCCCTCTCTATCAATCTGTCTATATGAGACTGTTCTATCTCCATAGGTTGTGGAGATATGCTTATTGTATCCCTTTCGTTCTGACTTTTTACACTTGGACCAGACACCCCAATTACAACGCTATCTATATGAACTCCAGACATTTCCTGAGCTTCCTTAACAGAAGTGAGTATAGAACTTACTGCGAGGTCAAGCCTTGTTATGTACCCTCTATCTATCCCCCTAGAAGGTGCTTCCCCTATGCCTATCACATGAATGTCCCCATAGCTGTCTATCTCACCAACAAGCGTTGTTGTTTTGCTCGTACCAATGTCCAATGAGGTTATCACTCTCATTTCACTCCTCATCCCTTACTATAGCCATCCTCTCTGACGTTAAATTTATCTCCTTTGCCTCCATATTGTATATTTTTTTAAGCATTTCTAATGTTTTATTGTCCAATTGGGCAAGGAATGGTAATAGAATTTTCTTTCCACCTTTGGTATAGATAACAGTGCTTGTTTCTGTAACATAAAATCTGTCTATGTCTTTGAAGGTGTCTATCATAAATTTTAACTTATCAAACTCTTTCTTTATTAAGTCTACATCGTTGGTATACACGTATGGTTGTTTAATTTCATGAAACTTGGAACCAAAAGGTACACCCTTTTCATCAAAGAACACAGAACCTTTGCTGAGAAAAACAGTCAAAAAGGGTTTTCTTTCTTCAACGTGCATAACAAGAACAACCCCATCCTTGCCAAACACCCTCCTTATTTTAACATCTTCTACCGAGTTGTTTGTGAGCGTGTTTAAAACGGACAGAAGTTTTTTTTCGTTTATAAAGAGCCAGTTGTTCTTAAATTCACCAACGGCGTGCGCAAAGACGTAATTTGGTATGTTTACACTTCCCCTTACCTCTATGCCTTTTACCTTAAAGTACTGTAAGCTGTCTATAAAAGTGGGCATAAAAAAGCCAGCAAGAGCCATAGAAGAGATCCATATCAATGTGAGCATGTAGCTCAAGTTCTTACGTTCTCTCCCTGCATCTATCCCCTTTTTGTTCATTGTTCAATAGTATAATAACATATCCACAAATTGCTTAAAGTCTATACCTTTTTTCTTGCATGCCATTGGGAAAAGGCTAAGCTCCGTCATTCCTGGTATGGTGTTGGCTTCAAGAGTGTAAGGCGTGCCATCCTTCGATACTCTAAAGTCTATCCTTGAGATGTCCTTAAGCTCTAAACATCTATGTACCATAAGGGCTGTCTCCTGGAGCTTCTTTGTCAGCTCTTCATCATCAAGGAACACATATTGGGACATACCCTTTGTGTACTTACTCTCGTAGTCATAAATGCCCTTTTTGGGGAGTATCTCTATGGGTGGAAGTGGCTCATCCATGAGCACTCCAACAGTTATATCCCTACCCTCTATGTACTCTTCTACAAGAACCTTTTTGGATATGAAGAGTACTTTCTTTACAGCCTCCTCAAGCTCCTCCTCATCCTTAGCCAGGAAGAGTCCAACGCTCGAACCTTGGTCTGCAGGCTTTACAACCGCTGGGAATACGCTCCAGTTTGGCTTTTGACCTTCCCTTACACATATCCATTTAGGAACTTTAATACCATGAAAGGTAAGGACCTTCTTTGTTATCTCTTTATCCATAGCTATGGCACTTCCCAAAACTCCAGAGCCAACGTAAGAGATGCCAAGTATCTCTAAAAGTCCCTGCACCTTTCCATCCTCTCCGTATGTTCCATGAAGAGCAATAAAAACCTTGTCTGGTTTGATCTCCAAAAGCTTACAGCAGATGTTCTCATCAAGGTCCAAAGGTATAGCCTCGTGTCCAAGCTCCCTCAGAGCATTTAGGACAGCCTCTCCGGACCTTAGGGATACTTCTCTCTCCTTGGACTTACCCCCCATAAGTACTACAACTTTCAACTAACCTTACCTCCTCTTCCAGGTTTATACCAAACTCTTCGTAAACCCTTCTTTTAGCCTCACTGGTAAGTTTAATCACATCTTTAAACTTTCCATTACCAAGGTTTACAAGAAAGTTAGCATGAACGTCAGAAAAAGCTACATCTCCAACTCTATAACCCTTCATGTTGACCTTTTCAAGAAGTCTACCTGCATGGTCTCCCTTTGGGTTTTTAAAAGTGGAGCCACAGGTGAACATGTTTATAGGCTGTGTCCCTTTCCTCTTCTCTTTTATGTACGTATACTCTTCCATTACGTTTAAAGGGCTTAGGTTAAACTCAAACTCAGCCCTTAGAACTATACCCATCTCTGGAAAAGGCGAGCTCCTGTAAGAGAAGTCCAAATCTTCCTTTTCAAGCTCTTGTATCTCACCATCCCATTTTACAAAGAGAACTCTTTTTAAGTTCTTAGATGTTTCATATCCAAAAGCCCCAGCGTTCATTGCAACGGCTCCACCTACAGTTGCCGGGAAACCGGCGAGTTTGTATATACCATCAAGGTTGAGCTCAAGGCTTATCTTTATGAGTTCAGAGAGAAAAACACCACACTCCGCAATTACATGACAGTTCCTTTCTCTACAAGATACCTCAAGCCCTTTTAATTTTCTCATGTTGATTACTACACCCTTGTAGTCCCCAAATATGGTGTTAGAACCACGCCCAAGAACAAAGAGAGGTAGACCCTTATATTTAGCTTCCTCAATGACCATAGAGACATCCTTATAATTCTCTGGAAAGTACATAAAGCTTGCTAAACCACCTATTCTCACGCTTGTATAGGGAGCTAATGGTACATTTCTCTCTACTTCCATCAATAGAATATATTAAAATAGTTCCATGAGTTTTTTGGCTTTTGTTCTACCACTTATAGTGATCTCCTGCGCTCCTATAAACAGTAAACTTGACCCTGCTACCAAAGAAATATACAGAAGCGGTTTTAAAGGAGAGAGAGATTTCAAGGTGATGCTGAAAGACACGAGCTGTAAAGATAGGATAAAAAAAGATTATAAAGTAAAAGTTGATGCTGGAAGGATACTTGTTTTGAGACTCACCAATGCTGAACTTGAAAGGCTCTTAAAAGACGATTGCATACTTTATATAGAGATAGAGAAAAAGTTAGAGCCAAAATGAAACTCTTAGCTCCTTCTATACTTTCTGCAGACTTTTGGAAGCTTGGGGAAGAGCTACAAGCCGTTATGATGGGCGGTGCAGACCTTATACACTTTGATGTAATGGATGGGCACTTTGTCCCTAACATAACTTTTGGACCCGTGCTTCTGGAAAGTATAAAAGAGAGATGCAGTTTACCCTTGGATGCACACCTTATGATAGAAAACACCGATAGGTACATTCCGGAGTTCGTAAGAGCGGGGGCAGATTGGATAAGCGTTCACATTGAAAACAATCACCATATACACAGAACCGTTGAGCTTATAAAGAGCCTTGGAGCAAAGGCTGGCGTTGTTATAAACCCAGGAACACCAATAAGCTTTATAGAAGAGATCTTGTACTATGTGGATTACGTGCTTCTCATGTCCGTGAACCCTGGCTTTGGCGGCCAAAGGTTCATACCCAGGTCCACAGAAAGGCTAAAAAAGTTAAGACAAATGATAAATTCTATAAATCCTAACATCCTCATAGAGGTGGATGGTGGTGTAAAGGAAGATAACATACTGGAGCTGGCAAAGGCTGGAGCGGATGTTTTTGTTATAGGGTCTGGTATCTTTAGCCATCCCAGCGTAGAAGAGCAGACAAGAAAGCTCAAAAATATCCTCATCTCTTCAGAGGCAGTGTAAGCCTTTGAAGGTCAAATACATTAAAGGTTAAAAAAACCTCCTTTATATACTTCTGTCTGTTCCCATCGTACGTGTCCCTCAAAAGCATACCAAAGCTCCAACATGCACCAGTCTTTTCTACATTGAGTTGCCTGTAAAGGTTCTTATCTATCCTGTTATCATTAACAATGCTAAAGGTAAACCTAACACCTCTGTAGAGTGTACCCATGGAAAAGAAAGATTGGTCTGTAAGTCTCTCCCCAGATATATCCCTTGATTGTACATAGCCAAGGGATAGATTCGAGCTTCTGTAGTTGAGGTTCAAGTAATTAGTTGTGTTTAGTAAGCGTGAGCTGTTGGCATCATAGAGGTTATCGCTGCTGAAGCTTAAAAAGGGCAGAGGGGATAATATTACTATACTCCTTATGGGTATTAGTTTTCCTTTTACTATCCTCTTTGCCGTAACAGCTTCTATCTGCTGTTCTGCAAAGGGCGGAAGCAATAAGGATGAGGAATGACTGAAAGCAGGATTGCTTAAAAAACTGTACCCACCTTGCATGTACAAACTTAAAACTTGCCTTCCCTTATAGGCAGTGTAGTTTTTGAAAGACAGGCTCAGCAGGCTCTCCTTATCTATGTTATCAAGAGAGTCAAAACGTGGGTTGTTGAAACTCTTTGGTCTATAGCTGTAAGCAACTTCCAAAAGATTTTTAACGTCTAAGCTTCCAAATTTTCTATCGAAAAAGAAAGGCACACGCTCCATGAACCTGACTGTATGGAAGCTCCTGTCTGTATTGGGGACGTTGGAGTTTATGTAAACCCCATTCTCGAAGGTTAGGGTGGAGAAAAAGGTCCTACCAAAGAGGCTCATCGGAAGAGAGAACTCTGGAAAAAGTAGAACTCTGTTAGCTCTTGGTCCATCTTCTCTGTAAAAGTTTGTGTACGCAAACATTGTGTTGAAATAAAGGTTTTTGAATATCTGCGTGTCTTTGTAGTATATGCCAACCTCCGGAAGTTTTTGGAGCGTCTGTTTGTTGTTAGGTGAAGTCAAATCATAAAACCTTCTAGCATCCACAGTAAAGAGGAATCTATCCCACTCCTTTGTGTAAGATAAGTATGAGCTAAGGTAGGGCACTGTTCTCTCCCTTGTGTGAAGATAGATATCCTGCATAAAGTAGGGGTCTGATACTGTGTCCAATGCCCCCTTCAGATTCCCAAGGTTTATGTCAAAGTTTGCCCTGTATCTGCCCCTTTTAAAGGTAGTAAGGTCCCTTCCTTCCCACCACTTTCCCGGCGGAAGAGGTTCTTTGTAAAAAGATAAAGAGCCAATAAGGTCCTCTTTTTCGGAAAAGGCTTGTCTGTATTCTAAGGAAAGGCCAGAAGCTTGCTTATCTCTTATGTCAAGAGTCAGAGTAGCATCCTTATCCTGAGATATAGCCCAGTAGATGGGTTGTTGATATATGAAGTTGTTGTACACATTAGAACCTATGGTGGGGTATAAAAGTCCAGACCTTCTCTCACCTACAGAGAAGGAAGCAAAGGGAAGGTATGCAATGGGAACTTTAAAAAATCTAAGAGAATTGTTAGAGGAGGAAACGTACCTATCTGTAACCTTCGCATGGGAGAAACAGAGAGTCATCTCCTTTTTGTCGGGGGGACATGTGGATATTTCGCCCTTCTCAACAAAATAGACGTCCTTATCCTTGTTTACCCTCTGAGCTGTAAAGTAAAATTTTTCAAAGCGCCCATGGGTGTCTATAAAGTATCCTGTGTTATCTTTAAGGTTTAAAAAGGCTGACCTCCCCCAAGCTTGCATTTTACCATCCAAGGATTTTACATAAACATTTCCTTCGGCGTAAACTTCTCTGGTTTCTGGATCATACTTTAAATAGTCCGCTTCCAAGTAGTAGTTTTCATAGTAAGCCTGTACATGCCCTTTTGCTACCATGTTGCCATCTGGTAATTTTTCTAAATAATCAGAAAATATCTCTGCAGAAAAAGAGCTGAATGAAACTAACAATATGGACAGGAGTAACCTATTCAGCACCCGTATATTATAGGTTAAAATAATTTTCACCATGATCTTTGTTTATGCCAACTTGAACAACCAGTTTGTAGAGTTTGGCATAGACGAATTTGGAGAAATACCTAAGGACAAGGTAGTTTGGCTTGATGTGGAAAAGCCTACGGAGGATGAGATAAGCTGGCTAAGGAGCACCGTAAAATTTGAGATCCCACCAAGGGAAGTGTTTGGTGATATAGAGATAAGCAGTAAATACAAAGAAGAAGGGGATTTTATATATATGAACATCTCCTTCGTTATACAGCAAAAGGAGGATATACTGGTTGAACCTGTTATTTTCTTCATAAAGGGCAGGTACTTTGTAAGTCTAAGGTACAGAGATATACCAACGTTGATGATCTTCCAAAGGAGAGTTAACTCAAAAGGTATCTCCTTTCAGTTTCCTGAGGCTATGTTCGCAGAGATAATAAACATAGAAGTAGACAGAATAGGGGATAGGTTGGAGATTCTTGGGAGGAGAATAAGAAATCTGAGGAAAGAAGTTTTTGCTGAGCAATCGGTGGAGATAATAAAGGACGTATCCTATTATGATGAACTAAACATTACATTAAGGGAGACTATAAACGAAAAGCTAAGGGTTCTGAGCCATTTTATAAAGAGCCCGAAGGTGAATGCACAGACAAAAAGGGATATGAAGACTGCAATAGATGACCTATATACCCTTCTCGATTACACAGCTCTTTACATGGACAGGATAGACAGCATACAGAGCTCCCTGCTTGGACTTATATCAATAAGGCAAAATGAGGCTGTGAAAGTTTTCACAGTCATAGCAACTGTGTTTTTTCCTGCAACGCTTATAGCCAGCATATTTGGAATGAACTTCAAGATACCAGAGTTGGAGTGGAAGTATGGCTATGCTTACTCTCTCTTTCTCATGGTTGGTTCTACTTTGGCCTTGCTCTATTGGGTGAAGAAAAAAGGATGGCTCTGAAGTATAGAGTAGCTAAGGAAGATGCTCTTCTAGGTCTTTTCATAGCCTTTGCTCTTTCTTATCCTTTCTTTGTAACTTTTCTTATATGGTACAAAGACTACAGCATGAGGAAAGAATCACTTAAAGAGCTAAAACCCTTTGTAAGCTTTATGACGGGCAGCGGAGATTGCAACGAAGAACCTATTAAGAACATGCTCAGTGAAGATGTGATAAAGAGGTACAGTCTGTATACTCTTAAGGATTTATGCTTGAGAAACAAAAAGGAAGACTATGCATTAAAGGAGGAAAGTGTGAGCATACAGGACAGAGAGGTAAATTTTTATGGAGTATACAGAGGTAAGAGTGGTAATAACCTATATGTAAAGATAAAGGCTGAAAAAACAGATGATAGATTGGTTATAAGATCTTTTTCCTATGAGAAAGGGTATTGATGTAGGTGGGACTTTTATAAAGGTCATATGGGAGGATGGAAGAAAAGAGAAGTTTTACGTCAAAGATGTATCCGGAGACAGGGAAAAGTTTTTATCAAAGGTCTTGGATGTTGTAAAGGAAGGAGACCCTGATGCCGTTGGGGTAGCTGTCGCAGGGTTTACATCGCTAGATGGCATAGTTTACAGATCTCCCAACATACCAGCCTTGAACAGAGTAAACCTCAAAGCCTTGATAGAAAAAGAGGGTATAAGGTGTACTGTTGGTAACGATGTGAGCGTGGGGGCTTTTGGAGAGTGGTACTATGACTACAGAGAGAGTAAAAACCTTTTGTTTGTAGCCATAGGTACAGGACTTGGTGCTGGTCTTGTAGTGGATGGAAGGCTGTACTTTGGAGCTTGCGGCAGCAGTTTGGAGCTTGGACACCATACAGTTGAGATGGATGGTGAGCTTTGTAGCTGTGGAAGGCGAGGCTGTTTGGAAGCGTATTGCTCTTCCTATGGCTTTGAAAGAATGTATGAAAAACTCTCAGGACAGAAACTAAAGGATTACGAGGTTATAAAAAGAGCTGCCCAGGGATGTGATGTGTCCCAAGAAGCCATAAGGGTGTTTAAAAGATACCTGCTTGTAGGTTTGATGAACGCTGTGCATATATTAAATCCTGACCTTTTACTTTTAGGTGGTGGTCTCATAGATGCCATGAAGGACTTTCTAGGAGACCTGGAGAGTGAGCTAAAGCTTATGGTTGAAGAGCTTCCATCTGAATGCATGACCTTACGCTTTTCCAAATGTGCAGAGTTCTGTATAGCAAGGGGTGCACTTGCCATGGTCAGCTCTCAGGATATTAGAAACTATATTTAATTACCATGGGTATATTCTTTGAGGACCTTGTAAATTTAGGAAATCTCATAGATACGGAGATAGAGCTGAGCCTTTCCAAGGGTCTTCTGGAAGAGACCTTTGAGGGTCTTAGCTTTGAGCCTACGGATGGACTCTTAGTGATAAGCTTTAGGAAGAAGAGGCTCTTTTTAGGAAAGACTTATAAGATAAGGCTGTCCGAGGAATCTCAGAAAGTAAAGACGCAAAGGGAGGAAGGGAAAAGATACATATTCATGAGAATACTCTCTAAGGAAGGTCTCGAGGAACTTTTAAGAAGGGGGAGTTTCATAAAAGAGGATGACTTTTTGGGGATGGATGTTTG
Source organism: Aquificaceae bacterium (assembly GCA_037924335.1). GTDB lineage: Bacteria > Aquificota > Aquificia > Aquificales > Aquificaceae > Hydrogenobacter. The sequence continues at coordinate 22,640 of JAXSMZ010000015.1, forward strand.
GCCAGCGGTCAAGAGGATAGAAACTTACGAGAAGGTTCCTAAACACTTCAGAGAAAGGCTCTATCTTAGCAGGTATAGGATAAGGAACGGGTCTGTGTCCATTTTCATGAAGGTCAGCAAATGATCTTTCCATGTTTAGTTTATAATTATTGCACTGGAGGAGAAAATGGCTAAGGTGTACTATGATGAGGATGCAAGTCTTGAACCTCTGATCGGTAGGACTGTTGCGGTGCTTGGATATGGGAGTCAGGGACATGCTCATGCTTTGAACCTCAGGGATAGCGGGATAAGGATCGTCATTGGACTTCCAGAGAGCAGCAGATCAAGGAAGAAGGCTATAGAGGACGGTTTTACAGTTTTGACACCAGATAGAGCTTCACAGGAAGCAGATATTATCATGTTTCTAACACCTGACACTGTACAGCCACAGCTATACAAGGAAAGCGTAGAACCTTACCTTGACTCCTCAAAAAGTCTTGCCTTTGCCCACGGTTTTAACATACACTTCAAGCAGATAGTTCCGCCAAGGAATGTGGACGTTTTTATGGTAGCTCCAAAGGGACCAGGACATTTGGTAAGATGGATGTACGAGGAAGGAAAGGGTGTTCCAGCCCTTGTGGCCATTTATCAGGATGCCACTGGAACATGCAGGGATAAAGCTTTGGCTTATGCAAAAGCCATAGGAGCTACACGGGCTGGAGTGATAGAGACAACGTTTAAAGAGGAGACAGAGACAGACCTCTTTGGCGAACAGATGGTTCTCTGTGGTGGAGTAACAGCTCTTATAAAGTCTGGCTTTGAAACCCTCGTGGAGGCTGGATATCAACCGGAGGTGGCCTACTTTGAATGTCTTCATGAGCTAAAGCTTATAGTGGACCTCATATACCAGTACGGTATAGCTGGGATGAGATACTCCATATCGGACACGGCCAAGTACGGTGATGTAACAAGGGGTGAGCGTATTTACAGGCTTGTAAAACCTCTGATGAAGGGGGTTCTTGAAGAGATACAAAAGGGCGAGTTTGCAAAGGAATGGATATTAGAAAATCAAGCTGGAAGGCCAGTTTTTAACGCCCTTCTTGAAAGGGACAGAAGCCATCTCATAGAAGAAGTTGGTGAGAAGCTAAGACAGATGATGCCTTGGATAACTAGCAAGGAGCTAAAATGAACCTAACAAAAAGAAGAGATAGCCTGAAAAAGGTTTATCAACCCGTTGGTATTGCTCTTTACAAGCTTCATTTCCCACCCAACTTGATAACCCTAATGTCCTTAGTGCTTGGTATGGCATCTGCTTACTTTTTCTATCATGATAAGCTTCTGACGGGTGCAAGCTTTTTACTCCTCTCTGGGCTTTTTGACCTAGCAGATGGTTCAGTGGCCAGGATGTCAGAGAGAGCATCCAAGTTTGGTGCAGTCTTTGACTGGATTGCTGATAAATGGGTTGATGGGTTTGTCTTTGGCACTGTGGGATACTTTTATGCCGGACCGCTCACTGCCATAACCGTAGTTACAGCATCCATGCTTCACTCTTTCATAAAGCCAGTTGTGTACTCGGAGATAGGATACAAAACGCGCATAGGGGGGAAGATAAAAGACCCATTAGAGGGTGTGGGCTTCTTTGGAAGGCCTGAATCTCATATAGCCTTAATCGTCTTTACTGTACTTGAAAGGTTTAACCTTCCATTTGGACTCTCCATTGGCATAAAGGTTATAGCCATCTTAAGCATCCTTTCCTTACTTATAAGGGTCTTCTATCTTTACAAGCATTTTGGGAGAGAGTATGAATAGGCCATATGTAATCATAGTCTCGGAGGTGAGCGTGGATGGGAAGCTCACTCTTTACAGGGGAGCTTCCAGTAAAGAACTAATGACTCTTATGGACCAGGAAGCTTACAGATACCTTCATGAGATAAGGGCAAAAGTGGATGGCATCACTGTTGGATGCGAGACTGTAAGAACTGATAATCCAAGTCTAACTGTCAGGTACGTACAGGGCAAAAATCCTACAAGGATAATACCTTGCTCCACTGGAAACATACCAACGGATGCCAACGTTTTTTCAAAGGATGCGCATACCATAATAGTGACTACAAAGAGAGCCCCTAAGGAGAGGATAGAGAAAATTAAAGAAACTGGAGCTGAAGTTTGGATGGTCGGAGAAGACCTGGTTGACTTTGATGCTCTCATGCCAATGCTGGTAGAGAGGGGTATAAAGAGCCTTATGGTAGAAGGTGGAGCTACAATAAACTGGGAGTTTATAAGAAGAGGCTTCATAGATGAGGTAAGGCTCATACACCTTCCCGTTGTGGTAGGCGGTGAGAACGTACCCACGTTGGTAGGTGGCGAGGGTTTCAAGAAGTTAAGAAACCTTTTAAGTTTGAGGCTGAGGGCTCATTTTAAGAGAGGTCATCACCTTATCACAGAATGGGAAGTGGTAAGGTAAAAGAGGCATTTTCTTAGCTCTATAGCAAGGAAGGTAAGAACAGGTATCAGTAAAGCGTACTTAATATGCTCCCATTCTAACGTCACGGCGTGAAAGTACTCAGATAGGAAGAAGATAGCTACCATCTGTAATGACACTCCAAGAATTACGCTTAAAAAAATGTAAGGGTTTATAAGCATGAATCTTAATGGATCTCTAAAGAAGGGCCTGTCGCTTATCTCTTGAATACCAACAGGGAACTGGGAAAGTGCGGAAGAGGTAAAACTTATGGTGAGGGCTTGCTCGTAAGAAAAGGTGCGTAGTAAATAAGAAAACAGTAAAACATGGCAAACTGTTATAAACACACTGTTGTAAAGTATTTTTAAAAGCTGTTGTTTCCCTACTAGCACATCTTGAGGTTTTTTGGGTTTTTCTTTCATCGGATTCCCCTCGTACTTTGTAAAAGGAAAGGTCTTATCCTGAACACCATCCGTTATAAGGTTTATCCAAAGCACCTGCGTTGCGTAAAAGGGAAGAGGGAGACCAAAAAGTATGGCAAAGGATACGTACATAACTTCAAAGGCATTCGTTGAAATAAGATACCTTATAGCCGTTCCTATATTCTTTGCTATGTGTCTTCCCGTCTTTACAGCTTCCACTATAACGCTAAGGTTGTTGTCTGTTATTATCATCTTTGCTGCATCCTTTGCTGCAGATGACCCAGAACCCATAGCAACGCCAAGGTCTGCTGCCTTCAGAGCTGGAACATCGTTAACACCGTCTCCAGTTACTGCTACTATCTCCCCCTTCTGTTGCAGCACCTTTACAATCCTGTACTTATCATCTGGGCTTGCCCGCGCCACTACTGTAAGCCTCTTGAGTAGGTTATAGAGCTCATCATCAGAAAACTTTTCTAAGTCCTTACCCTCAATAGCTATGTCTTGATCCTTGTATATGTTTACCATCGAAGCAACAGATTTAGCAGTCAAAAGGTTATCACCGGTGATCATAACAACCCTTATTCCAGCTTCTCTTGCCGTTTTTACAGCCTCATCAACTCCACTTTTTGGTGGGTCTAAAAAACCTATAACCCCCACCAAGCTTATCTTTACCCTATGGACATCATGGGGAATGCGCTTTATTTTTGAGTGCCCAAAGGCAAGAACCCTAAGTCCACTCTTTGCATAGCTTTCATGCATCTTTGCGATCTCCACGGGACACTCCTTGCACATCTCCAAAAGGCTCTCAAAAGCACCTTTCACATAAAGGTCATAAGAGTCGCCGTTTTTTACCACAACAGCCATGAATCGCCTTTTAGCATCGAAGGGATGCTCCCAAACCCTTTCAAAGGCTTCTCTTACCCTTGGCCAGCCAAACCTTTCCCCTTCGAGCCACTCAAGTAGAGCCAGCTCTATAGGGTCTCCCTTTATTCCGTTCGAATCGTTGCATAGAGCAGCGCACATAAAAAGGTGGAACTTATCTATGGGATAGTATCTCTCTACTCTTGGCTTTCCCTCTGTTATAGTTCCAGTTTTATCTGTGCATATGTATGTGGCACTTCCGAGAGTTTCGGCGGATGGTAGGTACTTTACTAAGGTCTTTTGTCTTGAAAGCCTAAGAACTCCAACTACTAGGGAGAGTGTTATAACTATAGGGAGACCCTCTGGAACTGCAGACACTAACTCTGCAACAATAAAGAAGAATAATGTTTTTATATCCCTGCCTTGATAGATGCCAACTAAGAAAAGTAGAAAAAGGGAAAAGAACAAGATGAAAACCAATCTTTTGGCCAGTATACCAAGAGCTCTTGTGAGTGGGCTTTCTGGAGAGCGTTCTACCATTCTTCTTGCTATTCTACCTATCTCTGTGCTCCTTCCAGTTGCAAAGACAACACCCACAGCCCTCCCCTTTACAACGGTTGTACCCTTGTAAAGGCAGTTTATTCTTTCAAAGATGGGAGCATCTTCTTGAAGAACGACGGATGCCATCTTTCCTACTGGAAAGGATTCACCCGTGAGGATTGCTTCGTCAACCTGAAGAGCCACGCTTTCTACAAGCCTTATATCAGCTGGTACAACATCACCTTCGCTTAGGAGGATTATATCACCGGGAACTAAAAAGCGTACGTCTATTTCCTTTTCATCTTTATCCCTTAGGACTCTTGTTTTCAGAGCAGTTATACTCTTTAGAGCTCTTATGGAAGTTAAAGCTCTGATCTCCTGATAAAACCCCAAGAGACCGTTTACAAGCACTAGCCCGTATATAACGGTAGCGTCCTTTAACTCTCCAAGCAGAAGAGATAAAAATCCTGCCACCAAGAGAATCACCACGAGCGGGCTTGCAAACTGCCTCAAAAACACCCTAAGCTTGCTCTCTTCCTCTTCCTCAAGCTCGTTGAACCCATAAAGCCTAAGCCTATCCTTTGCCTGGCTTTCAGTAAGACCGCTTAAGCTTGTATCTAATTCTTTTAGTACTCCTTCTATACTTTTGTTATGCATGGGCTAAAATAATTGTAATGCAGAAGTTTTTGATAACTGGCTGTGCTGGCTTCATAGGTTGGAAGGTATCACAGAAGCTTCTTCAGATGGGACACATGGTAGTGGGCATTGACAACATGAACGACTATTACGATGTTAAACTAAAAGAGTACAGACTCAAAACGCTCAGAGATTTTGAAAACTTTGAGTTTCACAAGGCAGATATAGAAGATATCAAAGCTCTTAAGGATATATTCAAACACAACTCCTTCGATGGTGTCATAAACGAGGCTGCAAGGGCTGGAGTCAGGTATTCCATAGAAAACCCTTTTGTTTACATAACTACTAATGTTTACGGAACTTTGAACCTGCTGGAGATATGCAAAGAGTTTGGGGTTGGTAAGTTTGTTCTCGCTTCTACTTCTTCCCTGTACGCTGGACAAGCTATGCCTTTCAAAGAAGACCTGCCAGTTAATACTCCCGTATCCCCCTATGCCGCATCTAAAAAATCTGCGGAAGTCTTAGCTTACACTTATCACTACCTTTATGGTATTGACGTTTCTGTAGTTCGTTACTTCACCGTCTACGGACCAGCAGGAAGACCAGACATGAGCATATTTAGGTTCATAAAGTGGATCTTGGAAGATAAACCCTTGGAAGTCTTTGGAGATGCAACTCAGAGCAGGGACTTTACGTACGTAGATGATATAGCAGAGGGGACAATCTTAGCACTAAAGCCAGTAAGGTATGAGGTAATCAACTTGGGAAACAACAACCCTCACAAGCTCTCCGAAGTGATAGAGCTTATAGAAAAGCATACGGGGAAAAATGCAAGGCTCAACCTAAAGGAGTTCCATAAAGCTGATATGAAAGCCACATGGGCAGACATAAAGAAGGCAAAAAGCATGCTTGGATGGGAGCCAAAGACGGACTTGGAGGATGGGATAAGAAGAACTGTGGATTGGATGATAGAAAATTGGAGCTGGGTTAAAGATGTCAGCATCTAAATCCATGAATGCAATCATAACGGGTGGTAGCAGAGGTATAGGCAGAGCTATGGTTGTCAAGCTTTTAAGCGATGGGCACAACGTTTGTACTTGCTCAAGGAGAGAAGAAGACCTGATGGTCTTGAAAGAGGAGCTAAAAAGTCCAAATTTGCATACAAAGGCTTGTGATGTGGGAAACAGAAAACAGGCAAAAGAGTTCATGAGTTTCTGCGTAGAAAAGTTTGGTAGAATAGACGTTCTTATAAACAACGCAAGCATCTTGGGGGAGAGAAAAAGCATAGAAAATTATCCTGAGGATGTTTGGGAGGAGGTCATAAGGGTCAACGTGAACGGCACCTTTTACATAACCAAGTATGCCCTGCCTTACATTCCCAAGGGAGGAGTTATAATAAACTTCTCCTCAGGTGTTGGGAAAGGACCAGCTCCTTACTGGGGAGCATACGCTGTGTCCAAGTTTGGAGTTGAGGGCTTTTCACTGCTCCTTGCAGAGGAACTCAAGGAAAGGAACATAAGAGTTTACGCTTTTAACCCAGGAGCTACAAGAACCCAGATGAGAGCCATGGCATACCCGCAGGAGGACCCGAGCAAGCTAAAACCACCTGAAAAGGTTGCCGAGTTCGTACTAAAACTCATAAGCTCCGATATTCCTTCTGGTTCGGTGGATTACTTTTGAGCAGAGCAAAACCAAAAAGCTGGGATAAAGAAGATATAACAAATGTGAGAATAAAGACAAAAACAGTAGCATCAAACCAAAACTTCATAGGATATACCCTCAAGAGCATGTCCTCGTATCTAAAACGCCAAGAGTAGGGGTCAAACATGTAGTTGTGGAAGGTAGCGAAGAACCAATTGTAGTTTGTAAGGGAGATAACTATGAGCAGGGTACTCAAAAATTCGGCAAAGCTTCCAGAAAGTACAAGCGTCCATCCTATGCTCCTTGAGTTTCTTAAAGACAAAAGCAAGATAAACCAAAGAGGAGCCAAGATGTAAAGGGTTGGAAACAATACAGAGAGAAGCCTCTTCACATCTTCCATGTGCTTGATCTCCCTAGAGTTAAAATAGCCAGAAGCCTTGAACTCCTCCATACCTTTATCGGAGAGTACAGCCCTGAGCCCAAGTTTTGCAATCTCAAGTCTTATACTGTCGTCAAGTCCCCATCTGTCTTTTGGGAAGTCTTTCTTTAAGTACTCCCACTTTACAAAAGCTTCCGTAAAGCCAACCCTTACAGAGAACAGGAAGGCCAAGGCAGGGAAAAGGAGTATGAGAACTGTTTTTATCAGTATCCCCTCGTTTGAGTGTCTCCAGCGTGGCAGGCTATGCATGACTTTTGACCTTTTACAACCTTCACTAAACCAAAGCTCTCTGCTATCCTCTGATGCTTGGAGTGTATGATCTCAAGGGGCTTGAACTTTCTCATCTGAGGTACGTTTATGCCCTGATGACACTGATAGCAAGTGTACATAGCTTCTTTCCACAGTTTTTTTGCCTTCTCTCCATCCTTATCTTCAAGAGCTGCTGGAAGCTCTTTGTAAAGTATGTTATTTCTTAACCTTACCACCTCCTTTAGCTTTTCATCCCACTGGGCAACCATTGGAGCTGCGAGGGACATATTTTTGCCGCAGGCAGAGATTCCAAGGGGACTACTGATGAGCCTCTTAGCAGCGTCAAACTCTCTTTCCTCTATGTATCCTCTCAGTGCTATAAAGGAGAAGAAAGTCCTATATGCACCAGCCTTAAAGTTGAGCCTCACATCAGCTAGGTACTTGGCAGATTTTATAACATCCTCTTTTGTTCTTCCTCCCACCAACATGATGTTTTTACCATCCTTTTGAATTACCTTTATGGTTGGCTTTTCAAAGGAAAGATCAAGCTCTTTTACTATGCTGTTGTTAACTCCAACCACTATGATGTTCTTGTATTCCGTATCTTTTAGCTTCTCATCGCTAACAAGAAGGGGTGGTATCTTGGATGCCTTCACATCTTCCACTCCAAAGCCTATGTCCTCTGCCCACTGTCCAAGGTAGAAGGCTATCTTTCCAGCTTGAGCCACAACATCTTGGTCTTCGTTCTTTCCGTAAACTACCAAAACATTAGGTACTGCCACATCCTTAAGAGAAGCCGGCGTCCCACTCCAGACATCCCTATAGTCTATGTAAGGGAAGGTCCTATCAGAAAAATTAGGTTCTATTACAGGCTGGGCAAGGGAAGTCCCAAGCATGAGCAAAGCAGCAAGGTTTTTTTTCATTCTCACCACCTCCTACTAGGTTTTGTTGAAGATCCTTGAAATATATGTTCGTATCCTTCTCTTTCCCTTATCACTCTGTAGGTTCCTTTCTCCACGAGAACTTCGCAGGCTTTGGGTCTGGCGTTGTAGTTAGAAGACATAGCAAAGCCGTAAGCTCCAGCCGAAAGAACTGCCAAGTAATCCCCCCTTTCTACCTTTTGAACATCCCTGTCGAGGGCTAAGAAGTCTCCAGTCTCGCATATAGGACCAACTATATCAGACTTTACATAACCTACATCTCTCTTTATTACTGGTACTATGTGGTGGTAAGCCTCGTACATGGCTGGTCTTACAAGGTCGTTCATTCCTGCGTCCACTATTATAAAGTGCTTGTGTCCTTTGTCTTTTAGAAACTGTACCTGGGTTATTAAAACTCCTGCGTTCCCAACGATGGACCTTCCAGGCTCCAAGATGAGCTGAGCTTCCGCACCTTTTAGCTGGGGTATTATTGCTTCAGCTAAATCTGATGGCTCTGGGTTTGCTTGATCTGGCCTGTATTTGATCCCAAGCCCCCCTCCAAGGTCTATGTACCTTACGTCAAAGCCAAGTTTTAACAGACCTTGGTAAAGGTCTAAAACTTTCTGTGTAGCCTCTACGTAAGGAGACACGTCAAGTATCTGAGATCCTATATGACAGTGTATTCCCACAACCTCAAGACCCTTCAGTTTCCTTGCATACTCATACTCTTCCCTTGCATGTTTTATATCTATGCCAAACTTGCTCTTCTTCATACCAGTTGATATGTAAGGGTGCGTTTTTGGGTCTACGTCTGGATTTACCCTTATGGACACCCTCACCTTCTTTCTGAGTCTCTGTGAAAGATCGCTTAGAACCTCAAGCTCCATCCTGGACTCTGCGTTGAACATAAGTATGTCCGCATTTATACCGTACTCAAGCTCCTTTACAGTCTTGCCAACCCCAGCGTAGACTATCTTAGAAGGTTCAACTCCTGCAAGCAATGAAGCGTAAAGCTCCCCTCCAGAGACTATGTCAGCACCCGCACCCTCATCCTTGACTAACTTTATGACATCTGGGTTGAAGTTTGCCTTGACTGCGTAGCATATTATAGCACTTGGGAAAGCTTCTTTGTAAGCTCTTATCCTATCCCTTATGTGAGAAACACTGTACACGTAAAGTGGGGTTCCAAGCTCTTGGACAAGCTCCATGAGAGAGACTCCATCCAAATAAAGTTCATCTCCTTTGTACTCAAGGTAAGGATTGTACTCTTTCAGCATTTCTACCTCCTACCATCAAAGGATAAGTATTTTATCAGATAGTCCCACATGGAAGCATAGGCTAGAAATAGGGCTGTCCAAAGCGCCCAAAGACCAAGGGAATATTCAAGGGATAGCAAAAGAAGGCTTGTAAACTCAAAGAAGGCTTTAGCCTTTCCAAGGTATGATGCACTCATCACGTAACCTTTCTGAAGGGCAAGACTCCTTAGGAAGGATATGGAAAGCTCTCTGATAAGGAAAAGGGTGTACATGTAAGGGTTTACCCTCTGGATGTAAACAAAAACCGCAAGGAGAGAGAGAAAGAAGACCTTATCCACCAAAGGGTCCAAGAGAGCTCCCCATGTGCTTTCCTCTTTGTTCTTCCTTGCAAGGCTTCCGTCAAAGAAGTCAGAGAGAGCTCCAGCTCCTATCAAAAGGACTGATATGGCTTTCTGTTCTGACATCAAGGCGTACATGGCAGGAAAGACGAGCAAAAATCTAAGGAGCGTTATGAAGTTTGCCAATCTCATCTCCTTCCAGCTCTTTTATGAACTGATAGGCAAGCCTTCCAGAAAAGCCGCCCCTATACCTTGCCCACTCTAAGGACATCTCCTCCATCCTCTCCACCTTTATACTCTTTAGCTCTGCGTAGTGTCTGACGATCCTTAAGTACTCATCCTTTCCAAAGGTGAAAAAGCCAAGACGCAGACCGAACCTCTCAAGAAGAGAAAGAACATAAGCCCGAGACTCCTCTGGGAACTTCTCGTCCACAGTATGCCCAAGCCCTAACTTCCTTGAGTTGGATGTAGCGTATATGACCGTGTTCTTTGGCCTTTCTTCCACATCGCCATCCATCAAAGATTTAAGAATGTTTATCCTTTCATCCCCTTCCTCAAAGGAAAGGTCATCGAAGAAGAGTATAAACTTCTCCTCTGCTCCTCTCAGAAGTTCATAGAGGTCTGATATATGCTCTATATCCATCTTATAGACTTGTATGAGCCTAAGTCCTTCCTTTCCAAAGAGCCCAAGCATTGATTTTACGAGGGAAGATTTACCCGTTCCCCTGTCCCCCCAAAGCAAAACATCGTGAGCTGGCAGGCTTTTCACAAGCTTTTCCGTATTTCTCCTTAGGACCTCCTTCTGCTTTTCTATGCAGATGAGAGCATCAAAGCTTGGGATGTGAGGGTGTTTTACAGGTTGCAGACTTCCTTCCTTAAAACGAAAAGCGACGTATTCCTCAAACATTATTATACAAGTCCAATTATAAAGCTACCTTACTATTATAAAAAACTCCGTATTTTTTATCCACACTACCTACATGACCATAGAGCCAGCCAGTTAGTAAAGAAAGAGCTTGTCTCATGCTCTTTTTGTCTGATAGGTTCTTGGCTACATCTGTAAAGAGGTTTAAAACCCAATCGTGATGCTTTCTATGTGTTTCATAATCTGGATAATCTATTGACAACATAAAGTTTTCTTCGTTTGCCAAGTGATGCTTTACAAAAGGCAAAAGGGTTTCTTTGTAAGACTCGATGACTTCCTCTACTTTGTTTTCAGAAAGTAAATCTGCTATGTGGTTTATGTAGTCTGCTATGCGCATATGCTGTTTATCCATTTCTTCAACACCTGTCAGTAGGTCTGGGGTTATTTGTATAAACTTCATGATTATAGTTCCTCATCCCATAGAAAAATATTCCACAGAATGAGGTTTAGCAGGCAAGGGGACTATAAGCTCCCTTGTGAACCGCGCACCTACGCGGTTCA
>JAXSMZ010000015.1:33817-36437 GCA_037924335.1 Aquificaceae bacterium
ATACAACCAAAAGTGTCAAGGGGTCTTTATGTTTCTAAACTTCTATATGCGTCTATAAACTTCTATATATTCAGTGATTAGTTTCTAATACCCTCCTACTTCCAAATATACTCTTAATTAACTCTTTTTCTATCCCCACCTTAACTTTTCCTTTAGTATCTCAAAAAAGCCCCTTCTTGGATTGGGATACATATAACAGTAATTTTCTGACTTTTTTACCATCACGGTATCCCCCCTTTTTAGCCTCATTCCCTTCTGACCGTCAAGGGTCAAAAAAGCCATGCCATCGGGTGATAGGTTTAAAAGCTTTATTTCAAAATCCTTAGGAAGAACTAATGGTCTGTTGGAAAGTGTGTGCGGGCATATGGGGACAAAAAGAAGATTTTCAGAAAGGGGGTAGACTATGGGACCACCTGCAGAAAGTGCATAAGCAGTAGAGCCAGTGGGAGTAGATACGATCACTCCATCCCCATAAACCCTCATCATAAACTCATCGTTGGCATAAGCATCTAACTCAAGCATGCGTGCTATGGAGCTTTTTGAGACAACTGCATCGTTAAGGTAATCTCCTATAAAGTGCCTTCTGCCTTTCCTTAAAACGTACACCGATATCATCATCCTCTTCTGATAGCTCATTTTACCTTTGAGGAGGAGCTCAAGCACCTCAAAGGCTGAACCTTTCTCAACTTCCGTTAGAAAGCCAAACCTACCCTCGTTTATCCCAAGTATTGGTATAGACTTTTTTGCCACAAGCCTTGCACCGGCCAAAAAGGTTCCGTCGCCACCTATCACCAAAAGCATGTCCTTATCATCAAGCTTTAGACCGCACCTGTTACCTTTTAGGTTCACAAAGGTCTCAGTAGTTAACCCCCTTTCCTTTAAAAACTCCTCTATTCTTTTAGATGTCTTGATAGCCCTTTGACTATCCTTGACAAAGAGCAGAATACTCTTCATAAGAGCCTTTCTATTATCTCGCAAAGCACATGACCAAGGGTTATATGACATTCTTGAACCCTTGCAGTGTCGTAAGATGGAACAACAAAGCTGTAGTGGGCTATTTCCACAACCTTCCCCCCGTTCTTTCCAGTAAAGGCTACAGTTGTAGCTCCCATGTCGTGAGCTTTTTCAAGCCCCCTTATCACGTTGGGAGAGTTTCCAGATGTCGTTATACCTATGGCAACATCACCGGGCATGCAGAGAGCTTCCACCTGCCTTTCAAACACGGTGTCAAAACTGTAGTCGTTGCCAAGAGCTGTGAGTATTGAGCTGTCTGTTGTCAAAGCTATGGCTGGGAGACCCTTTCTTTCCTTCTTGAATCTACCTACAAGCTCTGCCGCTATATGCTGAGCATCTGCGGCACTTCCACCGTTCCCAAAAATTAGGAGCTTGTTACCAGTTTTTAAGGCCTCGGCAATGACCCTTCCAACATCCAATATCCTTTCCGCATAAAGATCCGCAAAGGCAAGCTTCACATCGGCACTCTCTCTAAAGGAGCTCATAACAAGTTCAAGCATCCTTTCTTAAGTCCCCGACCGTGAGCCTCTTCATCTTTTTGAAGAACTCAAGCAGCATGTACCTGTGATACTCTTCCTGATTCTCTATGAACCTGAAAAGCCTCTGAAGTTCTGGGTCTTTGAGCTTTTCTACTTGTTCTTTGTACTCCTGCTCTGTACTCCTCTCATACTCTATATAATGCTCTATCTGTTCTTGCAACACATTCTGGGGCTTTGGTGAAAGGTCTGCCTTTATATCCGGCATACCTCCAAGCTCACCCAACTTCTCCCCTATCTTTCCCATGTGTACCATACTCTCTATTGCTATATCAAGCATAACATCCCTATGCTTCCACTCCTTTGTATGAAAAAACTGGTAAAGGTAGTTGATTATTGTCTGGTACTCCTCTCTTAGAAAATTGTTGAGAAGGTCAAAAACTTCCGATGGGGTTGCCCTCTCGCTAATTTCCTCCTTAGATAAGCTCTTTGCCTTCTCCATAAGCTCCGTAAACTCCACCTTATGCTCCTGCTCATCCTTTATAACCCTCTCCAGAAGCCTCTTTACACCATCATCCTTTACCACATCCAGCTGCCTTGTATAGGCATCTATTGCCATCTGTTCAGCCTCCACATCCTTTGCCAGCATACTGTCCCAACCTGGTCCTCCCACAACTATTATGTCCTCTATCCTGCTTAAAGAGAGCCGACCACCCAGTTCTACCACCTTCTGAGCAAACCATTTTAGATGCCTCATCTCCTGCCTTGCTATTACCTCAACATCTTCAGTTAGGTTCTTGTCCGTTATCAGGAATATATGGTACAGGTACTGTACTATGGCAGAGTGTTCAAGGGCAACGTTGTAAAGAAGCAAGCTTATAAGTTCCTCTCTTCTCATGTCTATCACCTCAATCCTATCTGATATATCTTACTAATATACTCGCTCACCATCCTATAGGTGTTAAAGTTTGACCCTATTGTGGCTATACTGCTCTTTATCATGGAAACCCATCTGTCCTTACTCATGTAATACATGGGAAGGATCACGTAAGAGAGCTTTCCGTACATATCTTCCAGGTCTTCATCGTCGTTGGATTCTGACATGTCCGCCCATGTTGGTTTTTTACCTA
>JAXSMZ010000016.1:0-35820 GCA_037924335.1 Aquificaceae bacterium
AATCTTTCAAGCCTAAATCAATGGCAGATATTTTATCTGCTGACATAATATTTTCTTGTGGCTCTTCTTCTACCAAGATAGATGCAAAATATTTGCCTGTGGTTGTTTTCTCTATGGTAGCTGACTTGATAATACCGATAAAATTTCTGTGTAATTTTGCTTTAATTTCTCCTATTTTTGGAATTCTTATAGTTCTCTTTTCAAAATCTACTCTAATTGAGTTGTTAACATTGTTTGTTGTATAGCTTTGTCTTGCTTTCTTTCTTTTGAATTTTGGCATTCCTATCTTTTTGGATAAAAACATTTTGAATGCTTTTTAAGATTAAGCTGTGCGTTAGCAAGTGAAAGGCTATCTACTTCTTTCAAAAATGGATAATCTTTTTTCAAACTTGCTGGCAAAACTTGTGGTATAGGCTTTTTCTCTTCTTTTGGTTTTCCTTTGTTTTCTTTGAATACGGTTAGTTTTATTTCTAACGCTTTATTCCAATAAAACCTTACGCATCCGAAGGTCTTCTCTAAAAAATCCTTTTGTCCTTTGCTTGGATATATCCTATATCTGTATGCTTTCAACTTGCTATCTAATTTTACCTGTTTTATGGAAATAATTATATTCCGAAACTGACTTCTTATCAAGTGCAATTCATCTCCACCCTATAGAGGATGGAGACTTCTTGCAAGATTTATGTTAAAAATTTATCATAACTCAACAAGCCTTTTTATTTCCCTCTCCAAGCTACATGTACCATGAGAGTGGCAAAATATACACCTTCCCTTGGCATAGCTCTTAGCAAGCTTGACCATGTTGTGCCCCACAAGACCTGTAAAAATTATCACCCAATCGGCGCAGGCAAGAGCACTGTCAATACTCTGCTCCGTCTCCTGATTTATAAACTTTAATTTAATTCTGTATCGCTTTGATAGCTCCTCTACCCTGGGTCTCATCCTGTCGTGACCGCCTAAGACAACGATGTTCATAACGCACCCCCTATATTAAGATTGGATTTCAATTTTATAAATATCTGAAGCTAGTATCAATGAGCTAAGTCATGTTATACTTCATTTTTATGAATCCACCCAAAACCCCATTTTTAGCCGTTGATGCCATCATAAGGCTCTGGGATGGTGAAAGTTTCAAGGGTGTTGTCCTGATAGAGAGACTTTATCCTCCTCATGGTTTTGCACTACCGGGTGGTTTTGTAGAGGTTGGGGAAAGGGTAGAGCAAGCTCTTATAAGGGAAGCAAAAGAGGAGACAGGACTTGATGTAAGCATAAGGAGACTTTTTGGTATCTATTCGGACCCAAAGAGAGACCCAAGGTTTCATGTGGTCTCCTTAGTCTTTTTAACGGATGCGACGGGGGAGCCAAAGGCTGGAGATGATGCAAAAAAGGTTTACATTTTTAAGCTTGAGGAATTGCCTTTTGACAAGCTGGTCTTTGACCATGCTAAGATACTAATGGATTTTCTGAAAGGTTAACTGCTGTGATATAATTAGTAATGCTATGAAAAGGGGTTTTACTCTCATAGAAATCCTTATAGTTGTTATTATAATAGGCCTTCTTGCTGCTCTTGTGGCACCAAGGCTTGTAGGAAAACTCACAGAGTCTAAGGAAAAGATAGCAAGACAGCAGATAGCTATGCTATCAACGGCCGTAGACCTCTTTAGGGCTGATGTGGGAAGATATCCTACAACTCAGGAGGGGCTTGAAGCTCTGATAAGAAAGCCTGAAGGTGTTCCAGAAAACTTGTGGAAGGGTCCTTATGTAAAAGGGAACAAGCTCCCTCTCGACCCATGGATGAATCCTTACCACTACTTTGGTCCGGATGATCCAAAGACTAAGGAGAAAGGAGTAGATTACCTTATCATATCTTACGGGGCAGATGGAAAAGAGGGAGGAGAAGGAGAAGCAAAGGATATATCAAACGCAGATTGATGCATGAAACTTTTTGTAAATGGAACGCACCTCTATTATACACCAACTGGTTTGGGTATATACACAGAGAACATAATAAGAGAACTTCTGAAGGAGCTCGATAATGTAAAGGTTTTCTCTGGAAACACCCATTTCAAGCATAAGGCAAGTCAAAAGTTTATAAGAACATCTTCTTATCTTGACCCAAGAAATGGTACATTTGGACATTTTTTTCGTATAGGATGGGAACAGAGCTTCCTTTGGGCTTACACTCTTATAGAGAGACCAGATATACTTTTCTCCACAGTTCATGAGGGTGTTGTTTTGCCCTTGATAAAAACCAAGCAGGTGATAACAGTACACGACCTGATAGCCGTAAAGTTCCCTCAGCATTTTAAAAGATTGAAATACTACTTTGCTCACTTCCTGCCTTTTATTTTGAATAACTCTAGTGCTGTAGTCTGCGTTTCTGAAAATACAAAAAAAGACTTGATAGAGTACTACCATACGTATGATAAACCTGTTTATGTTATACATCCAGGGTACGATAAGGGTCGTTTTTCTCCGAAGGACCCAGAGAAGGTAAAGAAAAAATACAACCTCAAAGAGTATTTCCTCTTCGTTGGTGATATGAGACCTCATAAAAACTTAAACAGGCTTATAGAAGCCTTTGATAGATTAAACTCTGACCTTCAACTTGTTATAGCTGGTAAAAAAGATGAAAGATTCTATCCTAAGATAGAACAGCTGGCAAAAGGTAAGGGATTGGGGAGAAAGGTGAAGTTCCTTGACTATGTACCTTTGGAAGACCTCCCATACCTTTACTCTGGGGCTATAGCACTTACCTTCCCATCCCTTTACGAAGGATTTGGGCTTCCTGCTCTTGAGGCTATGGCCTGCGGATGTCCTGTGATAGCTTCAAAAATCTCATCACTTCCAGAGGTATGCGGGGATGCCGCCTACTACGTAGACCCATACAACGTAGATGATCTAGCGGGGGCTCTTTATAAGGTTTGGCATGAGGAAGGAATAAGGGGAAAGCTAAGGAATATGGGATTGGAAAGAGCTAAACTCTTCTCTTGGGAAGATTCGAGGAAGAAACACGTAAAACTGTTTGAGGAATTAGTTAGCTCGTCTCGTTGACTACTCTATCAACAAAAGCTTTGAACTTTTCCCTAAAGACTTCTTTGCTGAACCTTTTGGCCCTTTCCCTTATTCTTTCCGGCAAAAACTTCTCTTCGTTTTTTTCAAAAAAGTCTAATGCTTCTAAGAGTGCATCCTCGCTTTGCTCATAGAATAAGACTCCAGTTATTCTATCTTTAATTATATCTTTTGCGCCGCCAAAACCGTAAGCTATCACAGGTAAGCCACAAGCCTGGGCTTCAACCATGGCTATACCAAAATCCTCCTCTCCCATGTAAACAAAAGCCCTTGCCTTCATAAGATACTCTTTTAACTCATCATTTTTTAGACTTCCTAGAAACTCTATGTTTTTAGAAGCTATTTCCTTTAGCTTTTTATACTCAGGTCCATCTCCTACAATCAGCAGTTTTTTTCCTTTTTGGACAGAAAAGGCTTTTATTATCAGGTCCACTCTCTTGTAAGGCACTAGCCTTGAAACTGTTATGTAGTAATCTTCTCTGTTGGCAGCTATACTAAAATGATCTATATCAACGGGTGGATGTATAACTTCCGCATGCCTTCCATAGACCTTCCTTATTCTATCCGCAACAGGATTAGAGTTGGCTATAAAGTAGTCCACTCTTTGAGAGCTTGAATAATCCCAAAGTCTTATGTAATGTAAAAAGAACTTAGCAAAAAAACCCTTCACACCCTTGCTGAGGTTTAATTCTTTTAAGTACTGATGATAAAGGTCCCATGCATACCTCATAGGTGTATGACAGTAGCATATATGGGTCTGTTTAGCGTTTCTCAGAATTCCCTTCGCTACAGCGTGGGAAGAGGAAATTATTAGGTCATAGTGTGAGAGGTCAAAGTCTTCTATAGCCATCGGAAAAAGCGGCAGATAGTATCTGTACCATTTTGTTGGTTTGGGAAGCTTCTGTATGAATGAGGTATTAATATCTGCTTGACCCAGTGGGCTTTCTTTGAAGGCTTCCTTATTGTACAAAAGGGTGTAAATAGTGGAAGGGAAAAGTTTATATATCTCCTCTAGTACTTTTTCTGCTCCTGCATAAGAAACAAGCCAATCATGAACGATCGCTATTCTCATTCCAGGTTTAATAGTTTATGACATATTAAACATTATGCTGTGTTATACTATACCCATATATTTTAAGGAGGAGGATATGAAGAAGATAGCTCTTCTTTGCTTGACAGCAATGATGTATTCTTGTGGTGGTGGGAGTGGTTCTGACATTTACGGTAGCTTTGATACAGTGCTTGTTGGCATAACGAGCTTAACCCCTACCAAGGTAAACAGTGACACATTGATCTGGGTAGGACAGGCTGGTCAGATATGCAGTGTATCCTTTCAGGACGATGCCATTAACATAAAGATTAAGAGCGAAACCATAAAGGATGCTGCAGGAAATCCTGTCACATCTAACCCATCACCCGTTTACTTTGATAGCTATAGGGTGATATGGAGCAATGCAGTATCCAACAACACCTGTGAGGGAGCTCCAGAATGTAGACAGATATTTGCCACACCCTTTGCACAGCTCACTGGCATAACGGTCCCACCGGATAGCGAAGTGGAGATTACGGGGCTTGTGATCAGTTTAGCGGCTTGGAAGGCAAGCGTCCTCAGCCAGTACTGTGTATCACCCTTAGATAACTGCATATATAACGCCGTGCTTGAGCTTCATGGAAGGGAGGTTCTCACCGGAAGGGCCAAAGTAGTAAGGGCATCCTTTAACATAGAGTTTTCAGACTATAACCAGGGTAATGCCTGCGGTGCAACAGATTGTGTGGCAGATAGCCAAGACTGTATAAGGAGGTAGTGGGATGAAAAGGTACATTGCTTTGACAGCGTTGTTTGTAGCCTTTGGCATTTCTTTCTCTCTACAGCCCCAAATAAGGATATTTCCATCCTCTCCTTACGGATACGGACCTACTACTATAGACACTACTAAAACGACAGACTTTGCCATTACCAACATAGGTGACCAGACAGCAGGACCTCTTAGGATATGCGGTACATCAATACCATCAGGTTTTGAAAACTTTAAAATAGTTGCCGATAATTGTACGGGGAGAAGCTTAGGCTACGGTGATTCTTGTACTTTATCTGTAAGGTTTGAACCAAGGCAGAAGATGTCATACACTGGAACTCTTGCTGTAGTTTACGATGATGATGGGGATTCTTCCTCGTGCAATACGCAAAATACAGCTATTGTGGACCTTGGAGGTATAGGTGTGGCAGTCAAAATATCAGGATCTGGATGCGACCCTTCCAGGTTTATATGCGACTTTGGTGATGTGGACATAGGTAATAACACATTTAAGACTGTTAGGATATGCAATGCCAGCGGTAATCCTCTCTTTCTTTTCAATCCAGCCTTTAATCTGATAGAGAATCCCGTTGGAGACATACCAGCCTACGGGATCATAACTACAAACTGCAATGGTGCGACACTGAACTTTTCAGCTGACAACACTAACGATTGTGTGAGCAACTACTGTGAGCTTAGTCTGTCCTTCTCCCCTCAGTCTGACAAGGACTACTTTGGGACTGTAAAAATAAACGATGCAAACGGTGGACCAGGAAATCAACCATCCAACGTTGGTATATTCCTAAGAGGAAAAGGGAGGATACCAGCTGCAGATATTGATTTTGGAACAGTTCCCCTAGGCAGTTTTATAGACAGGTTTGTGAACGTGTCCTTTACGTGTCCAGACAATGGGAATGCAATCCCCGGTGAAACCATAAACCTTCCCACGTCCCTGGTTAGTGTCTCCGGCACATACTTTTCTCTTTCTGATTCTTCCTGTCCTACAACATGCATAGAAGGTCAAACTGTCAATTGTAACGTTGTTGTAAGATTTCAGCCCTTTACCGCTGGTGTTTTTACTGGAAGGGTCATAGTAGCACCGCCCTTAGGAAATCCCATAGAGAGGACCTTGGTGGGAAGAGGTGGCCCAGCATCGCAGAACTTTTTGAGCTTGAGCAATGATTCCATTGACTTTGGTAGTGTTCCAAGATTCTCAAGCGTTGGTAAGGTTCTAGTCGTTAGGAATATAACTTCCTCCGTTCTTGAGTTCAACGTCGATGCAGCCGGGAGTGGATTCTCTGTAAGCATGGTAGGATGCACGTGCAATGATGGGTATATTTCCAACGGTACTGCTTGCATCCCACCAACGACATCACCGCCACCACCGCCAACATCTTTAAGAGCATACAAGCTAAGACCTGGAGAGGTTTGTTCGGTAGCTGTAAGCTTCTCCCCTCCGCTTGCAGCAAGGGGAACTTTGGGTGGAGTTCTTGTATTTGATACGCAGGCTCAGGTTATAACCGTCCCTATGACTGCCCAAGTAGCTGTTGCCAATCCACCTACCACACCCCCTACACTTCCATCTGTTGGTTCTGGTGGGGGTGGATGTAGCTTGGGTACTGGTAATGCCCTTTCTTTAATAGCCTGGCTTCTTGTACCCTTTGGCATAATGACAAGAAAGATAATTAGGAGAATTTAAGGGGCTTTGCCCCTACCTTTTTATAAAGAGAAAGGCACCAAGGAGGGGGAAGATGAGCATCAAAAGAGCAGAAAGCTTGTAGTTATCCCCTGTGAGAGTGAGGAAAAAGGACCATGCAAAAAGCCCAGTAGTAGAAGCTATGCGTTCTGTAAGAGACAAAAAGGAGAGCCTAACAGAGGCCTGAGCCTTTGGAAAAGCTTCAAGAATCAAAACCCTGGATGTGGTCCAAAGGTGTGCCAAAGAGAAACCACCAAAAAGGCCTATTAAAAGTATGAGATCTCTTGGTACAATGTACAAAAAGGAAAGGAACATAGACCAAAGGAGAAAACCAAAGGGGAAAAGAGCATAAACACCGACCCTATCTATCAACCTGCCAAAAAAAAGACCGCCAAGAACTCCACCAACTGCCGATAGTCCTATTATCCTGTAAATTTCTGTATCAACAAGCCCATAGACCTTCTTAAGGTAAATGCCCATCATAGCTATTAAAGTGTTTGCAACCTCTGTAAGGGAGAGGATGGACAAAACCGTGTAGATGAACCTTTTATCCTTGAATATCTCCCTGAGAAGTATCTTCTCTTTTATGGGTGGGTTTTCAAGTAACAGAAGGGATGGAAGAGAGAGCAAAAAGAAGATCATGGATGACTGAAGGAAAACGTAAGGAATTCTCATGTACCTTGCAAGAAAAATAAGAGCTACGGCAGAACCCACATATCCCATAGCCACACCAAACCCTGAAGCCATACCTTTCTTTTCGAAGGATAGCAGCATAGAGTTATAGAACACAAGAGCCTGCTGATGGGAGATGGTCATAAGAGAGTAAAGGCAAAGAGCCAAAAGGGGAGTTTCTGCCAGAGGGGTAAGGGACATGCCCAGAAGGGTTGTTGTGAGGCTAAAGCTAACAAAAAAAGCTTTTCTGATCCCATACCTGTCTGCTATCTTCCCAAGGTATAAGGCCACAAAAAAGGACAACAAGAATGCAGTTCCATAAACTAACGAATAAACTTTAGTGTCAACGTATTTTGTTATGAAAAGAGGGAAAAAGGTAGAGTACACAAGGGCACCAAGTATGGTTTCCCCTGCATCGTAAAGGGCAAAGGATGCTATGTTAAGCTTTCTTCTCAGGGGTCAGCTCCACTTCACACTCGTCCGTTTCTCCGTACACATTCCTTTTGCACTGTTCTATGGGCAGTACTTTGTAAAACCTCTCAACAAATTCTTCCCAGTTGTCAATTATGTACTTTGTCCACTCACTCTTGGTGTAAGAGTAATGCTTCTGGACGACAGAAAGAAGTTCCCTGATTTCTGCTTCATGCTTTAATTTCCTTGCAATGACATAGGATGGGTTTATCTTACTGTGGATATTTTCGTCTAAGATGTACGCGTATCCGCCAGTCATACCAGCACCAACGTTGTAACCCACCTCTCCGAGAACAACCACCATTCCACCAGTCATGTATTCACAGCAGTGAAGCCCAACGCCTTCTATGACTGCCAAAGCCCCGCTGTTCCTAACTGCAAACCTCTCCCCAGCTCTACCTGCAGCGTAAAGCTCGCCACCAGTGGCACCATAGAGACACGTGTTTCCCATTGTAACGTGGTTTTGTGTGTCATCTGGTTCACCAGTCCTTATCACTATTCTACCCCCGTACATACCTTTACCCACATAGTCGTTGGCATCGCCCATGAGAGTCAGAGAAACACCCCTGTGATTAAAAGCTCCAAAGCTCTGTCCTGCAGTTCCTCTAAAGGTTATGTTTATCGTATCTTCAGGCAATCCCCCATCTCCGTACTTGAGTGCTATGTAATAGTTTAGTCTGACTGGCACGCTTCTGTCTGTATTCCTAATAGTGTACTCTCTGAAAACTTTTTCTCCTCTCTCTATGTAAGGTAGAATATCACTGAGTATCTGCTCGTTGGAAGAGGTCCTTGGACTTTCGTTTTTATCCGTCATGCATCTCAGTGCTCCATCTTGTGGATAGGTATCCTTAAGAAACTCTTTAAGCTTTACCCTTTTTGAACCTGGAAAAGATTCAAAGGTCTTTATATCAAGCAAGTCCCTCCTTCCTATTATATCATCAAGTCTTCTAAAACCCATTTTTGCCAGTATCTCCCTAACTTCTTGGGCTACAGCTCTAAAGTAAGCCATAACATCTTCAACCTTTCCTTTGAACTTCTCCCTGTACTTGGGGTCCTGCGTTGCCACTCCAGTAGGGCATTGATTGGTATGGCACATCCTTGCCATCACACAACCTTCGGCAAGCATGGCAGCTGTCCCAAAGCCAAACTCTTCTGCTCCAAGAAGTGCAGCCACTATAACGTCCTTCCCAGTCCTCATACCACCATCCACCCTTATCCTTACCTTATCTCTAAGACCATTTTCCATAAGAACTTTCTGCGTTTCTGCAAGTCCTATCTCCCAATAATTTCCTGCGTTCTTTATGGAAGAGTATGGGCTTGCTCCGGTACCACCCTCAGTTCCGCTTATTTGAACTATGTCCGCGTAAGCCTTTGCAACTCCAGCGGCAATGGTACCAACACCAGTCTCTGCAACCAACTTTACACAAACCCTCGCCTGTGGGTTTGCTTCCTTCAGGTCGTTTATAAGCTGGGCTAAATCCTCTATGGAGTATATGTCGTGATGGGGTGGTGGCGATATGAGCGTTATACCGGGTTGAGCATGCCTGAGCTTTGCAATATATTCGCTAACCTTGTGTCCAGGAAGCTGTCCCCCCTCTCCGGGCTTTGCACCTTGGGCTATCTTTATCTCTAAATCCTTAGCTGAAGCGAGATACGTGGGTGTGACTCCGAACCTACCGCTTGCAACCTGTTTTATGGCCGAGTTTCTAATGGTCCAGTACCTTTCTGGGTCTTCTCCACCCTCTCCCGAGTTACTTCTCATACCAAGCCTGTTGCAAGCTTCTGCAATTATCTCGTGAGCCTCTGGAGAGAGAGCTCCCAAAGACATACCGCCTGTTACAAACCTCTTCAATATACTTTCCACAGGTTCCACATCCTCTATGGGTATAGGTTTCCCCGCCTCCTTGTATGTTAAGAGGTGTCTGATGAAGGTTGGATGCTCTTCGTTGGCTATTTGAGAAAAGCTTCTGTAATCCTCGTAATCTTTTGATTCTAAGAATTTATGAAGTGCCCTTACTACAAAGGGAGACCATGCATGCCATTCCCCGCTTTTCCTGAACTTCATATCTCCACCGTAGTCAAGCTGGGGTTTTTCTGCGTCAAAACCAGCACTGTGTCTTTTGAGCAAGCTTTCTTGAACTTCAAATATTCCATCAGCTTCAACGGTTACTGGTGTGCCAGGAAAGTACTCTTCTACAAAATCTCTGTTTAGACACACAGCATCGAATATCTTAGCCCCTTGATAAGAGTTGAGCGTAGATATACCCATCTTGGACATTATCTTGAGCAATCCATCCTCAAGAGCCTTCTTGTAATTGAGCAAGGCTCGTTCGTAAGGGACTTTTATATCTCCAGACTTACAAATTTCATAGATGGTCTCATAAGCCAGATAAGGATAGATGGCAGATGCTCCGTAACCTATAAGGCATGCCATGTGATGGCTGTCCCGTGCCTCTCCAGTCTCCACTATGAGAGAAACTTTTGTAGAAAGCCCCCTATCTGAGAGCCATTTGAAGACACCAGAAACAGCAAGAAGGCTCGGTATAGCAAGTCTGTACTTGGAAACGTTCCTATCAGAGAGTATTATTAGTTCAGCCCCTTCCCTTATGGCATCCTCCACCCGCCTGCAGAGTATCTCCATACCCAATCTAAGGTCGCATATCTGAATACCTTCGTACAGAGCATCATGGAGCATATCCGTTATTCTTCTCTCACCGGCAAGGTCCTGAAGCTCAACAACACAGTAACTTCTCTCCTTTGGGTAGGTCATAGGAATTCTAACGACTTTGAAGTGTTTCTGACCTTCTATGGCTTTTAACTGGTAAGGTAGGAGTATAGGGCTATCTATCTGAAAACGTCTCGCATGTATCTCCGTTTCTTTGAGAAAGTTTCTTTTGTGTCCCAAGTTCATCCTCAAAGACATCACAGACCTTTCTCTTATGGGGTCTATGGGTGGGTTGGTAACCTGGGCAAACCTCTGCTTGAAGTACCTAAATAACAAAGGTGGTCTCTCTGAGAGTGGTGGAATTGGAGCATCATCTCCCATAGAGAAGGTAAGCTCCTTACCCTCTTCAGCCATGTAAGAAAGGACGTTCTTTATCTCCTCCTGAGTGTAGCCAAAAGCTACCTGCTTTCTTATCCTATCTGGGTCTTCCTGCGGTTCCTCTACTGTGCTTTCTTTTACTATCTGCGATAGTCTAACAAGGTGTTTGCTTAACCACTCAGCGTAGGGTTTTATTGATGAAAGCTCCTTCAGTATAGTGTCTGTCTTTCTAATCTCCCCAGTCTTGAAATCTACAAGCAATGTGTCTCCAGGACCAAGTCTCCCTTTCTCTTTCAATTTCCTACTCTCTAAATCTACTATACCTACCTCAGACCCCAGAACCAAAAAACCATCAGCAGTAAGTACATATCTTGCAGGCCTTAGCCCATTTCTGTCCAGATGAGCTCCTATCACCTTTCCATCAGTAAAGGCCACAGATGCGGGACCATCCCAAGGCTTCATCAAGAGGGATTGAAACTCAAAGAAAGCCTTTACATGGCTTGGAATGTTAGGCATCATCTCCCATGCTGGAGGTATAAGCATATTTATAGAATGTTCTGGAGAGTATCCAACAAGGCACATAAGCTCAAAGACTCTATCGAGGGATGCGGAATCGCTTTCATCATAAGAAACAAGAGGTCTTATGAGCTTTATATTTTCCCCAAAGACCTCATGCTCAAGTTCATTCTGAAGGGCGTTCATCCAATTTCTGTTTCCTTGTATTGTGTTTATCTCTCCGTTGTGAGCCAAACACCTAAAGGGTTGGGCCAACTTCCAGTTGGGGAAAGTGTTTGTTGAGTATCTCTGATGAAATAGACAGAAGTGAGATTCTATCCTCTCATCCTTTAGGTCTATATAGAAGTTGTCAAGCTGAAAGGCAACCATCATACCCTTGTAAACCATAGTTCTGGAAGAAAGGGAAGCTATATAAACCTTTTCATTTATCTTCTTGTCCCTTTCTATAAGCCTTCTCAGTAAGTAAAGCTGAACTTCTCTTTTCTCCTCCTCAACATGGCTGGTATCCAGTAAAAGATGGAATATTTTAGGCATGACCTTGAGAGCAGTCTCACCTACGGCTGACTTTTCTACAGGGACCTCCCTCCACGCTACAAGCTTAAAGGGAGAATCATTAACATAACTCTCTATCTGACTTCTCACATCCTCGTACAAGAAAAAAACACCAACTGCCAGATTTTCTACATCAGTATTGAGTCCATTATCCTTTATATAGTCAGCAAAGAACTTCCTTGGTATGCCTATAAGAATACCGGCACCGTCTCCAGTTTTTCCATCACCCCCTATTGCACCCCTGTGTGTAAGGTTTTTGACAGCCTCTATGCCCCATCTGACTATCTTATTGCTAGCTTCTCCCTTTATGTTACATACAAATCCTACTCCACAAGAATCATACTCTCTCATTCCCATACACCTCTAAGAGGAACTACTATTTTAACTTATTTTTTAACTTAATTAATATCTAGATTCTGTCAATAAAGATCATATTTCTACACCATCCATGTAAACTTTCCATCTTGGTGGTGATAGCTCAGAAGAACATCCCAGGGAAGTAGTATCATAAATTTTAAAGGCTCTTGGACAAGATGGTTCGTGCACAAAAATAAATATTGTGTTCTTAGGAAGCAAACTCATGCTTGATTTCCAACTTTGAATTTCAAGCAGTATTTCTCTTAGCTTCTCCTTTACCCTACGATGCTCTAACCTTTCCTTAGACCCATGCTTTGTGTCTTCAAAGAACCAGACACCATTCTCTATGCTTTCTATTATCTCTTTGACCCTTTCCTCAGAAGCTACTCCATAGAACCTCATAAAATTAATTTTAACGAGTTTATAATTAAAAACCTATGAGAGTTGTAATAGTTGGAAATGGACCTGCCGCTGCCAGTGCTGTTGAAGCCTTCAGAAAGGTGGATGAAAGCTCAGATATAATAATGCTTTCAGACGAAGAGTACCCAACTTACGCACCAAACTGTATGGAAAACGTCATAAGGGGGGACATAAGCGAGGATGCTCTCTTTTACAAGGGTGGCTATTCTTTTTACGAAAGGTACAGGGTAGATTTCAGGCCAAGAAAGGAAGTGCTCAGCATTGACAACAAAAGAAAGGTTGTTATAACGAAGGGTGAGGAGATACCTTATGACAAGTGTCTGATAGCGGCCGGTGCCTCAAGCTTCATACCACATATCCAAGGAAGGGAGCTTGGTGGCGTGACTACTGCAAAGAACATATACGACGCAAAAAGGATAAGAGAGTGGATAACTTCTGGTAAAGTGAGCAGAGCTGTCATTGTGGGAGCAGGACCCATTGGGGTTGAGGATGCAGAAACTTTAAAACATATGGGGCTTGAGGTTTATGTTGTAGAGTTCTTCGATAGAGTTCTCCCCAGAATGCTTGACAGTTACATGGCTGACAGGTATATGAGGTACTTACAAGAGGAGGGTATAGAGTTCTATTTGAACCATCAAGTTTTAGCCATACACGGAGAGGACGGATGGGTAGAAGCTGTTGAGGTTGTAAAAAACGGAACAGACCAAAGGAAGTTTATAAAAGCCGATATGGTAATACTCTCTACTGGCGTAAGACCAAGGACTTACCTCGTTCAAGATACAGACATAAAACTTCATATAGATGAGGCAAAGAACAGGGTTGTTGGAGGGATTTTAGTGGACGAGCATCAGAGGACTTCGGACCCAGATGTTTATGCAGCCGGTGATGTATGCTCTGGAAAGGATGCTTTGGGAAATTACAGATGGATAGCCCTCTTCCCAGCAGCTCAGCAAAGCGGAGCCATAGCTGGGTACAACATGGCTGGCATTAAAGTCAAAAACCCAGGCTTGGTTGATTACAACGCTGTAAAAACGAGAAGCATAACGGCTGGAAGTGGTGGAACTTTTGAGGACGCAGAAAGCTCCTTTACAGTAGAGTACGAAAACTATCTTATAAAGGTCTTTCTTAAGGATAGCAGAGTATGCGGTTATCAGTTTGTGGGTGTTCCAAAAGACAGGACTCTGAACAGAAAAAACAGGTTCATGGATACGCTTGAACTTGGGGACTTTGAAAGTAAAGTGCTAAAGAGCAAGGGGCTTGGGCTTGAGGCTTCTGGAGTTCTATTCCATCACTTTATGAGGTTTAGAGACAGAAAAGCATCCCAAACCATCATAAAGGCAATAGAGAAAGGTTTGCTGAGAGGATCGGCAAACCCTAAGAACGAGGTAAAAATAATCTAAACATGAATCTTATATTCTTCGGTGGAAGCTTTGACCCAATTCACATAGGACATCTCATAACTGCAAGGGATATAGCAGAAGAGCTAAGATTGGAAAAAGTTGTTTTTATTCCAGCTTATCAGGCACCCCTTAAGGAAGCTCATAGAGCAAGCCCAAAAGATAGGCTTGCCATGCTAAACATTGCCATAAGAGGAGAGCCTATCTTTGAAGTGAGCAAGATGGAGATAGAGAGGGGTGGTGTATCCTATACGGTGGATACAGCAAGGGAACTTCTCAAGCTTTTTGGTAGAAAGCCAGCATTCCTTGTGGGTGCAGACAGCATGCTTACGCTTCATATGTGGAAAGAGCCGCATGAGCTTGTAAATATGGCCACCTTCGTGATAGCAGACAGAGAAGGAAAGGCGGAGAAAGTTAAAAGGTACATAAGAGAGATCTTTCCACATCTAAAGCCCGGAAAGGATTTTATAATACTAAGAACGAGGAATGTGGATGTTTCTTCTACCGAGATAAGAAAGAGGCTAAAAGAAGGCAGAAGCATAAAATGGCTAGTACCAGAAAAGGTAGAAGAGTACATACTGGAACAAAAGCTATATATAATTTAATAATAAGCGGGTGTAGCTCAGTGGTGGAGCGTCTGCTTCCCAAGCAGAAGGTCGCGGGTTCAAGTCCCGTCGCCCGCTTTTAAAGATGGAAAGGCTTGAAAAGGCAGAAAAGTTTATTCAAGAGCTTGAAAGCCAAAACTACCTAAAGCTCAAAAGAAGCATAGGTGTAGGTCTTTACCTTTTTAACCTTCTCAAAGACCATTTAGACCAGGTACACCTTAGTATGCTAAAGGAGTTTGACAAGCTGAGCATAGAGAAAAAGATAGCCATTTTAAAGAGTGTAAAAGAACAGATCAAAAGACCCCCCTCTTTTTTAACAGTCAATTTTGACCTTTACGAGAAAAAGCCCATAGAGAGCTTCTTTATAAGCGTGGAAAACATGAGCCTTTTGAAGAAAGAAGAGAAAAAAACACTAGAAAGCCTTGGAATAAAAGACCTTTACTCTGCTCTTTGGTACATACCGGTAAGGTACGAGGACAGGAGAACAAACACCTCTATAAGAACAACGATACCTGGACAAAGAGCTGCACTGAGATTAAAGGTAGTAGGAAAGGGCTACGACCCACGAGAGAAGTATCCTGCCTTTGTAAAGTGTGAAGATGGCACAGGAACTCTCTACTTACGATTTAGGTTCAAGGATGAGAGACCCCTCTATCAGTTCAGAGAGGGAAGCCATGTGGTAGTTTATGGTAGACTAAAAGAGTTCAAAGGAGAGAAGTATATGGTGCATCCTGAGATAATAACCAAAGATGGAGAATTTGGAAAGATACTACCTTTTTATTACATAAGGTCGAAGGGAGAAAACACATCATCAAAAACCAGACACAGGAGAATAAGAAACATAATAGAAAAGCTCCTTGAAGAGACAAAGCACATCCCAGAATACATGCCAAAGGAGATACTGGAAAAGCATAACTTTCCTAAAATAGGGGAGAGCCTTTTTATGGTACACAAACCTTTAGATGGAAGCGAGGAAGACCTCAACGCTTTTCGCTTACCCTTTCAAAGAAGGTTAATATATGATGAGCTCTTTTTATTCCAACTGGCCTTAGGGTTAAAAAGAAAGGAAACCCAAAAGCTTCCAGCGGTTGTTATAAAAGATGGGGAAAGACACCTTGAAGATTTCTTATCCAAACTTCCCTTCCGCTTGACACAAGCACAGGAAAGAGCGATAGGTGAGGTACTCAAAGACCTTAGCAGTGGAAGACCTATGAACAGATTGCTACAGGGAGATGTGGGAAGTGGAAAAACAGTCGTGGCTATGGCTGTAGCTTACATATTGGCAAAAGAAGGACATCAGAGTGCTATACTGGCACCAACGGAAATACTGGCTTATCAGCATTACGATAACTTTAAAAAATTCCTTGGGTTTGCTGGTATAGGCGTAGGATTGCTAACAGGCTCAGTTAGAGGTTCTGCAAGAGATAGCATTTACAGACATGTAGCCAGAGGGGACATAAATGTTCTTATAGGTACTCATGCCCTGCTTCAAGAGGAGCTTAGTTTTAGATCCCTTGCCTTTGTTGTCGTAGATGAACAGCATAGATTTGGCGTTATGCAGAGGAAGCTGCTCCTGGAGAAAGGGGGAGGTTTTTATCCCCACTGTTTAGTAATGAGTGCCACACCAATACCAAGAACCCTTGCCCTTTCCCTTTATGGAGACTTAGATGTTTCACTTCTTGACCAGATGCCAGAGGGAAGGAAGCCTATAATTACTAAATTATTCTTTGAAAGCGAAGCCGAAAAGTACACAAACTTCATGCGTAATGAGATAAACAAGGGGAGCAAGGTGTACGTTATCTATCCCCTTATAGAGGAATCTGATAAGCTTGAGCTAAAAGCTGCCACTGTTGAGTATGAGAAATGGAAGTCCTTCTTCAATGACAAGAAGGTTCTGCTGATGCATGGAAGATTAAAGGATGCTGAGAAAAGAACTATAATGGAGGAGTTCAAAAAGGATGGAGACATTCTAGTATCCACAACAGTCGTTGAGGTAGGCGTTGACGTTCCATCGGCAACAGTCATGCTCATAGAATCAGCTCATAGGTTTGGACTGTCACAGATACACCAACTCAGAGGGAGGGTAGGAAGGTCAGAAAGACAGGGGTACTGCTTTCTTGTTGTGCCCGATGAGGTAAAAAAAACTGAGGCAGAAGCCATAAAGAGGCTTAGCGTCCTTGTAAAAACAAACGATGGTTTCAAAATAGCTGAAGAGGACCTAAGATTGAGAGGTCCAGGTGAGCTTATGGGTGTTTCCCAATCAGGATACTTTGGTTTTACAGTGGCCAACTTGGCAAGGGAAGAGGATAGAAACATGCTTTATATTGCAAGAGAAGATGCTAAAAAGCTTATAGAGAGTTCAAACATCCCAAAAGACCTCAAAAAGCTTCTCCTTTACAAGTACGCAAAGAGAATTGACATCATCAGTATAGCTTAGTATAATGATCTAAAAAATAATGAAAACCTTAATAGCCTTTGGAACCAGACCAGAAGCTGTAAAACTAACACCTATCATTAAAAAGTCTGAAAACACAGTGGTTTTAAACACTGGACAACACAAAGAACTTTTAGAACCTGTTCTTGACCTTTTTAAAATAAAGCCTAATTACACCCTTGAATGCCAAAACCCTGACTTGCTTTACAACTTTCAATGCATATCCCTTCATAGCAGGAATGTTTTAAAGAGAGAAAAACCAGATATTGTTATGGTTCAGGGTGATACATTAACAACCTTTGCTGTATCCTTTGCAACCTTTTTAGAAAAAACTCCTCTAATTCACTTGGAAGCTGGGCTGAGGAGCAAGAACAGGTTCTCTCCCTTTCCAGAGGAGATGTTTAGAGTTTTGACTGATGACATTGCAGATGTCTACCTGGCACCAACCAAGAGAGCCTATGAAAATTTGACCGCAGAAGGGAAAAGAGAGGATAGAATATTCATAGTTGGGAATACAGTGATAGACGCTCTTTATTTAGCATTGGAATATATGAACGAAGAGAGAGAGTATGACATGCTTGCAAATCTTTTAAATATTGATGCAGAAAACCTTAAAGGTAAGGATAAGGTTCTGATCACTTCACACAGGAGAGAGAGCTTTGGAGATCCACTGAGAAACATATGCAGGGCAGTAAAGCGGCTTGCAAAGGAGTACCCAGAAGTGTTGTTCATATGGTCTTTGCACAGAAACCCCCAAGTTAGAAAAACTGTTTTTGAAGAGATGACACACATCCCAAACAACTTAATTCTGACAGAGGCCCTCTCTTACACTCAAACAGTCTTACTTATGAGAGATTCAGAGGTGATCCTCACAGACTCCGGAGGAATTCAAGAGGAAGCGCCTACATTTAAAAAGCCTGTGCTTGTGCTACGAGATGTGACAGAAAGAATAGAGGCCTACGAAGCAGGTTTTAGCATTTTGGTAGGAAGGGACGAAGAAAGAATAGTCAGGGAGTTCAAAAGGGTTTATAAAAATGAAACTTTAAAGAATCAGCTTGCCAATAAAGTCAATCCATACGGTGATGGACTTGCTACAGAGAGAATTCTTTCTCTATATAGATGTGAGCAGTTTATAAGTATGGTAAGGGATTATAAAAAGGACGGGTATGGAGGAAACCTCTATGATTGCAAGAATTTTATTGGGGAGTTTGATCTTTGTAATACTTACTGAATTAGGGTTTTCTCTTGATGGCTATAAGAGGGTTGAAATGGGAGCTTCTTATGAAGCTCTATCTCCAAAAAGTATATATGGAAGCTGGAAAACTGGAGGTTTCACCTTCTTTCATAAACCAAAGCCTGACTTTACCTATTTTATAGGAGGCTATTCCTTTTCCAGAAAGGAAGGTGAAGCAGCCTTACTTTGGGGTGGTGCATATAAAGACTGGACAGATTGGCTTTATACATACTCATCATTTTCTTTTGGAACTAAATCTGTTTATATCCCCAAATACAGACTCGACCACGAGTTCAATTTTAAGATAGGAGAAAGAAGAAACTTAGTGCCTTCTCTGGGACTTTCTTATATAAAGTACCACGATGTGCACAAAGACTTAGTCATAGGCTTAGGTTTTACTTATTATCAAGAAGGCTGGAATTTTACCTACAGACATTTTATAAACAGAAGCGAACCTGGAAACGTTGTATCCTCTTCGGACCTTTTGAGCCTTGGCATAGGTAGAGAAAAACATCATTGGACTTACCTAGACTTTTCCTTCGGTAAGCAAGCGTACTTAGCCACTTACCTTGCAAATCCTCAAGAGGTGAGACAGAATTCCCTTTACGTAGCCATCAAGCATAGACACTGGATAACAAACGACCTTGGTATATTTGGAGATGTAAGTTATTTTAAACTAAAAGGGGGGTATGAGAAGTATGGGATCGGATTTGGTTTCTTCAAAGAATTTTGACCTTAAAAGCGTAATACATTATGCTAGGTTTGGAAGGGTCTTAAAGCAAAACAAGAGGTTATTCCTTGTGCAGATACTTCTTTATATAACTTCAAGTTTCTATTTTATCAGCCATTTAGAACTCATATCTTATTACTTATCCAATTTTAGCCTTCATTTTATCAAATCCACCATTACTAAAAGGGAAGTGGTAGGAGGTTTTTCTCTCTATTTTTTATCTTTACCTGGAAGATTACCAACCTTTACAGAAGACCTTGTGGCATTTCTCTCAACTTTAGCTATACTTTTAATTAACTACAGAACGAATCTTTTACCTAAACCCTTTAAGATATGGGTCAATTTTTTGGCTATAATCCTTATGATTTCGTCCTTATACTTTATATTTTTTAGCTACATTTTCCCTTACACTTTAGATGATTTTTCCTTACTTTACGTTATAGCTCAGGTCGGTATTATGTCTTTTATCCCAGCTTTGGTCGGTGTCTCTTTGGCTTTGTTTAATTTTTCATGGTGGGTGTTATTGACTAACTTCTTTATTGTATCCCTTATTTTAGTTTACTCTTTCGTCTTTGGAGCTGTCAGATATGCAATTTTTTTATACACCCTCAAAAATTACTCATTCCTTTGGATGGCAAATATGTTTTTTAACTTTGGACCTCTTTTAGATATGATATACATCAGCGGCATATACGCATTTTACGTTTCTCTGCTCTCCAAAAAAACCAGGCAGAGTATTAAGGTTTGGAGATGGATTTATTAATAATATCTTTGAAAGTTTATCTTATTTTATTGGTTTTTATAATATCACTTTACATAATAAGACACTACTTCTTTACGTACAACAGAGCTTTTGCTGAACAGAAAGTAGCTTATCATGATGTGTTGGACAGTGACCTCCCTTCCGTTTCCGTTCTTATACCTATGCATAACGAAGAAAAGGTTGCGGACCATATCCTTTCTGCTCTCATAGGTCAAGAATATCCAAAAGATAGGATGGAGATAATACCAATAAACGACCATTCTACAGACGGAACAAAGGAAATACTGGATGAGT
The DNA here is from genome assembly GCA_037924335.1 of Aquificaceae bacterium. GTDB lineage: Bacteria > Aquificota > Aquificia > Aquificales > Aquificaceae > Hydrogenobacter. Next base: position 20,053 of record JAXSMZ010000016.1, read on the forward strand.
ATGCCAAAAAATATTCTTTTATAAAGCCCCTACATAGGATTGGGGATGAGCCAAGAGGAAAGCCAGCTGGTCTAAACGATGCCCTGAAAGTGGCAAAGGGAGAGATCGTAGTTATATATGATGCCGATTACATACCTCCAAAGGGACAGCTAAGAGAGCTCGTTATAAACTTTATAGACCCATGGGTGGGGGTAACAATGGGGAGGGTGGTTCCTATCAATACTTCAACCAACATGCTTACAAGGCTCTTAGACCTTGAAAGAGCTGCTGGTTATCAAGTGGACCAACAGGCAAGGTACAACCTAGACCTGATACCCCAGTATGGAGGGACGGTTGGTGCTTTCAGGAAGGACCTGGTTTTAAAGTTAGGAGGTTTTGACCAAAGGATCCTTGCCGAAGACACTGAGCTAACCTTTAGACTTTATATAAAGGGCTATAAGGTGGTTTATGTTAACAGGGCAGAGTGCTACGAAGAGGCACCAGAAGATTGGAATGTAAGAGCAAGACAGATAAGAAGATGGTCACAAGGGCATAATCAAGTGCTTTTCAAGTACCTGATCCCCCTTTGGCGATTTGACCTTTCCCTTTGGCAGAAAATAGACGGCACCCTTCTGCTTATGATATACGCCGTTCCTTTTCTACTTCTTTTAGGTATAGCTGACTCTTTGTTGCTTTTCTTCCTCGGAGAGATGGAAATCCTAGCAAGTTTTTGGATACTTCTTGCCGTCCTAGCTTACAACTCCTTTGGAAACTTTGCACCCTTTTTCCAGATAGGTATGGCTGGATTCTTAGATGGAGTAGGAGAGAGACTCAGGCTCTTACCCTTTTTCTACTTTATCTTTCTTTTCAACGCTTGGTATACTTCCTTAGGCTTTTTAGATGCTATAAAAACGACGATAACTGGAAAGCAAGCTATCTGGCACAAAACAGAGAGGTTTAGAAAAAATGGTTGAGTACTTTGTGCTATTTACACTTCTTTTGCTACTTCCCTTTCTACCAGGCATAGCTGAGCTCTTAATAAGAGAAGACGATAATCCATTAGACATTAAACAGGATTTCTCCAAAGACCCAGCCTTTTTTGGCAAATCCTTTCAGAAAATATTAGCTCAAGCTCTATTGCAAAGGAGCAAAAGAATATCAGAGGATAGTATAGAGGTTGTACTCTCCACCGGCAAACCAGAGATTTTAAGACTCTATAAGAATACCGTAGGCGGAAAACACATGATGGACATAGTATTTGCAGAGGATACAGAGGTTAAAACAGATAGCCCGTTAGAATCGTACAAAGAGGTGGTTGTCAATGGAAATTTCACTACTTGGCATCCCTGCAAAGTGAGAAGCCTTTTAGTCTTTGGTAATCTGAACGTTAATTATTCTCTGAGCGTTGTAAGATGGGTACATGTGGAAGGAATAGCTAAAATAAGAGCAAGGTCTGTCCTTGGCGTAAACTTTTATGCCAGAGAGATTAAGATAACTGCTCCTTGTACATTTAAGAGGATGTTTGCCAACAAGGTTCAAATCGGTGAAGAGGTAAAGGAAGAAGCCTTTAAAAAAGAGGAAGCCCACTATATAAAGGGAACAATCAGGTCAAAGGGAAGTTTAAACATAAAAACAGAAGATAGAAAGCTGATCATTGAAGGGAGTCTGATATCGGATGAAGATATTGTGGCAGAAGGAGGCATTTGGATAAAAGGGGATGTTTTCTCTCACGCAGGGGTTGTGTTTTTAAAAAACGTGGTTGTTGGAGAAGCCGGCAAGGTAAAATCTGTAGTCGGTAAAAAAAGAGTGGTTCTTGGTCAAAAAGTTAAGGTCTATGGATATGTTCATACAGACGGTAGTGGAGTTGTTGAGATATGAGAAAGGTTCTTTTTGCTATTGTTTTTATCCTTTCAATACTGTTAGGGATTAGGATTTATTCTTACTTTACGCTTATGAACGATGATTTTAAAATATTTCTAGCGTACAATCCTGCTCTTCTAGAAAAATGTTCCTATGTACTTTCTGCTTACGAAAGTATCTTGCAAGAGGAGGGCATCCCTTATGAAAAGATAGATTATTCTCTCTTAAATTCTATGAATAAAGACGATGCATTTATACAAAGACATCCTGCTATAATTCTCCCAGACTGTGCGCTCCAGCAGATGAACCCTGATGTAAGCAGTTGGTTTGAAGATTATCTTTCCAAAGGCGGAAGCCTTCTTTTAGTTTACGATGTAGGTATAAAGGATTACAAAGGAGCCTATCTTGAAAAGCCACTGTTTACTTCAACCCTTGGTATAAATTACTGTCCTTATGAAAAAATGAAAGATAAGACTTACACCCTTGGTAATGTTAAGATCAATGACTCAGCACTTTTGGGTATAACTCCAGGGAAACTTGATAAAGAACAAAGACTGATCAAAGGCTACGTTTATGGATCTCTTGAGTACCCAACGGCTAACGTGCAAGTTCTAAATCCATCTTTCTTTACATTAGCAGAGGTTGTTCTAAATGATAAAAACACACTACCCGGCATTGTTTTAAAAGAGTATGGGGAAGGGAAAATTTTCTACGTTAACCTGCCCCTTGCTTACTTGAAAGCTTACTCCGATGACCTTATTCTTAGGTCTGTCATAAGGACCCTTCTCTTTAAAATTCTGAACATTCCCCATCTTGTTAATACTCCTTACGGGATAGGTGGAATGGTTATAAACTGGCATATAGATGCAAATCTTGATTGGAAAAGCATTCCCTACATGATAGAAAATGGATACCTCGTTAAGGGTCTTGAGTTTTCCAATCATATAACGGCGGGGGATTTTAGGGATAATCCAGGAGATAAGCTTGGTTTTGATGCTTGCGGTAAGGGGAAAGAGTACGCAAAGATGATATTGCCTTACGGAGAAATTGGTTCACATGGGGGCTGGGCTCACAATTGGTTTTCATATGGCATACTGGAAGGAAAGCTAAGCAAAGAGAAAATAGAAAAGTACATAAGGATGAATGACGAATGCTTAGAAAGTATAGCAGGATACAAGATCAGAGAATACTCTGCTCCCAACGGAGTCCATCCCCAGCCAGAAACAACAGAAATTTTGGAAAAACTAGGTGTAGTTGCTTACTACTACACTGGGGACTCTGGATCTTCTCCCAACAGAACTTTCTTTAACGGCAAGATGGTTTCCTCAAAAGTCATAGCTTTCCCTATAAATTCTTTTGAGCAGAATACTTCCCTTTTTGAGATGTGGGAAAGTGGAGTAAGTGAAAAGGATGTGGAGGACTTTCTGCTTGGTTTGTTAGAGTATGTGGCTCAAGAAAGAGTGATAAGACTTTTTTACTCTCATCCTTACGATATACCACACTACCCTGAGGCTATTAAAAAGTTTGTTGATAAGTCCAAGCTCATGGAAAAGGAGGGGAAAATACAAGTCAAACCTATGAGCTACTTTGCAGATTTTCTTTTGAGATTTCTAATCACTAAGTACAGCTTTAAGGTCAAGAAGGATGTTTTAGAGGTCTATTTGGAGAATCAAAAGGGTCTTGAGGGACTAACTCTCGCCATACCTAAAATGTACAGATCACTCGGAGGTACTTCCAATTACCGGATAAACCAAGATAAGGATTATAATTACATAACGGTGGTGGGAGATGTTAAAAAGGTTAGCTTTAGCTTTAAGCCTTAGCTTTATGGGTTTAGCCTTTTCGTTGCCACCGCCGGTGGAAATGTATAACTCTGTTGGCTGCCAGAGGAACCCAAGCATTATTTTGCCTTACTTTTCCAATCTTTACGCTTCATATCTACTGCTTTACGGAGGCAATTCTCTAACTGTTAAAAACTATATACTTTGGTACTTACAGAACCTAAACTATCCAGATAGGTTTGGGCTAACTGGTACAATTTACGACTTTTTGGTCTTCGGAGAGTACCTAACACCAACCTATTCCTATGACTCTGCAGACTCTTACGCTGGAACCTTTCTTACTCTTATTTACTTTTACACAAATAGAAGAGACTACAGCTTAGCTAAGGACCATCTTCAAAACATCAAAGATATTGCTTATCTTATACTGAGCTTGAAGGATAGTCAGGATGGAGTTATAAAAGCCTTGCCTTACAGGGAGGTCAAATACTTAATAGACAATCTTGAAGCTTACGCGGGGCTTGCTCTCTTTTCTAATCTGCTTAAAAGCGTGGAAGATGAAGATTGGAAGTACTATAAAAGGCACGCTCAGGAAGTCAAAAAAGGAATAAGAAAAAATTTCTTCTCTCATGGTACTCTATATTGGGCTATAGAGGGAAACATCAAGTATCCAGTGATGGAAGGGATAGAATATCCAGATAAGATTGCTGAGCTTTTCTGGAAGGTTTTCAACGGGGAAAAGGTAGACCAAGATATAAATGCTTTACCTTGTGAACAGAGAGTAGCCATTGAAGTCTTCAAAAGGGCTATAGAAAGTATTAAGGGAGAGTAAGATGAAGAGAGAAAATAACGTAGTTTGGCATAAGCCTGAAGTGACGAGGGCTATGAGAAACATTCTCAACGGTCATAAAAGTATAGCGGTATGGTTCACTGGACTCCCCAGTTCTGGCAAGTCAACAATAGCACATGGCGTTGAGAAAAAACTGTATGAATTAGGAGTGAGAACCTACACATTTGATGGTGACAATGTACGGCATGGTCTTTGCTCTGACCTTGGATTTTCAAAAGAAGACAGAGATGAAAATTTAAGAAGGATTGCTGAGGTAATTAAACTCTTTTTAGATGCTGGTATAGTTGTTTTAGCTGCATTCGTATCTCCTTTTAAAGAACAAAGAGAAAAAGTAAAGAAAATAATTGGGGAAGAAGAGTTTTTAGAAATATACTGCAGATGCCCTGTAGAAGTGTGTGAACTAAGAGACCCTAAGGGGATGTACAAAAAAGCTAAAGCAGGAGAAATAAAAGAATATACTGGAATTTCCTCTCCTTACGAAGAACCTGAAAATCCAGACTTAACAATAGATACTTATCTCTTATCAGTAGAGGAATCGGTAGAAATGGTTCTTAACCTTATTAAAGAGAAGGTCTTTTAATCAAGAAGGACTCCACCGTTTAGTTCATAGGATATTTTTCCCCTCTCCACGCTGATGGGTGTGAGTGTGATCTTCTCACTACTCATAAAGAAAGTAAAGCCTTCTATAAGTCCTGCAAAGAAGTACACGATGGGGGACTCTATTAGGCTATTCCCCTCTATGGCATCGGTGAAGATATCTTCCTCTACCTGGACCTTCCCCTCTGCAATCTCTATCTTCTTTGCAAAACCAAACTCCTCCAGTATGGCACACGCTCTTTTGACAGCTTCAGCCTTTGTAAGCTTTTCTGGAAACTCCCCTATTAAGCTTTCAAAGAGCTTGGGTCCAGCCTGTCTACCAGCATCTCTCAAAACAGCTTTGGCTCCATTCTCCCCTATGAGTTTCTTTACACCTTCTGCTAAATTCACGATGGCTAAGATAAGTATATCTGGGTCCATAGTAAAAATTTTATAATGTTGTAAAATTTGGTTCATAGAATTTACTAATATCATTATAAGTAAAGGTTATCCTACGACTTCGTAAAACCTCCTTCTCCACTTGGCACCGAGCATTTTTGCCAAGGCTTCCGTCTTTTCCATATCTATTCCGTCGCAATCAACGGCTGTAGCCACAACTTCAAAGCCTTCCTGCAAAGCTTTTCTGATAAATTCTAACACGTGCCTGAAGGCATCCTTTTGAGCAGGCTTACAAATTCTGCTGTAGGTTTCCTCATCGGGAGCGTTTAGGCTTACAGACCAAGTATCCACAAGCCCCTTTAGCTCCCTTAGCTTTTCTTCTGGTAGGAAGGTAAGCATAAGACCGTTTGTATCCACCCTTATCTTTCCACCTTTTGACTTTACGTACCTGGCTATCTCCTCGAGGGCAGAAAACCTTAACGTTGGCTCTCCGTACCCACAGAAAACTATCTCTTCGTACTTGATTGGGTCTCCTATCTCTCTTATGACCTCCTCGACGCTTGGGTCCCTTGATGTCCAAACCCAGTAGCCTTTTATCATAAAGTTCCTCTCCCTTTCTCTCTGACAGAAGGTACAATGCAGGTTGCACTTGTTGGTCAGGTTTATGTAAAGCTTGTTGTTTATAACGTAAGTTATGGTGTCCATTCCTCTGTTGTTTCCTATGTTAAAGAGTAGTTTAGCATTTTCGGTTGTCATCCTGTCTATGTCCTCAAGGGAAGAGTTTGGAATGATCTTTGCCATAACTTCTGCAGTGTTCCATATGTAGGATGGTCTGTTGGTCCTTCCTCTGAACCTTTGGGGTGTTAAGAATGGGCTGTCTGTTTCTACTAGTATCCTTGTGGTTGGAGTTTTCTTTACTACATCCCTAAGGTTGTCTGCTCCCTTGTAAGTTATTATGCCGGAGTAAGATATGTAAAAGCCAAGGTCAACGCACTTTTTCATAAACTCGTAGCTTCCAGTAAAGCAGTGCATCACACCACCAACCTCGTAAGCCTTCTCCTCTCTTAAAACTTCAAGGGTCTTTCCCTCTGCATTCCTGCTGTGGACAACTATGGGAAGCCCCAGCTCCCTTGCTATGCTCACCTGTTTCCTGAAGATGTCCTCCTGCCTTTTCCTATCTGAGTAGTCCTTGTAAAAGTCCAATCCCATCTCTCCGATTGCTTTTACCTTTTGGGTTTTTCTTGCAAGGTCTTTAAGCCAGAGGATGTCCTCATCCTTTACCTTTTCTGCCTCGTGGGGATGAAAGCCTATAGAACAGTAAACCTTTTGGTTCTCGCCACTAATTCTGATGGAGTTCTCTATGGTTTTTCTATCATAGCCTACAGTTATAAGGTAATCTAAGGAGTTGTCTCTTAGGCTATTCTCTAGGTCTTCCTTTTTTAGAAGGTCCAAATGACAATGAGTATCTATCATAATTACTTTAATATATCCCTTTGCACCTCCTCGGGAGAAGGTAGTACGGCAAGTCTTTTTATCTTGGAAGCATAGTACATGATAGGAATGAGTACAAGGGTTAAGATGGTTGAGCCTATTGTCCCAAAGATCAGGGATATGGCAAGACCGTTAAAGATTGGGTCAAAGAGTATCACAAAGGCCCCCACTGCAACTGCAATGGCAGTAAGGAGTATGGGACGTGTTCTTATAACCCCTGCTTCCACTATAGCTAAGTGGGGCGGTACACCGTCCCTTATCCTTTCCTCTGCAAAGTCCACAAGGAGTATGGAGTTTCTCACTATTATTCCAGCCAAAGCTATAAAACCTATCATGGACGTTGCTGTAAAGAATGCTCCCATAAGCCAGTGTCCCGGGATTATACCGACGAGCGTCAGGGGGATGGGAGCCATGATTATTCCTGGGATCCTAAAGTCCTTGAACCATCCAAGGATAAGAACATACATGACAAAAAGAGCCACGGCAAAGGCAAGCCCCAGATCTCTAAAAACTTCTAAGGTTATGTGCATCTCCCCATCCCACTTTACATATATACCATCTTCTATAAGAGGTAAGGACATCCAAAGCTCTTTTACCTTGCCATAAGGATTGGGAAGGTCAAGGACCCTTTTTCTCACATCCATGATGCCATAAAATGGAGCTTCCTCTCTCCCCGAGACGTCACCTATAACGTAAAAAACTCTTCTTAAGTTTTTATGGTATATGGTAGTTGGAGCTGTGTCTTCTTTTACATTAACTAACTCAGAAAGGGAGACAAGCTTACCATCTTTTGTTGGCACCTTGAGAGTTTTAAGAAGGTCAAGAGTTCTGTACTTTTCATCAAATCTTATAACTATGGGGACTTGCTCCGTGGTAGTTGTTTGAATGATCCCAGCTTGATATCCACCTATAAGGGCCTGAAGCGTGTAAACAAGCTCCTCTTTGTTTAACCCAGCAAGTTTTAGCTTGTCCTCCTTTGGTATAAGCTTTATGAGTGGTGATGGCTCCTCAAGATATATCCCTGCGTCAGTTATGGATGGAGAATCTTTAAAAACTCTTAGGACACCCTCAGCAAAGCTTTCTTGAGTTTTCATGTCTGGACCATAGACTTCTGCCACGATGGGAGAAAGAACTGGTGGACCAGGGGGAACTTCAACTACGGCCACATACTTAGCTCCATAAGCCCTTGCTATCTCATGAACCTTAGGTCTTATGAGTTTGGCAAAGTCGTGCGATTGTTCCTTACGATGATGCTTTCCTATAAGGTTTACCTGAATGTCCGCTAAGTTTGTACCCTGTCTCAAGTAATAGTGCCTTACAAGACCATTAAAGTTAAAAGGAGAAGATGTCCCAGCATATATCTGGTAATTCTTTACTATGCTTTGCCTTGATATATAGTCTCCAATGGCTCTTGCAGCCTCTAAGGTTTTTTCAAGGGATGTCCCCTCTGGCATATCCAAGACTATCTGAAGCTCACTTTTATTGTCATAGGGGAGCATTTTTACTACAACCGCTTTTGTGATGAAAAGACCAACGGACATAAAAAGCAGCAGAAGGGTAAGAGAGTAGAAAAGGTATCTTTTAGGCTTGCTTACGATCAATGGAACCATAACCCTTGAATATACCCTCCAAAAGAAGGTTTCTTTTATGTTTATCTCTTTGTGCTTTTCTTTTTCATCGTGTTTTAATAGCCTGTAGGATGCCCAAGGTGTTATTACAAAAGCAACCAAAAGCGAGAAGAACATAGCAACAGATGCGTTTATAGGTATGGGGCGCATGTATGGTCCCATAAGACCCGTAACAAAAGCCATAGGCATAAGGGCAGCTATAACGGTAAAGGTGGCAAGGATGGTGGGATTTCCCACCTCATCAGTAGCTCTGACTACAGCCTCTCTTGGTGTCTTTGCAAGCTTTAGCTCAAACCATCTGTGTATGTTTTCAACCACAACTATGGCATCGTCCACAAGTATCCCTATAGCAAAGATAAGAGCAAAGAGCGTAACCCTGTTTAGGGTAAATCCATAAAGCTCACTTAGGAACAGAGCTATTGCCAGAGTTATAGGAACAGCTATGCCTATAACTACAGCTTCCCTCACACCCAAAGCAACGGCTATCAAAAGAGTTACAGAGAACGTAGCTATGAAGAGATGTTCTAAGAGTTCGTCAGCTTTTTCTTTGGCTGTCTCTCCGTAGTTTCTCGTAACAGTAATGTTAACATCTTTGGGGATTACATTGCCCTTAAGATGGTTAACAAGCTTAAGCACATCGCTAGCCACATCCACTGCGTTAGTCCCAGTCCTCTTTGAGACTGCTATCGTTACCCCAGGATAAAGGCTATGGTTTTTCTCAGCGGGTCCAAATCCCATAAGGACATAGTCCTTTATCTCAGAAGGTCCATCAATGATAGTGGCCACATCCTTCAAATAGACAGGCTTTCCATTAAAAACTCCAACAATTAAGTTCTCTACATCCTCTTTGGATTTCAAAAATTCACCAGTTCTTATCACGTACACTTTGTTATTCTGCGTAATACTTCCACTTATGCTCTGTAAATTGGCACTCTTTATTACCTGAGCCATGTAAAGCGGCGATATTCTATAGGCTTGTAGCCTAACTGGGTCAAGAACTATTCTCATTTCTCTTGACCTTCCACCCACAAGGAAAACGTCAGCCACATTGCTTATCTTTTTTATTTCATTTTCAACGGTTGAGGCAAGAAGTCTAAGGTCATACCCATCGTAAGAAGGGCCCCAAAGGGTAAGCGTCAGAATGGGTACATCATCTATGGATTTTGGTTTTATGAGGGGCGGAAGGACTACCCCAGGGGGTGCCAAGTCCAAGGCAGACATCATCTTTGTGTTTAAATCCACAAGCGATTTAACCGGATTGGTACCCACATAAAACCTGGCAGTGACAACCGCCTTCCCTTCCATGGAGGCAGAGTATATGTACTCTATGTCTTTGAGCTCCCAGAGTTTCTTCTCAAGGGGTGTAACCACTCTTCTTTCTACTTCCTCCGGTGTCGCCCCAGGATACTGTATAAAGATATCGATCATAGGCACCACAATCTGGGGCTCTTCCTCTTTTGGTGTAGTTATGACGGCAAAAAAGCCAAGAGCCAAAGCAACGATTATCAATAGGGGTGTTAGCTTGGAATCTACAAAGTAGCTGGCTAGTCTGCCGGCCAATCCGTACATATCAGCCTCCTAACCTACATCCATCACAGGCTTTCTCTATCCCTTCCACCACTATCTTCTCCCCCTCTTTTAGACCAGAGAGGACTTCCAATTTATCACCCCTCTTTTCCCCAAGCTTTACAAACCTCAGCTCCAATGTGTTGTCTGGCTTTACCACCCAAACACCAGTAAAATCAAACCTTTTGACTATACTGCTCTCTGGCACCAAAAGTGCTTTCCTTTTCTCTGGAAGCAAAAGCCTTGCGTACATACCGCTTTTCAATCCATCAGCCTTATCAAGCAGAAGTTTGACCTTAAATGTTCTAGTAGAAGGGTCAATGGATGGAGGGATCTCAACAACAGTACCATTTATCTCCATACTCAATCCATCCACGTAAACTCTATAACTGTCTCCCAGCTTTATCCTGTTTATGTAAACCTCCGGAAGGTTCACTTCAAACTTGTACGGTGGCTTCTCTATTATCAAGAGGGGAGTGCCTGGAACTGCTATGTCACCAACATCTACGTTCTTCGCAACAACATAACCATCGAAGGGAGCTACCAGAGAAGTGTAGTTCAAATTGGAAGCTATGGCTTGTCTTTGAAACTGGGAAGCTCTTATTGCAGCTTTAGCCTGCTCTAAAGAAGCCTGTGAAGCGTCGTACTTTGCCTTTATCTGGTCAAACTCCTGCTGGGTTATTGCCTGCTCTCTGAGTAGAGAAAGGTACCTCTCGTAGGTTTTCTTTGTGGCTTCATGCTGGGCAATAGCTGCTCTGTAAGCTTCCTCTGCTTGCCTTATCTGTTCGTTGCTTGCTTTCAGCTGTGCCTCAACATCTTTGCTGTCTATGTTCATAAGTAGCTGTCCGCTCCTTACCCTATCACCTTCTTTTACCTTGACGTTCTTTACAGTTCCCATAATCCTTGTTGATATATCAGCAATTTTGTCAGCCACAACGTTTCCAGTATAGTATACGTATACCTCATCTGTTTTTTCTACAGTAGCAAGCTTGAGTCCACTAACCTTTTTAGCCTCTGGCTTTATCTCCTCAGTTTTCTCCCTGTGTTCAAAAACACCAGCAAGCCACATTACAACCAAGGATATGACAAATACAAAACCCAAGTATTTGGCGTACCTTTTCATCTTTCTACCTCCCTAAGTACACCACCGTAGTAAAGAAGGTTAGAGTAGGATTTTTGACAGGCATTAAGGGCTTTTATACGGTCAAACCTTGCCCTGTCTAACTCTGTCTGGGCATCCAGAAGGTCTATCATCCTTGCAATACCAGCCTTGTACCTTAGTTCTATAACTCTCACAACCTCTTCACTTTCTTTTACCCTCTCTTCGGCAGACCTCAATGAAAGGAGGGAGTTTTGGTACTCTGCGTAAGCCTTATCTATATCAAAAAGCACAGAATCTTTTAGAAGGTTTAGCTTATCCTCCAAGGACTTCTTTCTTTCAAGGTTTGCCTGAGCTCTTCTTAGAGTGGAAAGCCCAGTATCAAAAGCCCAAGATGCACCAAAACCTACCATGTAGCCCTTACCATCGGAGCCAAAAGGTGAGCTTTTGCTGTAAAGGGAGTAAGAGCCAAAGGCATAAAGCTGTGGCAGGTTGTCAGATAGCGTTATTCTGTACGCTTCCTCCATGGCTTTTATCCTTTCGGATAGAGCCTTTATATCTTTCCTATTTTCCAAAGCTTTTGACCTTATGCCCTGAATGTCTACAGTTGGGCAGGTGTCTATGTTGATAACTTCAAAATCTCCAAGCTTTGTGTTAGATACGAGCTCTATAGCCCTTTTGGCAACCTTATAGCTGTTTTCTGATGAAGATAGCATTTCCTCAGCCTTGGAAAGATATACCTTAGCTCTCAGAACGTCCGAAAGCAAAGCTATGCCTACTTCGTGCATGCTCTCTGCAAGCTTAACATGCTCCTTTGCATCGGCAACAGCTTGCTTTGCCACATCAATAGATTCCTTAGCCAATACGGCATCCAAATAGGCATGGTAAGCTCTAAGAAGCACATCCTCTTGCTTCTTCTCGTAATCCCACTTAGTAGCAAAAAGGTTGTGTTCGCCTGCCCTTTTCATAGCCTGTATCTTTCCACCTAACCAAATGGGAACATCTAAGCTCAGCTTTGTTTCAAAGTTACTCACAGAAGTGGGTTTGTTTAATCTGCTTGGTTCAAAATCTTGGAACCCAATCCTTCCCTGATTGAGCTTGGACATAAAGGCATAAGCTGGTATATCAGTCCTTGTAAAGGTCTCTTCTGCTTTGAATCTTGGAAGGTAAGCACCTTTAGCAGCCTTTAACTCAAGGTTTGTAGCCTCCACTTCCTTCTCAGCAGACTTTAATTCCAGACTGTTCTCTAACGCAAGCTTTAGAACCTCTTCAAGCGTGAACTCCTTTGCATGAAGCACACCAAAAAGCAGGAGCATCAGAAACGCTTTCCTCATCTTTACCCAAAATATAATTATATTCTAATTTTCTTATTTCTGTCAATAAGACCTTCCACTATATCTTCCATTCTCATACCCCTTGAACCCTTTACCAGTATAAAACTCCTTGGTCTTTTTACTATCATCAGATGGTCCATTATCTCCTCCTTTTCTTTGAAAAAATAACACTCTTCTTTTCTTCTGATACACTCTTCAAAGGCGTATAGCATCTCCTTGCCGTAGAAGATGCATTCGTCTATATCAAGGTCAGCACATAGCTTTCCTATATCCCTGTGGTGCTTTTCTGACGTGGGTCCAAGCTCTAGCATATCACCAAGAAGGGCAACCTTGTATCCATCGAAGAGAGAAAGGGTTTCAAGAGCCTTTTTAACAGATGGTGGGTTGGCATTATAGGTGTCATCTAAGATAATAAAGTTTTCCTCCTTTATTACTCTGAACCTTCCACTTACAGGCTCAAATCTCTCAAAATCTTCTAAGAACTCTCTCCAGTCGTAGCCAAGAGCCTTCAAAACCCCTATGGAACAGAGGGCATTTTCCAAAAGTCCAAGGCTTGGAGTTCTCATAAAAACCCTTACACCATCCACTGAAAACTCCATACCATCTTCCCATATACGAAACCTCTCGGCTTTTACATCCCCACTTTTTCCGAAGGTGAACTTGTTTTTCACATCGTAGCAATGGGACACGTAGTCTGGAACAACTGCCCAACCTACATTGTCAAAATCTTGGAATATCTCTCCGTTCCCAGAGATCACATCATCAAGGCAACCAAAGGTTTCCAGATGCTCCTCACCAATTGCCGTTATCACCCCTACGTTGGGCTTTACTATCTTCGTGAGATTCTTTACATCTCCCCTCTTACTTGCTCCCATCTCCACAACCCAAAAGTGGCAATCCTCCTCAAAGTTTGCCAAAGAGAGTGGAACACCTATCTGGGAATTGTAATTTTTTGGAGTCCTACACACCTTTCCTCTCTTAGAAAGCAGAAAAGCCAAAAGCTCTTTGGTTGTAGTCTTGCCTGCTGAGCCTACAACACCTATAACCTTTCCCTTAAACCTCTCCCTTTTGAAAATGGCTATATCTCTTAGAGCCTCAAGAGTATCATCAACAAGCACTAAAAACTTACCCTTTGGAACTTCCACCAACCTTTGGGATAAGGCTCCGCTTGCTCCTCTTTGTAAAGCCTCCTGTATGAAGGAGTGTCCGTCATGCCTTTGCCCTTTTATGGCAACAAAGATCTCTCCAAATTTTATCTCCCTGCTGTCTGCACAGAAGCCTTTAAAATCCCCATCTTGACCTATGAGCCTTCCTTTTACTGTACGGGCTACTTCTGAAGCTCTCACAGTATAATATTGTATGCTGATATGAGACAGGCCTTCAATTTTTCGCTGTTCCTTACAGCTCTGCTCTTTATCTTTAACTCTTGTTTTGCCTTCTATGAATGCTTTTTTGACGCTGGGAAGAGATACAACGTAGACCCTTACCTTCTTGCTGCCATAGCCAAGGTGGAAAGCAACTTTAACCCAAAGGCAGTCAACTTAAACAGGAACGGAACAGAGGATCACGGCATCATGCAGATAAACTCTTACTGGATAAGGACTTACAAAATACCAATGGAATGGATAGAGAATCCATGCTACAACATACACTTTGGTGCTATGGTACTAAGAAGGTGCTTGGACCTAAAGGGAAATGACCTATACCTTGCCATAGACTGCTATAACAGGGGCTCAAAGGCTAGCAGGAACAGTCAGTATGTGCTCAAAGTTTACGAAAGCTATGCAAGAATAAAGAAGATAAGCCAGTGATCAGGATGATGCCATCTCTCTTATACTTTCTACAACGCTTCTTATTATCCAATCTGGAGTAGATGCTCCAGCCGTTATACCAATTCTTTTGACTCCCTTAAACCATTCATCTTTTAGCTCTTGGGAAGTCTCTATGTGATATGCTCTTGGGTTGAGAGACTTGGAGATCTCATAGAGCCTCCTCGTGTTTCCACTGTTCTTCCCACCTATCACTATCATAACATCCACCCTTGGTGCAAGGCGATAAACGTCCTCCTGTCTCTCCGATGTGGCATTGCATATTGTGTTTATAACTTTCACCTCCTTTGACCAGAGACAGACTTCACCGACAACTTCCTTAAAGAGCTGTTCGTTCTGAGTTGTCTGTGCAACTATCCCTACCCTCTCTTTTCCCAGCACTGCCTTTAGGTCTTCGTGGCTCTCTACAACAACACCATCACCTCCAGCTTCCTGCAGGTATCCCCATGTGCCTATAACCTCTGGATGGTTTTTCTCCCCCACTATGACCACAAAGTAGCCCTCCTTTGATAGTCTTACAACAGCTTCATGAACAGCCTTCACATAGGGACATGTGGCATCTATAACGTTAAGACCTCTCTTTATGAGCTCCCTTTCTTTGTTTGGTGGCAGACCGTGGGAACGTATGATAACTGTGCTTCCACTCTCTAACATGCTTTCATCCTTGAGAACTTCTATGCCTTGCCTTCTTAGCCTTTCCACTTCTTGTGGGTTGTGTATCAAAGGACCTATGGAAAGGACTTGCCTTCCATTCTTTGCGTATTGAGAGGCTTTCTCTGCAAGGTTTATAGCCCTTTTTACTCCAAAACAGAAACCAGCATACTCTGCAATTACTATCTCAACCATAGTAAAAAAATATAATTAAAAGCCACAGAAAGGGGGCAAGAGGGTTATTTTCTGAAGAGTCTTCTAACGGCCACGAGGAAAGGTAGGAACAGGTAAAGGAAAGTATTGATTGGACTTGCACCAGCGGGCCAGTTTCCTTGACATATATCCTTGCAGAAGTGCCGTCAGCCGTGTAGATTATCACATGCGCATCCTTAAAGGTACAGTAGTTGCTAGTCCAAGAGTTACCCTTATGCTCCTGCAAGGACTGTACCCTGCATTGAGCTCAAGTATAAAGTTTTGCTCTTGGGAAAGGAAAAAACAGTCCCCTTTTTATAGAAATTTATTCTACCATTGCAGGGGTTTAGAAGGACTTTCTTTTCCGCAGCAGTAGGCTTCGCCCCCAAGAGAAACGTTCTCTTGAGGATTCACCTACTACCACAAGTTTTTTGTTTGTCAAGAGGTTGTGTAAGTCCACATGATATTAGACTGAAAGTTACACTTGTCAAGTGTAACTTTAGAATCCTCCAGAAGAACTCATATCACCTTTG
>JAXSMZ010000017.1:0-35319 GCA_037924335.1 Aquificaceae bacterium
TGTTATAAAGAGGATAAAGGAGCTATGTGAGGTCGCTGGCGTCCAGCATTACATAGTTCCTTCTGCTTATACAAGCAGGACTTGTCCTGAGTGTGGATATCAGGACAGGATGAACCGCAATGGGGAACATTTCAAGTGCCTACGGTGTGGATATGAGGAAGATGCAGACATTGTAGGTGCGAGGAATGTTCTTATGCGGTTCACAAGGGAGCTTATAGTCTCCTTGCCTGCGAAACCTCATTCTGTGGAATATTTTTCTATGGGATGAGGAACTATAATATGCTTTGTCTAAGATATAATCTTTTCCCGACCCAAAGCCCAAAATAGGAAGACCATACACATACCAAAGGCAGAAGGCTGAGCAAAGCTTCAAGAGAGTGGAAAAGGTTATCTGCGAGGATAAGTGGCAATAGTGCAAGGGATAAGGTGGTAAGGCTTGTGGATAGCTTTTTCTCTATTTTTAAACGATGGTTTGGTGAGTGGGTTGGGGGCTTGAGGGGTATGTGCTATAATGCGAATAGTAAGTGAGATTGTCATGAAAGTCTAAAATCCTCATTGTTGGACAGAGCAGGTATAATATACCATTTATGATCAACGACAACGTTTTTATAGCTTTGGTTCATTATCCAGTTCTTGACAGAAACGGTAAAATAATTGTTACTTCCTTCACGACCATGGACCTTCATGATATTGCACGACCGGCAACAGCTTACGAAATAAACACTTACTACATAGCTCAGCCTGTAGACGGACAGAGGGTGGTGATAGAAAAGCAGATAGAGTTCTGGCTTTCAGAGGAAGGTAAGAGAACAAACCCAACAAGAAACCAGATAGTCAAAAAGGTAAAGCTCTACTATACATTGGACGAGGTGATCGAGGATATAACAGAGAGGAGAGGCAAAAGACCTCTAACCGTTGGTACCGATGCAAGGACATACCCTAATACTGTCAGCTACAGCTTTTTGAGGGAAGAGATAGAGAAGAGGGAAAAAGATTTTCTTATAATCTTTGGAACAGGCTACGGCATCCCACCAGACCTTATGAACACCTTTGACTATATTCTTGAGCCCATATACGGTGCAGGAGAATGGAACCATCTATCCGTTAGGAACGCATCAGCCATTATCTTAGATAGATTGTTAAGTAGGAACAGGTGCTAAGATGCTATACCACATATCTTTCTGGCTTAAGGATTACATCTTTGTTTTCAACGTCTTTAAATATATAACCTTCAGGTCTTTGATGGCTATAGTGCTAGCCTTCTTAATAACGCTCATACTGACGCCAATATTTGTAAAGAAGATGAAAGCCTTACAGAGGTTGTTTAAGGGATATGTGAGAGAGTACACACCACAAGGGCATTTAGTAAAGAAGTATGTGCCAAGTATGGGTGGCTTTGTGATAGTTATCTCCATACTTCTTTCTTCCTTCTTTTTGATGAGGTTGGACCTTCCATACTTTTGGATGATCCTCTTTTGTATACTTGGCTTTGCCTTTATAGGTTTTGTTGATGACTATACAAAGCTCAGGAATAAAAAGGGGGTATCAGCAAAGTATAAGTTTTTGGCGCAAGTATTAGTTGCCCTTATAACAGTCGTATCCATACAAACCTTCACGGATGTAGGTACAAAACTCTATTTTCCACTTTTCAAAAACCTTCAGGTTGACCTGGGAGTATTTTACATACCCTTTGCAGTGCTTGTGATAGTTGCAGCATCAAATGCTGTCAACCTCACAGATGGTCTCGATGGGCTGGCCATAGGTCCTGTAATGACGAGCTCTGCTGCTCTAGGTATCATATCCTACGTGGTAGGGCATTACACGCTCTCAAAGTATCTAAACATACCCTATGTACCTTATACGGGAGATTTAACTGTCCTCTGCTTTGCCATAGCGGGTGCTGGTCTTGGCTTTCTGTGGTTTAACTCATACCCTGCACAGCTTTTTATGGGGGATGTAGGGTCTCTTTCTTTGGGCGCAGCCCTTGGCGTTATAGCCTTAGTGTCCAAGTCGGAGCTACTTCTTCCATTGGCTGGTGGTGTGTTTGTCTTTGAAACTTTGAGTGTAATAATGCAAGTTGTTTACTTTAAGCTAACTGGTGGTAAAAGGCTCTTTAAGATGGCCCCCTTTCACCATCACCTTGAACTCTCTGGAATTCCAGAACCTAAGATAGTGGTCAGAATGTGGATAGTCTCCCTTCTCCTTGGTATACTTGCTATATCTATGCTCAAGTTAAGATAAAGGACTATAAACTTCTTCAAACCACCTGTAGAATTCCTCTGAAAAGTACTTTATCCTCCTCTTTTTGAACTCTCTAACGGAGAAAAGAAGGTCATAATCACGTACGCCAGTCTCCTCACTCACAACCTTAACCACATCCCATATTTCCTCTTCTGTTCTGCCATGTATCATAGCAAAAAGATTATAACTCCAGCCATCGCCTGTGGTTCTCTCATAGCAGTGTGATACACCCTTAAAGCTTGCCAGATAGTTTCCAACACGCTCTACAGCCTCACTACTAACCTTCCAGACGCTCATGGCGTTTGACAGGAAGCCCACTTTTGTATGGTATACTATGGCGCTTATCCTTCTCAAAATCCCATTTTGCTTTAGCTTCAAAAGCTTTCTAATGAGCTCCTCCTCTTCCATACCCAAACTTCTGGCATACTCAAGAAAGGGTCTTTTTACCAAAGGCATATCCTCTTGTGTAACCTTAACTATACTCTTCTCCTCATCGGTTAAAGGTTTGTATGTAAGGTCTTTAAGGCTTATCTCCTCTCTCTCCTTTGCAAACTCATAATCCAACTTCACGCCTATCTTAAAGACTCTCAAAGCTCTTAGTATAATGTGCTTATAAGCCCTTACACTTTCTGCCATAAACTTCACTATGTCCTCTAAGTTTACACCGAGGTCTGGCGGTATAGCTATGGTAAACCAAAGGTTGAACTCATGCGTTCTTTCATAGTTATGACTCACACCTGGATAGGTGTTTACAAAAGAGGAAACCTCCTCTGTTCTTTCAGGCTCAACTTTAAAGGCAACCAAGGCAGAATCATAGCCTAACATTCTAGTGTCGTATATTGGAGAGACCTGCCTTATGATTTTATTCTTCTTTAGATCTTTTATAGCCTTCAGAACCTCATCCTCTTCTAAACCCAACGCTTGTCCAATTTCCCAAAATGGCCTTTTTACAATAGGAATATCTCCCTGTATGGTCCTTAATATCTTGTCAAAATTATCCGTCATGTTATAATTATAACATTATGATATACTCAGAAACGGTCAAATATGCTTTGTTAGCGTTGGCTTACCTGGCACTAAACAGAGATAGGCTGGTTAAGGTTGAGGAGATAGCCGATGCGCAGAGGATACCAAAACCTTTCCTTTCTAAGATCTTCCACAAGCTTGCAAGGGAAAGAGTCTTGAGGTCCTACAAGGGTCCCACCGGTGGCTTTACCCTCTCAATACCCCCGGAGAAGATAACCATAATGGATGTCATCAGATACCTTGATGAAGACTACAAACTGGACTACTGTGCCCTTAGACCAGGAAGATGCGAGGAATGGAACACTTTACCGTGTAGGGTTCACGAAAAGTGGACAAGGCTCAGAGAGGCTATTATGGATTACCTGAACACTACCACCATAGCCGACCTTGTAGAGGTTGAGGAAAAGCACAGAGCAGCTACTTCATGATGTATTCCCATCGGTCTTTGAACTCCTCCTGCTTTCCTCTGTTCCATCTTTGAACTGGCCTGTAGTATCCCACAACCCTTGAGTAGGTCTCCGTCTCTTTGTTACAGAAAGGACAGACAAAATGCTCTCCTTTTAAGTAGCCATGGTCCTCGCATACGGAGAAAGTAGGCGTTATGGTTATATATGGCACAGGGTAGTTCTCAAAAACCAACTTCAAAAACCTTGCCACAGACACATCATCAGGGGACTCTTGTAGGAAGAAATGAATTACTGTCCCTCCGGTGTAAAGGGTTTGTAGATCCTTTTGATGCTCCAAGACTTCAATAGGGTCATCTGTGTAGTTTACTGGAAGGTGGGTGGAGTTTGTGTAGTAAGGCTCTTTCTCTCCTGCCGTGATTATATCAGGAAACTTACTCTTGTCTATCTTGGCAAGTCTGTAGGAAGTTCCCTCTGCTGGCGTTGCCTCAAGGTTGTAAAGATGTTCCGTTTTTTCCTGAAACTCAGACAGCTTACCTCTCATAAATCTAAGAACCTTTACAGCAAAAGCCTTCCCTTCCTTTTCAGCTATAGAAACTCCAAGAAGGTTAAGGCATGCTTCGTTCATACCAATGAGCCCTATGGTTGAGAAGAAGGTATCGAAGGAGTTAAGGTACTCTTTCGAGTAAGGCATTAGCCCCTTCTTTAAGTTCCTTTCTATAACCTTTCTTTTTATCTCAAGGCTGTCCTTTGCTATGTCCATAAGACCTTCAAGCTTTTCAAAAAACTCTCCCTCACTTTTTGAAAGGTACGCTATCCTTGGCATATTTATGGTGACAACGCCTATGGAACCAGTCTTATCGGCGCTTCCAAAAAGACCACCCATCCTGCTCCTTAACTGCCTTAGATCCAACTGGAGCCTACAGCACATGCTTCTTATGTCTTCTGGCCTCAAAGGGCTGGATACAAAGTTCTGGAAGTAAGGAATTCCGTACTTGGAGGTCATTTTCCAAAGAAGCTTTGCGTTATCCGAAAGAAAGTCAAAGTCTTTTGTTATGTTGTATGTAGGTATTGGGAAGGAGAATATACGTCCATCATGGTCTCCTTCCATCATTATTTCCATGAAGGCCCTGTTTATCATGTCCATTTCCTTTTGAAAGTCTCCATAGCATCCTATGTCCTTCCTTTCGGTTCCTCCAACAACCACAGGTCTTTCCTTCATATCCTCTGGTACTGTCCAATCAAAGGTGAAGTTTATAAAGGGTGCCTGAGAACCCCACCTTGAAGGTACGTTTAGAGAAAAAACTAACTGCTGAATGAGCTGTTTTAACTCATCGTATGAGAGTTTATCTACTCTTACAAAGGGAGCTAAATATGTATCAACGGAGTTAAGAGCCTGAGCTCCTGCAAATTCCATCTGGGCAACACCTAAAAAGTTGACCATTTGACCAAGGAGGGAGGAAAGATGCTTTGCAGGTCCAGCCGTAACCTTTCCCTTTCCTCCTCTAAAGCCCTTTCTCAAAAGGTCCTCCATGGACCAACCTGCACAGTAGCCAACTATACCATGGGAGAGGTCATGTATATGGATATCTCCATCCCTGTGAGCCTTTGCTATGTACTCTGGATATACATGGGTAAGCGTGTAATGGGCTATAACGGTCCCAGCAGTATGAAGCATCAATCCAGAAAAGGAATAGCTAGCGTTTGCATTCTCCTGAACCCTCCAGTCTTGCTGATAAATATAGTCTTGAACTACCTTCTCGGCGTCAACTATAGCCTTTGATATATCCCTTAGTTCCTCCCTCTTCTTCCTGTAAAGTATGTATGCCTTAGATACCTTAGCAAAGCCATGAAGTATAAGCGTCTCCTCGACTATATCCTGCACTTCTTCCACATGAACCTTTTCTTTCCCTAGCTTTGAAACCTCTCCCACGACGTTGTCGCATAGGTCTTGCAAGATGTGGTCATCTATGACTTCTCCAACAGCTCTAAAAGCCTTGTATATGGCTCTCTCAATTCTCCTTCTATCAAACTCCTGAATAGACCCATCCCTTTTTATAACTTGGGGAAGATATCCAGCAATACGCCTGCTAAGCTCCAAAGCACTCCCTATCTTTAGCATGTTTTCCTCCTTCTTAATTTGATGATTTAAATATCATATAAACTCTTATATACATTTCAAGCTCCCAAAGGTGCATCAAAAAAGGTTCAACCAAGAAGCTCCTAAATTGCGAAAATAAAAGACTTTTTAGCTTAAAATTATCC
Source organism: Aquificaceae bacterium (assembly GCA_037924335.1). GTDB lineage: Bacteria > Aquificota > Aquificia > Aquificales > Aquificaceae > Hydrogenobacter. Next base: position 5,937 of record JAXSMZ010000017.1, read on the forward strand.
TTATGCTGAAGGTTCTTTCTCCAGCAAAGGTTAATCTGGGTCTTTGGATTTTAGGAAAGAGGTCAGACGGCTATCACGATATCTTCACCGTATACCATGCTGTATCCCTTTTTGATGAGGTGACTATAAAGGAGGGGCCATTGAGCGTTCAAACAAGCACCAACATACCACAAGAGGAGAACTTAGTCTACAAGGCACTAAAGATCATGGAAAAGCTTCTTGGAAAAGATTTAGAGTTTAGCGTATACATCAATAAGGGCATACCTCAGGGTGCTGGGTTGGGTGGTGGTTCTTCCAACTGTGCAACGGTGCTAAAGGCTGTAAACAAGGTTCTGGGGGAACCATTAACTCTTGATGAGCTAAAGGATATAGCAAGGATGGTATCTTCAGACGCTCCTTTTTTCTTCCACTGCGGTACTGCTGTAGGAAGGGGGAAGGGTGACCAGATAGAACAGATAGAGAACCTGTCTCTCAAGCTCACCATAATCTATCCCAACATCAGCGTACCCACATCAAAGGTATACAGCATGGTAGATGAGACCTCTTTGACATACAATCTGGAAAGTGATAAAATAATAAGCAGTATAGTAGAAGGGAACTTTGAAGTTTTGGAAAATAGGTTGGGTGATATAGCTATGTCTGCATTTCCTCAGATGGGTGAAGTTTACAGGTTTTTAAAGAGCTTAGGGTACAGTCCTCTGGTGAGCGGTAGTGGGTCGTGCATATTTTATATAGGTGAGGCTTCTAAGGAAGTTATAGAAGGTTCAAGGTTGCGTGGATGGAGAATCTATTTGGTGGAAAGCTACCATGGGGTGTAGCTCAACTGGCAGAGCACCGGACTTTGGATCCGGGGGTTCCTGGTTCGAGTCCAGGCACCCCAGCTTTAAATGAGGTAAAAAGATGGTTGGCAGTATAAAGCTTTTAATGGGAAACAGCAACCCAGCTCTGGCTAAGGAAGTGGCTGAGCATCTCGGTATACCCATATCTGATATGGTAGTTTCCCGTTTCAGCGATGGGGAGATCAGAGTGCAGATAAACGAATCTATGAGAGGGGAGGACGTGTACATAATACAATCTCTCTGCCCACCCGCTAATGAAAACATAATGGAGCTTCTGCTCATACTTGATGCTTTAAAAAGAGCCTCAGCAGGAAGGATAACTGCAGTTATTCCTTATTACGCTTATGCAAGACAAGACAGGAAGGACAAGCCAAGAGTTCCAATAAGTGCAAGGCTTCTCGCAGACCTTATAACAGTGGCGGGGACGCAGAGGGTTGTTGTTATTGACCTTCATTCTCCACAGATACAGGGGTTTTTCAACATACCAGTTGATAACCTTTACGCTCTCAATGTACTCTATGAGTACCTTAAGGGCAAGGTCGGTGAGGAAACCGTAGTCGTCTCACCGGATGCTGGCGGTGTGGAAAGAGCGAGACTCTTAGCTAATAAACTGGGATGCGGCATAGCTATAATATACAAGAGGAGACCAGAGCCCAACGTAGCAGAAACACTAGATATAGTTGGTATGGTAGAAGGGAAAAGGGCTATAATAGTTGATGATATGATAGATACGGCTGGTACTATAGTGGCAGCAACAAACCTGCTAGTATCAAAGGGTTCTGCGAGTGTATCTGTAGTGGCAACGCACGCTTTGCTTTCTGGTCCTGCCGTTGATAGGATAAACGCTTTGCCTTTGGAGGAGGTTGTAGTGACAAACACTATACCAACTGAGGGGAAACAGGTAAGCAAGCTAAAGGTTGTCTCCGTTGCCCCCTTGATAGCTGAATCTATAAAGAGGATACATGAAGGAGAGTCTGTAAGCTCACTTTTTGTATAGAGGAGGTTTCTATGAAGAAGGTATCCATCAAGCTAATCCCCAGAAAGATCGGGAAGAAGAGCGAGGTAAAAGCTAAGAGGAAGGAAGGTTATGTACCCGTTGAAGTGTACGGCAAAGATGTGGAAAACTTACACGCATACATGAGCGTTAAAGATATCTTGAGCCTGCCCCATGGAGAGGTATTCTTCATCGAAGCGGAGATAGATGGGAAGAAAAAACTTTGTCTTCTGAGGGATGTACAGATGGGTTGGCTGGGAGACAATCCCATGCACGTTGACCTTTACGATGTATCACATACAAAGGAGATAGAAGTAGAGGTACCTGTAGAGTTCGTCGGTACTCCAGCTGGCGTTGGGCTCGGTGGTACTTTCGAAATAATGATGCATACGCTTACCATTAAGGCAAGTACCGAAAGCATACCCGATAAGATAACCGTTGATGTAAGCGGAATGGGACTTGGTGACGTCCTGCATGTGAGAGACATAAAGCCCCCAGAAGGCTGCACTATGATGGATTCTCCAGAGGAAGTTGTTGCCGTAGTGCTTGAACCAGAAGTTGAAGAGACTCCAGCGGAAGAAACGACTGCTTAATGATAAAGCTCCTTGTAGGGCTTGGCAATCCAGGCAAAAAGTACGAAAGGACACGTCATAATGTGGGCTTTATGGTTATCGATGAGATACTAAGAAAGCACAAAGTCAAAGACTATCAGGAAGCCTGCCTTTCGCATGTGTACAGAGCAAAGATATCAAACAGAGAGGTTATCCTTGCAAAGCCACAGACTTACATGAATAACTCTGGCCTTGCTGTGGTAAACCTTCTGGAAGAGTACAACCTGGAGCCAAAGGAATCACTCATAGTTTACGACGACATAGATATGCCCTTAGGTAAAATAAGGTTAAGGCTGAGCGGTAGCAGCGGTGGACACAATGGACTTGAGTCTATAATCAGGGAGATAAAGACGGAAAACTTTCCAAGGCTCAAAGTTGGCATAGGAAGACCAAAGGATAAAAATAAGGTTGTTGACTATGTGCTGTCTCCCTTTGAAAAGGAAGAGGAAGGCCTTCTCCACCGAGTGATAGAAAGGGCTGTGGAGTGTTTGATAAGATGCATGGAGCTATCTCCAAAAGAAGCTATGAACTTTTGCAACGCCCCCTTCATTTGAAATAAAACTCCTTTATCCTTCTTGCTATCCTCTCTCCCGTGAAGCCAAAGTGTTCCATAAGAACATCTCCAGGTGCTGACATTCCAAAATTCTCAAGCCCAATGGCAAAGCCTTCGAGTCCCACATACTTATACCAGCACAAGCTTCTTCCAGCTTCTACGGCAACCCTCCTTTTGATGTTCTTGGAAAGAAGATGATTTTTATACTCCTCCTCCTGAAGCTCAAAGACCTCAAAGGATGCCATGTTGATAACCCTTACCCTTATACCCTCCCTTTGGAGTATCTCCTTGGCTTTCAGGGCAGGATGGACTTCTGAGCCGCTTGCCATAATTATGATGTCTGGGTCTCCATCGCACTCGGAGATTATGTAAGCACCCTTTCTTATCCCTTCAGCTGATGGGTGCTTGCTTCTGTCTATTATGGGTAACTTTTGCCTTGTGAAGATGAGCGCGGTAGGACCATCCTTCCTCTGGATTGCCATGTCCCAAGCTACAGCCACCTCGTTGGCATCTGCAGGTCTTATAACCCACAAGTTAGGGATCAGCCTTAGAGAGCTGAGCTGTTCTATTGGTTGGTGCGTAGGACCATCCTCCCCAAGCCCTATAGAGTCATGCGTAAAGACGTATATAACCTGAAGCTTTGACATGGCTGCCAGTCTTATAGAAGGTCTCATGTAGTCGGAAAAAACAAGGAATGTACCACCATATGGTAGAATTCCGCCATGGTAAGCCATGCCGTTGAGTATGCTACCCATAGCATGTTCCCTGACACCGTAATGAATGTTCCTACCCTTGGGGTTCTCAGCCAGAAAGTCTCCCAATCCATTTAGGTAGGTGTTGTTAGATTCAGAAAGGTCTCCAGAGCCTCCTACCATCATGGGAATATGCTTTGCTATGGAGTTTAGAACCTTTCCACTCGCTTGACGGGTTGCCATAGGGTCTGTAAAGAAAGGAATGCTTTTTCTGTACTCTTTGCCCCAATCTTTCTTGAAAGCTCTTATAAGCTCCTCCGCAAGCTCTGGATACTTCTCCCTGTACGCTTCAAATAGCTTATTCCACTCCTCTTCAATCTTTTTTCCCTTTTCAATCCTTTCCTTTTGGTACTTATAAACCTCCTCTGGCAGATAAAAATCCTCCTCTGGCCATCCAAACCTTCTTTTAGTTTCAAGGACTGCATCCTTACCAAGGGGTGAACCATGAACGCTTGGGTCATCCTGCTTTGGACTTTTGTAGCCTATATGGGTTTTTACAGATATAAAAGAGGGCTTTTCTTTCTGCTCCATAGCTCTCCTTATTGTTTTCTCTATCTCCTCCAAGTTATATCCATCCTCCACTTGCCAAACGTACCAACCAAAAGCCTCAAACCTTTTGAGAACATTCTCAGACCAAGTAAGTGATACAGAACCATCTATTGAGATCCTGTTGTTGTCCCAGATCACTACGAGCTTGTTAAGCTTGAAGTGTCCAGCAAGCTGTCCCACCTCACAGGATACGCCTTCCATAAGGTCACCATCGCTCACCAATGCAAAAGTGTAGTGGTCTATTAGGTTAAAGCCATCCCTATTAAAATAGTTTGATAGGTACTTCTCCGCTATGGCCATGCCCACTGCGTTTCCTATTCCCTGTCCGAGAGGTCCAGTAGTAGCTTCAACGCCTGGTGTAAGATAGCTCTCTGGATGCCCAGGTGTCTTACTAAAAAGTTGTCTGAAGCTTTTGAGGTCTTCCAAACTGATGTCGTATCCCATTACAAAGAGAAGAGAGTAAAGCATAGCACTTCCATGTCCAGCGGAAAGTACAAACCTGTCTCTGTTCACCCACTTTGGGTTTTTGGGGTTGAACCTTAGAAATCTATCAAAGACAATATAAGCTATGTGGGAAGCTCCAAGGGGCATGCCTGGATGTCCAGACTTAGCTTTTTCTACTTGGTCAACACTCAAGAAGCGTATGGTGTTAATCAAGAGTTCATGTTTCATATGTAAGCATTTTAACAAACTACTCAGAAAGTTGCACTACAAAAGCAATATAATATTATCATGCACGACCTTATCATAGTAGGTGGGGGTCCTGCTGGTATATCTGCGAGCATCTATGCATCCAGGAAAGGAATGGACTTTTTGCTCATCACACAGTATGTGGGGGGACAGGTTCTGACCGCTGGCCAGATTGAAAACTACCTAGGTTATGCTATGGTGGACGGTGCAGTCTTTGTGGAGAGGATGATAGACCAGATGAACAAGCTAAGCGTTGAGCCTATCTTGGACGAGGTTGTTGATGTAGAGAAGATGGACAATGGTTTTAAAGTGAGGTGTCTGTCTGGTAATAGCTACAAGGCAAAGGTATTGCTTTTCTGCACTGGCTCTGAACACAAAAGGCTTGGGGTTCAGGGGGAAGAAAAGTACATAGGAAGAGGTGTCTCTTACTGCTACACGTGCGACTCTCCCTTTTTTAAAGGTATGAAGGTTTTAGTTGTTGGGGGTGGAAACTCGGGTTTTGAAGCAGCAGAACAGCTTACTGGTTATGCTACAGAGGTATACATAGCAGATATAAGTGATAGGTTTTTAGCCGATGAAGTTCTTAGAGATAAGGTTCTGACCAATCCTAAGGTGAAGCCCCTTCTCAGGCATAGGGTTTTGGAGATTTTTGGAGACGAAAGGGGAGTAAAGGGTGCTCTTTTGGAGGATATGGAAAGGAACAGAATTTACACCCTTGAAGTTGAAGGTATCTTTGTGGAGATAGGTCTAAAGCCCAATTCGGACCTTGCCAAGAGACTTGGTGTTTTGACCAACAGCCGTGATGAGATAATAATAGACTGCAACAACAGAACATCTCAGAGAGGTGTTTACGCCGCTGGAGATTGCACAAACATATTTGCAAAGCAGATAATAACGGCGGCTGGTGAGGGTGCAAAGGCTCTTCTTTCTGTTTACCATGACATTACTTACGGTGTAAGCTCATGGACCTAGCTAAATTTATAGACCACTCCATACTAAGACCCTATCATACTCTAAAGGAACTTGAGGAAGAGATAAAGAAGTGCATAGAGTTTGGAGTTTACGGTGTATGCGTAAATCCCTTTTGGGTAAAAAAAGCCAGAGAGATTGCTGGTGAAAGTCTCAAGGTATGCTCCGTTATCTCCTTTCCCTTTGGGCTTGTACCAAAAGAGCAGAAGCTTTATCAATCCTTGAAAGCTATTGAGGATGGTGCCGATGAGCTTGATATAGTTATGAACGTATCAGCCCTAAAGAGTGGACTTATAAAATACGTAAGGGAGGAGCTTTTAACCATAGGGAGGCAGACAGAAGACGTTGTAAGAAAGGTTATAATAGAAACTGCCTATCTAAACCAGGAAGAAAAAATGCTCGCTTTAGAGGCTGCTGTGGATGCTGGCGTGGAGTTTATCAAGACATCTACAGGCTATGCTCCCCAAGGTGCAACAGAAGAAGATGTAAAACTCCTTGTGGAAGCATCCAAAGGTCGCATAAGAGTGAAAGCCTCTGGTGGGATAAAAAGGCGTAAGGAAGCCGAAAGGTTTATGCTTCTTGGTGCAAGCAGGATAGGCACAAGCAGTACCTTTAGCATTCTCTCAGAAAAGTGAATATTTATATATAATGTATAACATGGGGACGAGTAGGAGAGGTACAAAAGAGAGGATACTTGAGTCAGCCCTAAAGCTTTTTTCCAAACAGGGGATAAGAGAAACAACCATAAAGGATATAGCTAAGGAGGTTGGGGTAACAGAGGGAGCCATATACAGACACTTTATCAGTAAGGATGAGATCATAAAAAAGCTCTTTGGTATATACTCAGAGGAGTTCTACAGAAGACTTACAAAAGCCATAGAGGTTGGGGATTACAGGGATAAATTTTACAGAGCTGTTGAAGAGTTTCTTGCCTTCTGCTTTGAAAATCCCGAGGCTTTCAAGTATTTAGATATATTTCACTACCTGAGGAGTGAAGAGGTAAAGGAGTTTGAAAGGCTCCCAAAGGATGCTATATTGGAGCTTATAAAGGAAGGGATCAAAAAGGGGGTCATAAAAGTTCCCGCTGAGCTTGGCCTTGCCATGTTTGTGGGTACATTGGAGAGGGTTTTTCTCCTAACAGAAGCTGGCTTTATAGAGAGGGAAGAAAGCTTAGGACAGAAGACAGCAAACCTTCTTTGGAAGGCTCTCACCAACTGAATTATACTATATCTATGAAACTACCAGACGAAAGAGGATACTTTGGCAGTTTTGGGGGGAAGTTTATCCCAGAAACTCTCATGCTAGCCCTTGAGGAGCTTGAGGAGGAGTACCAGAAAGCTAAAGGCGACGCTTCCTTTTGGGAGAGCTTTAGGTATTACCTTAAAAATTTTGCAGGAAGGCCTACTCCCCTTTACTTTGCCAAAAACTTAACAGAGCATGCTGGTGGAGCTAAGGTATACATAAAGAGGGAGGACCTTTTGCACACTGGAGCTCACAAGATAAACAACACAATAGGCCAGGCCCTTCTGGCAAAAAGGATGGGCAAGAGGAGAATAATAGCCGAAACTGGAGCTGGCCAGCATGGGGTCGCTACTGCCACAGCCTGCGCCCTTTTGGGTCTTGAATGTGTTGTTTATATGGGAGAAGAGGATGCAAGCAGGCAGGAGCTAAACGTGTTCAGGATGAGGCTCTTAGGTGCGGAGGTCAGAGTGGTGAAAAGTGGGAGCAGGACTCTGAAGGATGCAATAAACGAAGCTCTCAGAGACTGGGTCACAAACGTGGAAAACACACATTACATAATAGGCTCCGTTGTAGGTCCCCATCCTTTTCCTATGATAGTAAGAGACTTTCAGAAGGTCATAGGTGAAGAGGCAAAGGCTCAGGTTCTTGAGGTCGAAGGGAAGCTTCCAGATGTAGTGATTGCCTGCGTAGGAGGTGGCTCCAATGCCATGGGTATATTCTATCCTTTTGTAGAGCATCAAGAGGTTAGGCTCATTGGCGTTGAAGCTGCTGGTCTTGGTATAAACACTGGTAAGCATGCAGCATCCATAAACGGGGGTAGTGTTGGTGTGCTTCATGGAATGAAATCTTACTTTTTGCATGACGAGGAAGGTCAAATTTTACCCACCCATTCTATATCCGCAGGCCTTGATTACCCTGGGATAGGACCAGAGCATGCCTACCTTTTTGAGACCAAAAGGGCAGAATACACATACGCTACGGATGAAGAGGCACTTGAAGGCTTTAAGCTTCTTTCTAAGCTTGAGGGTATAATACCAGCCCTTGAGCCAGCCCATGCTGTTTTAAAGGTTATAGACCTTTCAAAGGAGATAGGAAAAGGAGGCATAGTCCTTTTTAATCTCTCGGGGAGAGGTGATAAGGATATGTTCCATGTTATGAAATTTCTGAAAGTGTATTAGAAACTAGTCACTGAAATTATAGAAACCTATTGATAAATGTAGCAGTGCGGAGTGTCATTAAAAGAAGCTTGCTTTTCTCTCTGGACTTTGCAAACACAGGCAAGTTAGACTTCCTTGAAAACCTCTCCAATAACTATTTCAGAGATTGGAAGCTGTGTTCTAACATAGAGGTTTTAAAGAAAGATGGCAAGTGGTATTTAAAAGAAGCTAATCGCTACCTCAGAAGGAGAGACCTCTGGAGAGGATATAAAGGAGATAATAGAGAAGAGGATAGAACTCAAAAAGCAAGGTTCAAAGAATTGGAAGAGGGCAAAGCACTTTTTGAAGACAGAGATAAACAGGATACTCAAAAGAGTAATAGATGGCAGTTTTTCACCTGTAAGAATGTTCTTCTGCGGTTCACAAGGGAGCTTATAGTCCCCTTGCCTGCGAAATCTTATCCTTAGGGTGAGAAACTATACATCACCCTCCACATTCTTCTCATTAGGTGTAATAGTCCTTTATATCTTTTTGTTTGTAAAGATCAGTGGATACGGTTATTATGGTCTATAATTTATTGCAAAATGTGGAATTTTTATACAGTCTCGATACCCGTTGACAGTGAGGAAATTAATGGAGATTTAAACATACCTGAGAACCCAAGGGCCCTAATACTATTTGTACATGGTAGTGGAAGCAGCAGACTAAGCCCAAGGAACAGGTTCGTGGCAGATTATCTTAATAAAAATGGTCTTGCCAGCTTTCTCTTTGACCTTCTGACCCCTTCCGAGGAAAGGAGAGATATCCATACTGCAGAGTATCGGTTCAACATACCCTTTCTTACAGAAAGGCTCCTTCTGGCTATAGACTGGATAAAGAAAGATGAGAGAGTAAAGTACCTTAAAATAGGCTTATTTGGCGCAAGCACTGGAGCAGCTTCTGCCTTGATAGCAGCGGCAAAAAGGAAGAAGGATATATACGCTGTTGTTTCGAGAGGAGGTAGACCAGACCTTGCATGGGAACATCTTCAAGATGTAGAAGCACCAACTCTTTTGATCGTAGGAGGGCTAGACTACCCAGTTATAAAGCTCAATGAAGATGCCTATACTCTTCTCAAATGCGAAAAAAAACTCATTGTAGTTAAAGGGGCAAGCCACCTTTTTGAGGAACCAGGGAAACTTGAAGAGGTAGCAAGACTTGCCACAGATTGGTTTTTATCAAAGTTATAAGTAAATAAAAAAGCTTTCAGTAAAATTGCTAAGGTTTTTATGCTTTGTCCAACATTATTGACGCACGCTTTAAAGTTATTGAAACTCAAAGCTTTGACTAAGTATGATTTATATCATAAAATTTTAAGAAGAGCTTAAATACTTGCTTCTCTGCATATATATTAGACAAAGCAAGGTTTTTAAAAAAGGTGGTCGAAAAATTTAAAACTAAAAGTAGTAATGATATAGTAAATCAAATCATTGATATTAAAAGCCGTAAAAGATGTTTGGATAAAATTTTTATAATGGGTTCTTATGGTATGCATAAGAAATTTGAATAGAAAAATTATACAAAATATGTACAATTATAGCATGTAAGATTAAAACCAAAAGGAGGTTGTGCCATGGGGAAGTTGAAAAGTGTACTGATGCTAGGTGCTCTTGGGCTTGTGCCGCAGGTATCCCATGCCATTGATATTAAGGTTAGCGAGGATGTTACCTTAAGTCTTGGGGCATGGCTCAAAGCTGGATAAAGGTGTAACTCCGGACCTGCGACTCGACGGGGTAAAGCATACGATAAGGTTGATTTTGCCTTGATATGGATAGCTCCTGGTGTAGTAGATAACAAGGGGAATGCCTTAGGAAATGAGATGAGACTTATAGATGGCTTTATAAACTTCAATTTGGCTGATGAATTCAAGATAACAGCAGGACAGTTTAGAGCTCCATACACTAGATTACACCTATTTACAGGGATAAGGGGGTATCTTCCAGTATAGACTGGGACTCTTTGATGGCCTTTACAATAAGGGCGATGAAGTAAACGGACAAAAAATTGTGAAGGATAATTTGGCGTACACTGTTAGAGTGCAATTTTCGCCTACAATGCTGGGCTTCTCTCCTGAGACAGATTATGTAATGAGTGAAACATATCTGGGCCAGAAAGACATACTGACATTGGGGGGTGGATACTCCGCACAGAAATGGGAGACAGCAGCTACTTCAAAAACTGCCAAAATGTGGACTGTTGACTTTCAGTTTGAGAAAAAGTTCGGTGATGTAGTCCCGAATTTTGGTGCTGGTTATATAGAAACAAAGGACTTTTTACCTGCAGCTGTTCCATCAGATCCAACGGATTGTAGCCAGTTTAAAAAATGCAAACTAGTTTACGCGGATGGCCAACTTCTCTATGATCAGAAGGTAGGAGTAGGGAAACCGGGACTTGGCTTAAGATGGGAATACCAAAAACCTGACGGTGGTATGAAACTAAACAGATATCAAGTTTGGCTCAATTATTATCTTAATGGTCATGCAGCAAAGGTAATGGTTGGTGCGGATGTAATAGACCCAAGCCAAGGTTCAACTAGAACAAATGCAACAGTGGCAGCGCAGGTAATATTCTAAACTTTACCCACTATAGAGAGCCAAGCTCCTTTGCCCTACGGGGCTGCCCTTTTTTTAATCAATATATTATAAACCTCAAACGTGTTATGTCAAGGCCTGAAGAAAGGTTCTCCAAATCTCTTAAGGGCTTTTAAAACTTCTTTATTTCTATCCCATACTTGCGTATTCTATAATCGAGCTGTCTAAGTGTATACCCTAAGAGCTTGGCTGCTCTTGATTTTACATAACCAGTTCTTTCAAGGGCTTTTATTATCTCTTCCCTTTCTGTACTCTCTATAACTGCCAGCATATTTTTAGGGTCTTCTCTATGAAGGTCAACAAAGAAGTAAGAGGGAAGGTCATTCTCTTTTATGATTCCGTCTTTCAGTATGACAAGCCTTTCGATAGTATTCTCAAGCTCTCTTACATTGCCATACCAAGGATATTCTTTCATTAGCTCGATGGCCTTAAAGTCAACAGTGACCTTCTTACCATATCTTTGGTTGAAGACGCTCAGAAAGTGTTCGATCAGAACGGGTATGTCCTCCCTTCTTTCTCTTAAGGGTGGTATATGTATGGGAAGGACGCTTAGGCGGTAATAAAGGTCTTCCCTGAACTCACCCTTTTGAACTAAGCTCTGTATATCCTTATTGGTTGCAGATATGATTCTAACGTCAACCTTAACGCTTCTTTCACTTCCTAATTTTTCTACTTCCTTCTCCTGAATAACTCTGAGTATCTTGGGTTGCAAAAAGAGCGGCATGTCGCCGATCTCATCCAAGAAAACCGTACCACCGTTAGCCAATTCAAACTTCCCCTTCTTCGATGTGTAGGCGCCGGTAAAGGCTCCCTTCTCGTAGCCAAAGAGCTCAGCCTCTAGCAGTGCCTCGGGTATGGCTGAACAGTTTATAGTTACAAAGGGTTTTTCCTTTCTATGGCTGAGAAAGTGTATGGCTTTGGCAACGAGGCTTTTTCCTGTACCGCTCTCTCCTGTTATCAGAACAGTTATGTCAGTCTGGGAGATCTTCTCTATTAACTCTATGAGGTTCTTTATGGCGACGCTCCTACCAATTATACCCTCAAGGTTGTACTTTTCACCCAATGCTTGGGTTAGCAATCTTTTTTCCTCCTCCCACTCCTGCCTTTCCATGTTTATCTTCTCCTCCAACTTGTATAGCATTCCCACCATAGTGCCAAGTATGAGGAGCATCTCAACAGCCTTTTCCACGCTCTCCTTTCTGTGAAAACTCTTAAAGAGGGCAAGTACTCCTATTATCTCACCCCCTATCTTGATAGGCACGGCTATAAAAGATGCATCATCCTCCAGTCTGTCCCTAAGGCCTGTCTTGTTTAGGTAAGAGCTTACGCCAAGGTCAGAGAGAACTACAGGTATACCGCTTTTGTAAACCTTACCTATTATACCCTCACCCTTTCTGAAAAAAACCTTCTCCGCTTCATCCTCTGTGAGACCAAAAGCTTTTACTATCTTGAGGAGTTTAATATCCCTTCGGTAAAGGGCTATATAACTGTACTTTACATCCCAAAAAGAGTATAGGATCTTAAGTAGCTCTGTTACACTATCCAGAAAGTTTATCCCCTTGCTGAGTATCTTTGCAACTTCGTTTATTATTGTGGTTTCTTTTGTGCTAAGCTGTTTCCTGCTTTGCTCATCCATGTAATTTAAAATATAATTTCAAATCCTATGAGGAAAGTGTCCTTTTTTACATTAGGCTGTAGGAGCAATTACTTTGATACAGAGTTAATAGCCGAACAGTTTAGGCAAATGGGATACTCTGTTGTTGATGAAGATGCAGACATACACATAATAAACACGTGCACTGTTACCTCCGGCGCGGACAGGTCTTCACGCCAAGCCATTTACAGGGCTAAAAGGAAAAATCCGAGCAGTGTTGTTGTCGTTACTGGTTGCTACGCACAGGTAAGCCCAAAAGAACTCCTAAAGCTCAGAGAAGTTGACCTGATAGTGGGAAACACACACAAAGGAGAGATAGTCAAACTAGTCGAGGAATTTCTCGAAGAGAGAGGAGAAAAGGTGCATGTGGGAAACATATTCAGAGAGTCCCATATGAAGAACTTTAGACTTTTAACTTACTTTGAAAAAACGAGACCCTTTTTAAAGATACAGGAAGGGTGCAACAAATTTTGTAGCTTCTGCATCATACCCTTTGCAAGGGGGAAGGTAAGGAGTGTTCCAAAGGAGCAAGTACTAAAGGAGGTAAGTCTCTTAGCCCAAAGAGGTTTTAAAGAGATAGTTTTAACGGGGACACAGCTTACTCAGTATGGATGGGATATAAAAACTAACCTCTATGAGCTTTTGAAAGAGCTTCTAAAAATAAAAGGTGTAGAGATTGTAAGGCTTTCATCTCTTTATCCTTTAGAGATTGATAAAAACTTGCTAGAGCTTATAACTTCTGAAGAGAAGGTGGCTCCACATTTTCATATTTCACTGCAGAGTGCATCCAACAGGGTCTTGAAACTTATGGAAAGAGGTTACAAGGTAGAGGACTATGTGAGGCTTGTAGACCGTATCATGGGAAGAAGGCCTTTATCTGCCATAGGAACGGATATAATAGTTGGGTTTCCTACCGAGGGAGAAGAGGATTTTAAGCTTTGCTTAGGATTCTTAGAGGAGCTTCCCATAGCTTACATGCACATATTCCCATACTCAGACAGGGAAGGAACAAAAGCTTACAAAATAGAAGGAAAGATTAGCGAGAACATAAAGAAAGAGCGGATGGAGATTCTCAAAGAACTGGACAGAAGGAAAAGGAATGAATTCCTCAAGAAAAACAGAGGAAAGGAGTTAAGAGCTATCGTTATAGAGGAGAATAAGCTTCTTACGGAGAACTATATAAGCTTAGAAAGGGAAGGCTACAGCTCTGTGGGAGAGCTTGTCAGAATAGAGGTTTAAAATATTATTTTAATAAGGAGGAGAGAATGAGCCCTACCGCACAAACTCAGGATGTGAAGCTTGTTGACCTTATTGTTAAAGCTGTTCAGTTTAACGCAAGCGACCTTCACATAACAGCTGGGGCAAAACCTTCCATCAGGGTGGATGGAAAGATAACTCCCCTATCCGAGTATCCCATCTTGACATCCGAAGTAACTCAAAAGCTTGTTTACTCTGTAATGTCCGAAAGGCACAGGAAGGAGCTTGAAGAGAAAGGTCAGGTGGACTTCTCCTTCGGTGTAAAGGATGTGGGTAGGTTTAGGGCCAACGTGTTCTACCAAAGAGGATCTTTGGCTGGTGCTTTCAGAAGACTTCCTTACAAAATAATGAAAGTTACCGAGCTTGGGCTTACAGAGAATGTTCTCGAGCTCTGCAAAAAGAGTATGGGTCTTATTCTTGTAACCGGTCCAACTGGCTCAGGTAAAACTACAACGTTGGCTTCGCTTATCAACTTCATAAATGAGAATTTTCCACACCATATAATAACCATTGAGGACCCTATAGAGTACGTGTTTCAACACAAAAAAAGCATAGTCAACCAGAGGGAGATAGGAGAGGATGTGGACAGCTTTGCAGCAGCCCTAAGGTCTGCTCTTAGAGAGGACCCTGACGTCATACTGGTAGGGGAGCTTAGGGACCTGGAGACTATAGAGATAGCTTTGAGAGCGGCCGAAACTGGCCACTTGGTCTTTGGTACGCTTCATACTAACACGGCCATATCCACCATTACCAGAATAATAGACGTATTCCCAGCAAACCAACAGGAGCAGATAAGAATTCAGCTCTCCTTTGTTCTTCAGGGTGTAATATCCCAGAGGCTTATCCCAAAGATAGGAGGGGGGAGAGTTTTAACGTATGAGCTTATGATTCCCAACACTGCCATAAGAAACCTTATAAGAGAAAACAAGCTACAGCAAGTTTATGCTATGATGCAGAGTGGACAAGCAGAAACGGGCATGCAGACCATGAACCAGTCCATTGCTCAGCATTACAGGGTGGGGAACATCACCCTTGAAGATGCTTTCAGATATTCACCCGATATAAAAGAGCTTGAGAGGATGTTAGGGAGGAGTATTTAAAGATGCCTAAGTTTAAGTACAGAGCCTTTGGAGAGGATGGTGCCTATGTGGAACAAGAAATTGTCTCTCCTAGCTATGAACTTTTAGTATCAGAGCTTCAGCAAAAGGGCTTCAGCATAGTTGAGGTGGAGGAGTTAGAGGTAAAAAAGCCAGAGCTAAAGCTGAGATTGCCATTCTTTGGTGGTGTCAAAGACAGAGACATATCCATATTCTGCAGACAGTTGGGAACTATGATAAATGCAGGTGTAAACATTGTGGATGCCATAAATATACTATCTGAACAGCTTCCCAGCAAGGTTCTTTCTGATGCTGCAAGGGAAGTGGCAAAGATGGTAGGTGAAGGTATGTCCCCATCTGTTGCCATGAGTAGGTTCCCAAAAGCTTTCCCAGAACTCGTCATAAACCTAACCAAGGTGGGTGAGGAAACTGGTAATCTGGATGTTGCTCTCATAAGAGCTGCAGATTATTATGAAAAGATGGCGATGATAAAGAGTAAGATAAAGAGTGCCTCTTTTTATCCTACCTTTGTTGTGGTCATAGCTACGGTTATAATCACAGGCATACTGTACTTTCTGGTTCCCTCCTTTGCTCAGCTTTACGAATCCTTAGGAGGAGAGCTCCCCCTTCCAACTCAGATGCTAATTGCTGTTTCCAACACGCTCAGAAACAACATACTGCAAGTGATGTTTTTCCTCATAGGTTTTTCCATAGTCTTTAGATTCCTTTACAAGAACAACTATGCTTTTAGAAAATCAGTTCATTCTTTCTCTCTGAAGTTTCCAAAGATGGGAGACCTAGTGGTAAAAAGCACTATGGCTAAGTTTGCAAGAACTATGGCAACGCTCTTTGCAAGCGGTGTGAGCATAGAGAAGGCCTTTGACATAGCAGGTCAGGTGACTGGGAACGTTCTCATAAAGGAATCTGTTGAAAGGGCTAAGAAGGGAGTCATAGAAGGAGAACCTATGCATAAAGCTCTTGAAAAAACGGGTATATTCCCACGGCTTGTTATAGCCATGGTAAAGGTGGGTGAAGACACTGGTAGGCTTGATGAATTGCTCGACACCATCGCAAGGTTTTACGAAGATGAGTTTGATAAAGCGGTTGAAGGACTTATAAAGCTTATAGAGCCTATGCTCATGGTTTTCATAGGTGGTGTTGTAGGGCTTGTGCTTATAGCTCTCTACCTGCCCATCTTCAAGGTGGGTGAGTTGATAAAGTAAGAAAAAAGCTTATATTCTATAGCTTATGGGTTTTAACTGCGGTATAGTAGGGCTTCCAAACGTAGGAAAGTCTACACTTTTTAATGCTATAACTGAATCTTCAAAAGCACAGGCCGCAAACTATCCATTCTGTACGATAGAGCCCAACATAGGAGTTGTTGAAGTACCTGACGATAGGCTTCATCAAATAGCAAAGCTCGAAAGGTCGAGGAAGATAACTCCAACTTTTGTGGAGTTTGTTGACATAGCGGGGCTTGTAAGGGATGCAAGCAAGGGAGAAGGTCTTGGAAATCAGTTTTTGGCAAACATAAGGGAGGTGGATGCAATAGCCATAGTCCTAAGATGTTTTGAAGATGCCAATGTGGTACATGTGGAGGGAAGCGTAGACCCAATAAGAGATGCTCAGATAATTGACTTGGAGCTTATAGCAAAAGACTTAGAAACGGTAAACAAAAGATATGAAAAGATAGAAAAGTCAGCAAGGCTTGGGGATAAGTCTGCTAAGGATGAGCTGGGACGTCTGAAGGCCATCAGAGAAATACTGGAAAGTATGGAGCCTTTGAGAAAGCACCTAAAAGAGCTTCCAGCCGAGACTGTAGAGTATGGAGAAAGGACTCTCTTCCTGCTCACACTAAAACCGGTAATGTACGTGGCAAACATAGGAGAACAGGACCTTTTAAAAGGAAATGAGCATGTGGTAAGGCTTGAGGAGTATGCAAAACAGGAAGGTGTTCCCCTTGTTGTCATATGCGCCAAGCTGGAGGCAGAACTTACGCAATTGGAAAAGGAGGAGAAGCTAGAACTTTTGAAGGCTTATGGGCTTGAAGAGCCAGGACTTAACAGATTCGTGAGGGAAGGCTATAGGTTGCTTAACCTCATAACCTTCTTTACAGCTGGGGAAAAAGAAACAAGGGCATGGACTGTTAAAGAGGGTACAAAGGCACCCAAAGCTGCTGGTAGGATACACTCAGACTTTGAAAGAGGCTTTATAGCCGCAGAGGTTATAAACTACGAGGAATACATAAAAGTTGGTTCTATGACAAAAGCTAAGGAGCTTGGACTCGTAAGGTTGGAGGGGAAAGGCTACACTATTAAAGATGGAGATATAATCCACTTTAGGTTTAACGTTTAACCCCGATCCCATACTCACAGTACTCTCTTATAGGGCATACGATGCACATAGGCTTTATTGGCTTGCATATGACTTGACCGAAGGCAACAAGTAGTCTATTTAAATCTGTCCAATACTCCTTTGGTAGAATCTCCATAAGCTTAAACTCTGTCTCTTTTGGATTCTTCGTCTTTACCAGACACCACCTGTTGGTTATTCTGTGGACATGCGTATCCACACATATGGCAGGTATTTTATATCCTTCTGATAGAACAAGATTTGCCACCTTTCTTCCCACACCTTTTAGCCTGAGAAGGTCATCAAGATTGTTTGGAACTTTGGAGTTGTACTTCTCCTTTAGTTCTTTAGCAACATCCTTTAAAAACTTAGCTTTATTTTTGTAAAAACCAATGGGATAGAGAAGCTTACAGAGCTCCTCGTACTCAATACTGTAAAGGTCATCTACGCTTTTTACCCTCTCAAAGAGCTTTTTGCAAACATTTGCCGTTGTTTCATCCCTAGTCCTCGTTGATATGAGAGAGCAAACAAGGACCCTAAAGGGATCTCCAGTCTTCTGTGCTATCAGACTAACGATTGGAGAGTTCCATTTGGGAAACTCTTCCCTGAGTATATCCATAACCTTAGGAAGATCTTCTTTCCTCATGAATAATATTATTGCAAAAGCAGGCCAAAAAAAATATAATGATTTTTCTATGCTTAGAAAAAGGACATGCTACTGTGGCAATGTATCCAAAGAGTATTTAGGGAAGGAAGTTGTGCTCTTTGGGTGGGTTCACAAGGTTAGGAACCACGGAGGCGTTGTGTTTATAGACCTAAGAGACAGAGAAGGTATAGTGCAAGTTGTCATAGAGGAAAGCACATCGCCAGAAGCTTACAACATTGCAGAAAAATTAAAGCCTGAGTACGTTATAGGTCTTTCTGGAACAGTGAGAGAAAGGCCTAAAGGGACTGAAAATCCAAAGCTGAAGACTGGATACTATGAGGTTGCTGCCAAAGAACTGGAAGTTTTGAACACTTCGGATATGTTGCCCTTCCCAGTGGACGAAGAAACTCCTCTGTCAGAAGAGGTCAGACTCAAGCACAGGTATTTGGACCTCAGAAGAAGAAGCATGACGGAAAACATACTCTTCAGACACAAGTTTTATCAGATAGTTAGAAATGTGTTTAATAAAAACGGCTTTGTGGAAATAGAGACACCCATACTAACCAAGTCAACACCAGAGGGAGCAAGGGATTACATAGTTCCATCCAGGCTACATCCAGGAAAGTTCTACGCCCTTCCTCAGTCTCCCCAGCTTTTCAAGCAGATACTCATGATATCCGGTTTTGACAGATACTACCAAATAGTCAAATGCTTAAGGGATGAGGACCTAAGAGCTGACAGGCAACCTGAATTCACGCAGATTGACTTTGAGATGTCCTTTGTGGACGAAGATGATGTTATGAGCTTTAGCGAGGAGCTTATACACACGCTGTTTAAGGAGCTTCTTGGAGTTGAACTCAAAAGACCCTTTGATAGAGTGCCCTATGAGCAGGCCATGGAGAACTATGGTTCTGATAAGCCAGATAGGAGGTTTGGAGTTGAGCTTATAGAGATGAGCGATGTTTTCAAAGATAGCCAGTTTAAGGTTTTTAGAGAAGCTATTGAAAGTGGTGGAGTTGTAAAAGCTATAAACTTTAAAAGCTCAAACCTCTCTAGAAAGGAGATAGATGAGCTTTCCCATTTTGCACAGACGTTGGGGGCAAAAGGGCTTGCATGGATAAAGGTGGAAGATGGAAAGCTAAGCTCTCCCATAGCTAAGTTTTTGACAGAGTGGGAAAAACAGGAACTGATAAAGAGGACAGAGGCAAAGGTAGGGGATACCATACTACTGTCTGCTGATAAAAAGGATGCAGTTTATAAAGTTTTGGGAAGTTTGAGGCTCCACATAGCCAAGAAGTACGGTCTTATCGATGAAAAAAGGTACGATATCTTTTGGGTTGTAGACTTTCCTTTGATGGAATGGGACGAAGAGGAAGGCAGGTTTTTGTCCCTCCATCATCCATTCACATCGCCAAAGGAGGAGGACATACCTAAACTTCTAAGGGCTTTGCAGGAGGAGAGACTTGAAGAAAAGAAGAGACTTGTTCACTCTGTGAGAGCAAGGGCTTACGATATGGTGATAAACGGCTACGAGGTGGGAGGTGGTTCCATACGTATCAACAGAAGGGAAATCCAGGAGGTAATATTTAAGCTTTTGGATATATCTGAGATAGAAGCTGAAGAAAAGTTTGGGTTTTTGCTAAGAGCTTTAAACTATGGAGCACCACCACACGGAGGCCTTGCTTTTGGACTCGATAGGCTTGTAGCCATAATGAGAGGCCTTGACTCCATAAGGGATACCATAGCCTTTCCAAAAACCCAAAAGGGTATATGTCCTCTCACAGGTGCTCCAGATTACGTATCCCCTAAACAGCTAAAGGAAGTTCATATAAGGGTTTTGGAATGAGAGCTCTAATATCCGTTTACTACAAAGATGGTATATACGAGTTTGCAAAGACCTTGGAAGACATAGGTTATGAGATAATATCAACAGGTGGTACTGCCAAGTATTTGAAAGAAAGGGGGATAAGGGTAGTTGAAGTTGAAGAAATAACTGGATTTCCAGAGATACTGGGAGGGAGAGTAAAAACTCTTCATCCTGCCATACACGGCGGTATACTCTTCAGAGAATGGGTAAAAGGAGACAAGGAGCAGATAGCCAGTCTTAACATCAAACCGATAGATGTGGTAGTTGTCAATCTTTATCCCTTTGAGGAAAAGATGGATGAGGACCTAACACCTCAGGAGCTCATGGAGTTTATAGATATAGGTGGGTCAACTCTCATAAGGGCTTCGGCTAAGAACTTTTACAGAGTAGCTGTTGTTGTGGACCCAAAGGATTACTCTTGGGTTGCGGAGAATTTAGCCAAAGGTGGCTTGGACCTTCAAGACAGAAAATATTTAGCTTACAAGGCTTTTTCTCTAACATCCTATTACGACGCAGTCATATCCAAAACCTTGGCTTACCTATTTGAGTTTGACACCCCCACGGAGTACTCGGCCATACCTATGAAATTTGAAAAAGAGCTAAGGTACGGAGAAAACCCACACCAAAGGGGATGGCTCTTTTCCAACCCTATGGAGAAGCTTGGCATAGTTAGAAGCAGGACAGTTCAAGGAAAGGAGATGTCCTTTAACAACTATCTGGATGCTGACGCTGCTTCAAGGCTTGTGAGCGAATTTCAAAAACCAGCTTGCACTATAGTAAAGCATATGAGTCCATGCGGTGTGGCTTTGGGGAAGGATCTGCTCGACGCTTACGAAAAAGCCTTCTCTTCGGATCCAGAATCAGCCTTTGGTGGAATTGTTGCTTTCAACGATAGAGTAGATAAGCGTCTGGCAGAAAAGATGGCTGGCGTTTTTCTTGAGGTTGTTGCGGCTCCTGAATTCTCTGAGAATGCTTTGGAGGTCTTCAGTAAAAAGAAAAATCTAAGGGTTATACAGTTCCTTGGATACTCTTACTCCTTTGACATTAAGAAGATAAGCGGAGGCTTTTTAACTCAAGAAGAGGACAGTTTAGACTATGAGAAGTTTGAAGTTGTTTCGGAAAGGGTTCCAACAGATAGGGAAATGGAGGATATGGTCTTTGCTACAAAGGTCTGTAAGTACATAAAATCTAACGCCATAGTGATAGTAAAGGATGGGAGAACTCTCGGTATAGGGTCCGGTAATGTGTCCCGAGTAGACAGTTTGAGATGTGCAATAGCAAGGGCTCAAAGGTACGGTTTTGAACTAAAAGGGAGCGTTATGGCTTCTGAGGCTTTTCTCCCCTTCAGGGACAGCGTGGATATAGCCCATCAGGTAGGAATATCTGCCATTGTACAGCCCGGTGGCTCCATAAGGGATAAGGAGGTCATACAGGCTGCCGATGAGCATGGAATAGCCATGGTTTTTACCGGCACAAGACATTTTAGGCATTAGCTGTATTAAAATGTTCTTGTATGAGAGTAGGCTTTGTTTACGATGATATTTACCTAAAACACAATTGGAAAAATCATGTAGAGAATATGGACAGACTTATAAGCATAATGAGGGGGCTTGAGGAGAGTAAACTCTTTGGCAAATTGATAAGGATAAAGCCAAGGAGAGCCAAAGCAGAAGAGGTAGCACTCAATCATGATATCTCTTATATACAAGAGGTGCACGACTTTTGTTTGGCTGGTGGAGGATACCTTGACCCAGACACTTATGCAGTACCTGAATCTTACGAGGTTGCCATGTACGCAGTTGGGGGTGTGCTTGAAAGTATAGATAGAGTCCTAATGGGCGATGTAGAGGCTGGTTTCTGTGCAGTCAGACCCCCTGGCCATCATGCTGAGTATTCAAAGGCCATGGGCTTTTGCATATTTAACAATGTGGCTGTTGCTGCATGGTATCTTTTACAAAAGGGTATAAAAAGGGTTTTCATCGTTGACTTTGATGCCCACCACGGTAATGGAACGCAGAAGAGCTTCTACGAAGAGGACAGAGTCTTTTACTTCTCAACTCACGAGTATCCCTTCTATCCTGGGACTGGGTCAGAAAAAGAAAGGGGTGCTGGTAAAGGTCTGGGATACACTTACAACGTTCCACTCAGTGCCGGCAGTGGAGATGAAGAGTACGAAAGCATCTACGGAAGTATACTCCCCAAGCTTATGAGAGAGTTCTCACCCAATTTTGTTTTGGTTTCTGCAGGCTATGACGTACACAGGGACGACCCCCTTACCTATCTAAACGTAAGCACCCAAGGGGTGGAGAGGATAGTAAGACATATAATAAGCACATCCAAAGAGCTGAAGGTTCCCATCGTCTTCAGTTTAGAAGGGGGTTACGACCATAGAGCACTTTCGGAGTGCGTGAACGTAACCATAAAAACCATGTTGGAGGTTTAAAGTTGAAAGTACTGAGCAAAGCTTGGCAAGTATTCTCTTTACTTTTGGTAGCATACGGCTTTTATCTCCTTTTTCTATTCCTCTTAGATACCCTATTGAGGATAAACAGAGAGTTAGCCATGCCCTTGTCTCTTCTGATCACCTTAGCCTTTGCTGGTTTTGTTTTTGTTTTTTGGATAAAAAAGAAAAGACTCCCCCTTTAGGAGGTGCATTATGTACATGGTTTGCGATGACAAAAGGGTTTATGTATCTAAAGATTACAGAGTGAGCGCTTACGACAAAGAGGACCTTGTAAACGCAGAGAAACAAAGCTTAGTTTGGAAAACTTCCAAGCTGAATGTGGACCTAAAAAAGCTTATAAACACAAAAGATTACCTTTATGGTATAGGGGAGGATAGGATAGTAAGGGTAGACAAGGCAAATGGTCACGCTGATGACCTTTCCTTAGAGGACCATCTTGTAGATATGGCGGGTGGACATAGAGACCTTTACCTTCTTACAAAGACAGCTCTTTACAGAATGTCCATAGAGAGGTTTTCTCTGCCTGAGATAAAAAGGTTTGCCGTGTCGGATACTATGGATAAACCCTTTAGGTCTCTGTGCCTATCCGACGAAAATATTTATGTAGCTTCCAGAAGTTATGTTTATAAGCTTGATAGGGATGGTGAGAAGCTTCTTGAGAAAGCCTTCACAGATATTCATACTCTCCTCATGAGTGAGGATGGCCCCGTTGGAATAAGGGAGGATGGGAAGCTGCTAAATCTGGATGAGAGCTTGGAAGTGAGTTCCATAGGTGAGTTTGATGGTAAGTCTATAAAGGCTGAGTACTCCATCTATCAGACCTACTTACTCACTCAAGAGGGCTTGCATATTTTTGGCAAAACTGGAAAGAGAATAGCTCATGTGGAGAATGGCTACCTTTCCTTCTCTGAAGGACTAAACCACATTTACCTATACAAAGAAGGTGGTTTGGAAGCTGCATCAAAGGCTGACATCTTAGGAGATAACTATCAAAAGGTAGACCTTACTACAGTTTGTGCAGTTATTTTTGCTTCTATGATGACCTTTGAAAGGGAAAGGGGTAAAAAAGTTATCATGAAAAAGAGGAAGGGGTTTATGGACGTAAAGGTAAATGACCTGAGCTTGGACTTGGAGAAGCTAATCTACAGGTTGTCCAAATACTTTCCTGAGGTCTTCATACTCTTTTCCAATCCAGGGTATTATGAGAGCATACTTGAGTTTGGTAAAAAGTTTGAGCTTGTAAAAGAGGAGGATGAATGCTTACACCTAAACTATTACATGCTTAACCACCTTGTAGAAAAGCATTCCGCCTTTAGAACCTTTAAGGAAGACATCATCTCTATCTTGGAAACATGCTTAAGGTGAGGGGAGCTGTATCAGTAATTGGTTCTTCGGTGGCGAACGATGAAGAGTATAAGGTTGCCTATGAGCTTGGACTGGAGCTTGCAAAGAGGAGACTGCTGGTCGTATGTGGTGGGAGGGGTGGAGTTATGGAAGCAGTATGCAAAGGTACAAGCGAGGGTGGTGGCTTAAACGTAGGTATACTACCCTCTTACGGAGGAGAGGAAGCAAACCCCTTCGTTGGTATAAAGATAAAAACGGGCATGCAATGGAACAGAAACCCCATAGTGGTAGCAAGCGGTGATATGGTAGTAGCCATAGGTGGACATTGGGGAACGCTTTCTGAAATAGCCTATGCCCTGATATTGGGAAAGTACACAGTAGGTTACAAAACTCATAAGATAGAGGGGATTGAGCAGGTAGAGAGCTTGGAAGAGATTCTTGAAAGGGTGGACAAGTTTTTTGAGAATACTTGAAAATTTTTATCAATTGACTCAAATTATAAAACATGAGAACGGATGTAGCTTTGCTTGAAGATATGCTATACAAAAGCATAGCTAAGGAGATAGAAGGTCTATACGGAGAAGTCATTCATATGTACGGCTCCGATGAAGAAGTTCTTAACTTGGCTAGAAGCATAAAAAGTATGTGCGATTACATTCTAAAGGTGTACAGGGAGATTCCCAACCCCAACAAGAAGTTGGATGAGTCTCTTTATACGACGCTTTACAGCATGCTAAAGGACTTTAGCGTTACGCTTTACGATCTCACGATAGCAGAAGGTGAACAGCTTTATTATGTTATATCCTCAGCTTACCATAAGTTAAGCGGTGCTCATAACCTCCTTGAAAGACTCTCTTAAATTAAGAGTTTTTCAAGGTCTCTTCTTTTAAGTATCTCTATGTATCCCCTTTCCGTGTTTATAATGCCTTGCCTTTTCCATTTGCTCATCACCCTTATGGTTGTCTCAACTGTTGTTCCAGTCATCTCGGCTATATCAAGCCTTGTAAGAGGAGCCTCTATTACAATGACATCGTCGTACTTTTTCCCTATCCTGTCGGCAATATCAAGGATAGCCTTTGCTATCCTCTCTTCTACCTTCCCTCCAGCTATGCTCTTTAAAGTTTCGTACGTTTGTATGAGGTTTGCAGTAGCTTCACATGTCATCTTTATGGCAACTGCAGGATGTTTTATGGCAAGGTTTATGAAGTCCTTGTTGGATATGTAAAGAGCTTTTGATTCAGTCATAGACCTTGCTGTGTAAGTGTTTTTTGGAGCCTTTTTGCCCCACTCTATCCAACCGAATATATCCCCTGGGTAGACAAGTCTAACTATAACTATCCTTGCATCCTGAGTTTCCTTTAAAAGCTTTATCAACCCATCTATCAGTATATATATACCTGGCTCTGCTTCTTCCTCAAAGAATATATACTCATTCCTTCTAAATTCTTTTATCTGCATGTACTTAATTGCAGCCTTTAGCTCTTCTTCCCCAAGGTCCTCAAAAAGGTGTATACTCTTGATCATGTTGAGCTTTAAGTGTATATCTTCCCTTTCTCTAATAGCCTCTTTTGCCATCCTTTACCTCCTACAGTTACTTGTGGTTCAAAAACTACATAGTCCACATGGAAGGGTACCTTGTTAACTCCTCCAAAGGTGTGGTTATCACCTATGGCTATGTGAACAGTTCCCATGATCTTTTCAGCTTCTAGCACATTGTCCACCTTTTTCGCTTTTGGGTTTGTTCCCACACCAAACTCTGCTATAAACCTTGCTCTATCATGCTTCTTGAACACATTCTCTAAGAAATCCCAACTACCCTCCATCTCCACAACGGCACCATCTTTGAACTTCAGGCTTAAGGGTCTTTCGAGCCTCCCTTCTGGTCCATAAACTATCGTTAGCTTTCCATATGCTGAGGTTTCCACTGGAGCTATAAAACCCTCACCGGCTGGCAGGTTTCCAAAGTCCCCCCTATTATGAAAGAGACCAGTATCAGCTATACCTTTCCTATGCTCGACTGAAAACTCTATCCTCGTCCCATCCTTAGAACTTACCTCCACCCACTGGGCTTCTGTAAGTATGTCAGATACATCTTTGCTTAGACTACTTACAAGGTTCCAGTCCACATCCATTGGTCCCAAAAACATCTCCGGATGGAAAAGGGGCATAGATGCATACCTACAACCAAAAACCTCCGTCAGTACCTTTCTGTAAAAGGTATGCGTTGTGGAGTAGTGAGGGAAGGCAATAACTACGTTGGGTACATCCTGCGCGTGTTCCTTAAGAAGATGCATTACCTCACCCTCCAGATAAGCCTCTTTGTTTAGAACCTTTTCAAAAAGACCTCTGGCTTTTAGGGCTTTTAGAGCTTCCTCACCGAATGTTATCTTCCAGACATCCTCCGGTGGTTCACCGCCGTGAATTCCAGTGGACTTATAGGCAATATATTTAACTCTTTTGGTTATCCTTCTCGCCACATCCACGAATTCATTTAGCATTTCAAGAAGGTAGTCTTTCTCGTCATCCGTTAGTAAAAGTAAACCCTCATCACTCTTTAAGTTCATGTTTACCTTATAGAGTCTGTATACATACTCTTCATACATAACAATTAAATAATTTAGCTCAAATTTCTTTAAGGCAAGGGTACCTTTAACGTCCCCATCAAGTACTTTAGGTCATTGTCCGTAAAGAGGAGTCCAATACCCCCAAAGGCACCTCTTAGCTTGGAGTTAAGGATGTCATCACCACCAAAACGTACATAGAGGGGTCCTTTAAGCTTATAATTGACGGCCATCTGAAGGTTAGGCTTTAGGTTTTTATCCTGTGGCCTGTCTTTTCTCCCAAAGTCCCAAAGGTCGGATGTTATGCTAATCCTATCGCTGTACAAAAGGTCAACTCCAACACCCCCAGTGGACTCTTTGAGCCCACCCCTAAAAACAATGTACTGACCTAACCATGGAAATGGGAATATTCTCGCATACTGGAGAGTAAGCTCTGGTTTGAACTCCTTTTTCACAACTGTTTGGTTTGGTAAGATCTCTTCCCTGTAAACTCTTCCCCTTGAGTCTCCAACTACCTCTAACAGATAATATTTTTCGCTATCTGGCTGTAGCAAAATGCTCATCACCCCCTTTGAGTCACCACCTTTGTACAGCTCTCCTCTGAAACCTACATAAAGATTGCTCTTCTCTGCAATTTCTCCCGTCTTCGCAAAGGTTTTAGTTGCAGACGTAAAGTTCCTGTATAGCTCTTCATCCCTTACAAGCTTTCCCAATGTACCCTCACCACTTTCTATCCTTGCGAGTATATGATTGAGGTTTTCCGAAGATTCCTTTAAAGACCTAGTGAGCTGTGCAAGGTTTGATGTTGTAGCCTTTATACCTTCTCTGTTTTCAACAATTACAGCATCAAGGTTCCTTGAGAGGCTGTTTAGGTTTCTTGCAAGCTCAGGAAGCGTACCCTTGAGGTCATCGGAAAGGATCTTCAGATTCTGCACCGTTTCTTTTAGGTCCTCTCTGTTCTCAACTGCTATTTTATCAACATCCTTTGCCAACCTATTTATGGAAGCCAAAGTATCAGGAAGCGACCTATTTAGGTTGCCGATTAAAATGTTCAAATTCGTTACAGTCTCTCTTAAGTTTTCCCTATTCTCCATAGCCATCTTGTTTATGTTCTCTGAAAGCATCTTTAGATTTTGCACTATCTCCCTTATATCTTCTCTGTTTTCAGACAGTATTAGCCGAAAATTTTCAACCATAAGCTTTAAGGACGCCGAAGCGTCTACCATCTCCTTTATAAGCTTGTCAGTATCGGCATAGCTGTACGTTTTCTTGATGGTCTGGCCTTCCTCGAGGGCTCCAGAGATTGGACTTCCAGGGTTTACAGAAAGGTACTTGTCGCCCATAAGTCCAAGCGTGCCGATCTCTGCGCTGGCATCTTGGTAGAGAGTTATTTCTTTTCTTATCTCAAAAACCACCTCAACCTTTCCATCTGCCAACCTAACACTTCTTACCTTTCCACTCTTCATACCAGCAACCCTTACCTCCGCCCCCTCAGAAAGACCTGCTACGTTGTCAAAGTACACCTTGTAAACTTTTACTCCTGGCTTTAAGAAGGGTATCTCTCCAAAGGTCAAGATTATAAAAGCAAAGGCAAAAGAAACTGCAACAACAAACACCCCCAGCTTGAGCTCTGTAGAGATTTTCATGGATAAAATATTAATCTAGGAGGTAAAAAGAATGCAAGATTGTATATTCTGTAAAATAATTAGAGGAGAGATTCCATCTAAAGGCGTTTATGAGGATGACATGGTTTACGCCTTCCACGACATAAATCCAGTTGCTCCAGTTCATGTTCTGATAATTTCTAAAAAGCATATACTTGGCATTCAAACCATAGAAGAGGAGGATAAAGACCTCATAGGTCATATGTTTTATTCGGCAAAAAAGATAGCGCAAGATTTGGGTCTTGCACCAGATGAGAAGCTAAGAAGGGGATATCGGCTTGTCTTCAACGTTGGGAGGGATGCAGGTCAGAGTGTTTTTCATCTCCACCTTCACCTTATAGGGGGAAGGAGAATGGGCTGGCCACCAGGATGAAGAGTTTCAGAGACTATATGGAGGAGAAGGTAAGCGAGTACTACAGAAACTCCAAAGTAGGAAAGGATTTCTTTACATCTCCCGAGCTTGACCCTGCCTTTGGTTGGGCGATGGCTGAGAAAGTCTACGAGCTTGTTAAAGATTTTGAACATCCAATACTCCTTGAATTGGGCGGTGGGAATGGCAGCTTAGCTTACGACATACTTGGCTATTTGAAGGAGAAAAGGGAGGAATTCTACGGCAAGCTGACCTACTACATATACGAGGGCAGTATGTACCTCATAGAGGTTCAGAAGGAAAGATTAAAAGCCTTTGAAGACAAGGTATTTTGGACACAAGAGCTTTTTCCCACGGAGGGCGTTATATTCTCCAACGAGTTCTTTGACTGCTTTCCCGTCCATGTTATAAAAAAGGATAAGGAGCTTTACATGGAAGATGGAAATGAAGTTTGGATGGATGTAAAAAACCAAGGGGTCAAGATATTTTTAGAAAGAATGGGCTATGAGCATCTAAATCAGACTGTAGAAGTATGCCTCGATTGCTTGGAGTTTTTAAGGCGCATATCCCAAAGCTTAAGGATGGGCTATCACATAGTTATAGACTATGGCTACGCATCAAAGGAGATAGGAAGGTATCCAGAAGGGACTGTTTTGGGCTACAGGTCTCATAAGGTAGTAAGAGATACCTTTAGTGGAGAAGTCTATGATATCTCTGCCTACGTAAACTTTTCTGCCCTTATGGAGTTTGGAGAAGACTTTGGGCTTACAACTGTTTCCTTCCAAAACCAGAGGGACTTTCTCCTATCCTCGGAGGTTTTTTTAAAGGAGCTAAAAAGACTAAGCCTTTCAGAGAGGCCAGAGGACATAGAAAGGCTCTCGAGGCTTAAAACTTTAATTATCAGCATGGGGGAGAGGTTTAGGGTTTTGGTTCAAGCCCCCAAAAAAGGGGCTTAAGGTTAAAATAGTTCCCCCTTTCATAGAAATCAAGCTCTTTATTCCTACCACTGCAGGGGTTTAGGAAGTCATCCAGATAATCCCTGTAATAAGGATTACCTTTCAAAACTTCCAAGGCAGCACTATTACAGCCTTTATAACCTCTCAAGGTGTCTTTTTACCAAC
>JAXSMZ010000018.1:0-35120 GCA_037924335.1 Aquificaceae bacterium
ATCCGTATACAAAGGTAGGTACATATGGCTATGCTGGAAGGAGGACGAGGACACCATCCTTTATTGGCATGAGCTAGATGAAGGCTTTGCAGGCAGAAAGCCTATAGATTTGCTTTATGAATAGATTTTTATATAGGTTAAGGGCTGAGGGTATTAGAAACTAATCACTGAATATATAGAAGTTTATAGACGCATATAGAAGTTTAGAAACATAAAGACCCCTTGACACTTTTGGTTGTATGGATATGTTATAAGGAGGATAAAGGAGCTATGTGAGACCGCTGGTGTCCAGCTCTACATAGTTCCTTACACAAGCAGGACTTGTCCTGAATGTGGATATCAGGACAAGATGAACCGCGTAGGTGCGCGGTTCACAAGGGAGCTTATAGTCCCCTTGCCTGCTAAACCTCATTCTGTAGAATATTTTTCTATGGGATGAGGAACTATATATTTCGCTTTTAAAGAGAAATCTTTCATTAACAATTAGAGTTTTTATGAATGAAAATCCATATATATCTTTGATGGCGTAGCTCCCTTCTGCCCCTGATACTTTCCTCTGTAGGGCTTTTCTGCCTTCCTGTCAAGCTTGGCAAGGACTATCTGGCATATTCTCATACCTTTGTATAGCTTTATGGGACAAGAGTTAGCGTTGTACAGCTCTAAGGTTATCTGCCCTTCAAAACCTGCATCCACCCATCCTGCGTTTTCTATAAAGAGCCCAAGCCTACCTAAGGAAGACCTACCCTCCACAAAGGCTGTTATATCTTCTGGAAGTTTAATGTACTCATTGGTTGTAGCCAACACAAAGGCCTTTGGTTCTATGAGAAAACCGTCTTCTATCTTCACTCTCTCAATGGGTATGCTTACACTTTTGACATCTATACAAGTACCTTTGTAAAAGGCCACTTCATCTCCCAATGTAAGGTCCACTGAAGATGACTGTATATGCGCTTCTTGGTAGGGTTCTATGACAAGCTTACCCTTCCTTACAAGCTCCTTTATGGTCACATCGCTAAGTATCATATTCCCTTCTCAATGGGGGTGGAGGGAATCGAACCCTCACGGGGGATCACCCCAGGGGATTTTAAGTCCCCTGCGTCTGCCAGTTCCGCCACACCCCCGGCTATAATTAAATTATACCAGCATGAAGATACTAAAAGCCCATGAGATGCTTTCCTTAGATAGTAGGACCGTGGATGAGGTTGGCCTGCCATCCATCATACTTATGGAGAATGCAGCTCTCAAGACCATTGAGGTCATAAAGGATAAGTTTAAGAACGCTAAGAAATTTCTTGTAGTTGCTGGAAAAGGAAACAACGGGGGGGACGGACTTGCCATTGCACGGCACCTTCATCTTTTGGGTTACAGAGTTGATTATGTGCTGGCACTGGGTGATGAGCTCAAAGAAGATGCCATGGTCAACTACAAAGCCCTCAGAAACCTTGGGCTTTATCCTAAGGAAGGAATACCAGGGGATGAGTATGACCTTATTGTAGATGCACTCTTCGGCACTGGCTTTAAGCCTCCTCCTCTCGGTGAATCTGTAAAATGGATAGAGTTCATAAAAAGGTCTTCCTCACCGGTTCTTTCCGTTGATGTCCCCTCTGGACTGAGTGCGGATACGGGGAAACTATATGAACCGAGCGTTAGAGCTGATGTAACTGTCACCTTTCAGTTTCCTAAGGTTTGCCATGTGCTTTATCCTGCTTCAAAACTGTGCGGAGAGGTTTACGTAGTCAACATAGGTATACCAGAGTTCTTTGCCAACTGTATAAACAGGGAAACCATAGACGTGGTGAAGGTTCCATACAGGGAGCCAGACGTTCATAAAGGGAAGATGGGACATGTGCTTCTTTTGGGCTCAAGCAAGGGGAAGACTGGAGCCCTTATAATGGCTGCAAAGGCTGCCATAAGGACCGGTTCTGGGCTTGTAAGTGTAGGAGTACCTTCCGAGCTAAATCACATATTTGAAATAGCCCTTACTGAGGAGATGAGTATTCCTCTTGAAGGTACAGAGAGGTTAAGTTACAGAGCTGCTGAGGAGATAATAAGTATAAAAGAGAGATTTAACGCAGTTGGTGTAGGTATGGGCATGGAAAGGTACCAGGAGGGAAGCATACTTATAAAGAAGTTGATCCTTGAAGTAGAAAAGCCCCTTCTGATAGATGCCGATGGGCTCAACAACCTTGCAGACTTAAAAGACATGAGCTTTTTAAAGGAAAGGGAAAGCCCATTGGTTCTCACTCCCCATGTGGGTGAGTTTGAAAGGCTAAGCGGATTGGATAAAGAGACTATAGTAAACAACCTTATTGATGTTGCAGTAGAGTTTTCACAAAGGTGGGGATGCTTTTTAGTGCTCAAATCATCAAGAACTGTCATCGCAACGCCAAATGGAAAGGCTTACCTTTCTATGAGGGGAACATCTGCTATGGCAAAGGGTGGGGTGGGAGATGTGCTCTCAGGGATTTTAACCTCACTGCTTGGTAGAGGTATGGAAGTTGAAGAAGCCCTAAAGCTTGGAGTTTTCCTTCACGGCTTAGCTGGAGAGGTGGCAGAAAGGGAGAAGCATAAAGAAAGTGTTAAAGCCTTAGACATTGTTGAACATATACCAAAGGCTTATAATCATATAGAAAATGAAAGCTATCCTTCTGTTATCCATTATCTTTCTTAGTTCCTGCGGTCTCGTGCACATAGAGTTTAGAGAGAGAACACCTCAGAAGAAAGAAAAGGTTTACAGACAGAAGGAACCAACCAGAGAAGAGGGTAAGGCTTCAGAATCTCTATTGGTGAGGCTGCCAGTCAAAGGGAAGCCCGTAAAGCTAAAGAGGGGTTACTTTATAGAGACAGGATGTGATGAGTTTTTCAGGTCCATAAGTCAAGGGAGAGTTCTTTACGCTGGAGATGAGCTAAAAAGTTATAGTTGGCTTGTTATCATAGAGCAGGTGGATGGATACATGGCTGTATACGGTAAAGCCAACAGGTTGTTTGTAAAAAAAGGAGAAAGGATAAAAAGGGAGCAGGTGCTTGGAAAGGTTGGACGGGAAGGCGAAAGGTGCGGTATCTTCTTTGATATAAGAAATAAAGATGGTATACCAGTCAGTTTTGAATTTGAGAGATAATGCTTTTTATGAACTCTATGGCTTGTTCTTTTGTTCTTACCGAACCTTCCAGCTGAGCTTCCTCCAAAGCCTTTTTTATCTTTCCCACTAACGGTCCTTGGGGTATACGGAGAATCTTCATGACCTCCCTTCCGTTCAGTAAAGGTCTTATGGGTATCCTGTTGTACTTATCTCTCTTGTACGCTTCAAGGTCGTGTATGGTAAAGAGAAGGTCTCTAAGTTCCTTGTTTGAGTCGCCACTTCCCACAGAATCTGCTATCGCATGAAGGAAAAGATGGGGGGCAAAAGCTTCACACTCTCTCCAAAACTTAGCCCTGCCTTTATCTGTCAATTGGTCCTTTCTCAGCGATTCTCTAAGGTAAAAGGGTCTTAGATGATTTTCCACAATTTTAGCCACAAATTCGGTAGCATCCTCTCCCCATTTTAACCTTCTTCCTATGTTCCTTACCATTTGAGCTCCAAGCTTATCATGATTGTAGAAGGTCACTTTTCCATCTTTTATCTCAAAGGTTTGAGGTTTGGCTATATCATGGAAGAGTGCAGCCAATTTCAGAAGCTCTAGGTCTGAGAACTCTCCATGTACGTGCATGTCCCCTATACCTTTGAGAAGCTCGGGGCTTATATACCTCTCTCTGTTTTCTAAAACCTTATCCAAGTTCTCCATTACCCTCATAGTGTGTTCATCGAGGGGATAAACGTGGTGCTCACCTTGGTCTCTTACCTCTCTGAGCCTGGATACCTCTGGAAATATAGCCTCTAACACCTTGTGCTCATACAGCTTCCTAATAACCTCTGAGCTTCTTCTGTGTCTCAAAACTTTGAAGAACTCCAATGTTACCCTCTCTGCTGGGGATTTTTTTATGTAGTCTGCCTTTCCCTTTAAAAACTCAAAGAAATCTTCAGTCAGCTGTAGGTTTTTCTCCACAGATAGCCTAAATCCCCTTAAAATCCTAACTGGGTCCTCTTCTAAGTTTTTCAAAGATACTGGCCTCAAAAGCCCTCTTTCCAGGTCCTCTATACCCTTAGCTGGGTCGTAGATTATAGCCTGCTTTACACCTAAGCTGAGAAGGTCATCTATGCTTACAGCCATAGCATTGGCAGTAAAGTCCCTTGAAAGAAGGTCATCCACAAGGGCTTTTTCTATGTCTTTTCCTTTCACCTGCGCAAAATCAAACCTGTACTTGTAAGGTGGAAGCCTGAGTATAACAGTTGCTACAGTAGCTCTTTTTATAAGCATTCCCTTTTTTTCAAACTCAAAGTAGGAACCCTTTATAAGGTTTGCAAAGTCCTTTGCCAAAAGCTTTGGGTCGCATGTAACAAGTAGGTCTACATCTATGTTGTATCCTACCGGTTCACCTAAAAGTCTATCCCTTAACCATCCGCCGACCACAAAGCAGTAAGCATCCTTTGGTAAAACTCTTGCTATATCATCAAAGTAGGAAAGATAGAAGTTAAGCCCATGGGCTGTATGCTTTATGCCTTTTGTGTATTCTACCTTTTCGAGCATTTGTATATAAAATATATAGCACGATGAGTTATGCACAGATGTTTAAAAACATGATGCTTGCCGTAGAGGAGGAGCTTTTTAAGCACCTTGACCCAGAAGTGCGCTATGTGCTCGAAGTTGGGGAGTACATAATCTCTTCTGGTGGGAAGAGGATAAGGCCCATTCTTAGCATTCTAACGTGCAGGGCCTTTGGCGGTGATGAGAGGAAGGCTTTACCTTTGGGTGTAGGGATAGAGTACATACATGCGGCTTCTTTGCTCCACGATGATGTGGTTGATGGTGCTGACAGGAGGAGGGGAAGAGCATCTGCTAACAGAGTGTATGGAAATGACCTTTGCATATTGACTGGCGATTATATGTACGCAAAAGCTCTTTGGCTTTACTCAACGTACGGTGATATGAAGAGTATACAGATAGTAAGCAGGGCTGTTATGGACATGGCTCAGGGGCAGGTGCTTGAACTCAAAAGCATAGGGGACCTTATAGATGAAGAGACCTACTTTAGCATAATAGACAGAAAAACTGGTGCCCTTTTTGGTGCAAGCGTTGCAGTTGGCGCCGTCCTTTCTGGGATAGATAGCTATGAGGATGTTTATAGGATAGGAGTAAAGATAGGGAGAGCTTTTCAACTTATAGATGATGCGCTCGATTATGTTGGCTCGGAGGTAAAGCTTGGGAAGCCAGTGGGCAGTGATCTGAAGGAAGGAAAGTGTACCTATCCCCTTTTGTCTGTCATAGAACACCTTGATAGGAAAGTTGTAGAGAGGTCTTTAAGGAATGGAGATGTAGAATGGGTCAGAGAGAAAGTTGTTGAACTCTTAGGTGTTGAGAAAACAAAGCAAAGGGCGAAAAAAGAAGCTGAAGAAGCCATAGACTCTCTTTGTAATGTTCTAAAAGGGAAGGACCTGTCAGGCTTAGAATTTTTGATCCATTCTACAATCAACAGGGAAAGTTAACGCACCTTTTCAAGTACACTGTAGACCCTCCATACATATTTGCTTACATGCCTTGCCCTATCTCCCTTGTTGTAGCAATCAACAGCTCTCCAATTTAACCCGTAAGCGCTTATGCATTCGTTCATTATATAAGCCCCTGCTCTTATGTTATTACAAGCATCCCATAAGTCTCTTTCCTCCTGTATTATTCCCTTCTTTCTTAACTTTGGTACGTTTGAACTGTTAACTTGCATTATGCCTATGTCGTAAGTACCGTTCCTGTTTACGTTGAAAGCCCTTTCATTGAGCCCACTTTCTACGTAAGCCACCACTACTAGAAGCTTTTTGTGAACACCCATCTCCTGAGAAGCCTTCTCAAAGCATAATGGGAGGTCTGGTATCATGCCTTCCATCTCCTCCTTGTAAAGATAAAGGCAGGAATGAGAAGCCAAAGGAGTGCATTTATGGGAGATGCATAACCCATAGAACATCCTCCACCACCGCCGGATGCTTCGGGTGATGGTGGTGAAGGTGGTATTTCAGGCGGAGGTGGTGGGGACTCGGGCCAAACTGCCTTCCCATAGCCGTAAGCTACGTTAGGTGGATTCCCTTCTGTATCGTAAACAGCATTTGACGTAAGCCAGCTCTTTACTTGCTCTGGCGTGCTGTTTGGATTGTCCTGAAGATACAAGGCTGCTAAGGCTGTGATAACTGGTGATGAAAAGGAAGTTCCTGCCAATGGTGTATAGTAACCATCACTGCTGCATGAGTTTGGGTCGGCACTTGGTGTGAAAGTGTAGTTTGCAGTGCAAAGGAAAAACCCATCCGCTACAATATCTGGCTTTATCCTACCATCCCTTGTTGGACCACGAGAGGAGAAGAAAGCTATACGCCCAAAGTCATTGATATAACGAACGGAAATAGGATCACCACCTATAGCTCCAACCGTTATAGCTCTCTTTGCTGTACCGGGCGAAGATACAGTATATTTGTATCCTCCAAAACCATCCTCCTCATAACCACCCATAAAACTTCCCCCCCCGTTCGCTATCCAAAGGTCCATTTTCCCATCACCGCTTAGTCTCTTCAAGTTGAGCTTTAAAGAACTTGTTTTACTACCACATACTATCAGTATGAACACCTCTCCATCGCCGTTGAGGGGTGAAGAAAGGGTTGTGTTGTCAATATAAACATAGCAGGAAGATACTAATCCTTCTGAAGAAGTTTCGGGCTCTGTCTGAAGACACGAAAACCCGCTTTGGTCACATACCCCTACCCTGTAAGAAGAACCTTTAGTGTACCATCCGTCTATTACTGCCTCTGTCTCTGTTAAACTTAGATTTACATTACCAGACCATACTTGAGCATGGATCTTCTCATTCCCTTCGTTGCCGGCGGATACCACCACAACAAACCCGTTCTCTGAAACCTGGTCTATAAACTTATCGAAGAGAGATGTACCATCGTGAGGGTCAAAGTGTCCCCCCAAGGATAGGTTGACAACTGCGGGCATCTGTAAGCTTTTTGCTTTGGACTTTATGTAATCTATCCCAGCCATTATGTCCGTGTCGTATAGGTTTGTCTGATAAACTATAAAACTGACATCTTTTGCCTGGCTGTTAAAGCGAGTCTGAGACCAATATCCCCCAGCAACACCTGCCACCGCAGTACCATGCCCTTCATCATCGTAGTTGCAGTTTCCCTCTCTTATCCTTTGATTTACCTGAGAGCTGTTTAGCTCGTAACCTTTGTAGCTTCTGTAGAAGAGTATTCTTGTAGTACCGTCTTGCTTCCTAAAGGCTGGATGGCAGAAGTTTATACCTGTATCCACTATGCCTACAATAACTCCTTCCCCCGTTTTTTCGCTTTGGCTTGCCTTTGTACCCACAAGGTACTTTACGTTACCTCCAGTTATATGAGATGCTTTTAAACTTTTCCCACCGAGTATGAGTCTGTAGTTTCCGCCAGATGAAACGCTTATCTTTGTATTAGAGTTGCATACGAAATATGAATCTTGAACCTGACAGCCTGGAGCTTGTACAAACCCACCCCTTATGTATCCAAAGAAGGTGTCAGGATAGTTCACCAGCACATCCTGGCTTCCAGAACCCCAAACTACATAAGAAGAGCTAAAGGCTATATCGTTGTACAATCTCAGCCTTCTTGGTGCCTCGATGTAGAGTATGTTATCATCTGACGCCAAGCTCTCTAAGTCTCTCTTGGAGAGGTCAACGGCTCGGACTTTTCCATCCTTTGTTAGGACCTTAACCTTAGTTATCTCTTTGTAAGAGTTGAACTTTAGCGAGGACTTTTTTTTGTTGGCTTCCTTCTTTAGAATTGGGTCAAGCTTGCTAAGGTTATAAGAGAAGGAAAGACTTATGGTAAGTAACACCAAAAAAGTTGATAAAATCATGTTTACTTCCCCCATTATAATAATACCATATGAGTAGCAGGGAAGACAAGAAAAGGATCCTTCTGGAGATACTCAAAAGGCTTGAGAAAATCTATCCTGATAAGCTTGAGCTAAATTTTAGCACCCCTCTTGAGCTTTTGGTTGCTACCATCCTTGCAGCACAGACAACGGACGCAAAGGTAAACAAGCTAACAAAGGAGCTATTCAAAAAGTACTCAGATGCTAAGGACTATGCTAATGCTTCGTTGGAGGAACTAAGCCAAGATATAAGCTCTGTAAACTACTATAGGAACAAAGCCAAGTATATAAAAGAAGCCTGTAATATGATAGTGGAGCAGTATAGGGGAGAAGTACCTAAAAGCATTGAGGAACTTACTAAGCTTCCAGGTGTGGGTAGAAAAACTGCCAACATAATTCTGTACAATGCTTACCGTATAACAGAGGGTATAGCTGTGGATACGCATACGTCAAGATTGAGTCAAAGGCTTGGGCTAACAAAGGAGGAAAAGCCAGAGAAGATAGAGAGAGACCTTATGGAAATAACTCCCAGAGAGTATTGGGGAAAACTTTCAAACCTCTTCATGCTACATGGAAGGCATGTATGCACTGCAAAAAGGCCCAAGCACAGAGAGTGTGTTCTTTATGACCTTTGTCCTTCAAGAGACCTTGAGGCTTAAGAAAAGATACGGTCAGCATGTAATCGTATCTCCTGGTGTCATAAAAGCCATAGTCAAGCATGCAAATGTAAGGGAGGGAGAGACCATTGTGGAGATAGGACCAGGTACTGGAAACCTCACCGTAGAACTTTTGAACACACCCCTGAAAAAACTTCATCTTATAGAGCTAGATGAGGAGATGATACAGACGCTCAAAAAGAGGATAGCTGACGAGAGGGTGGAGTTTCATCACGCAGATGCTACTAAGTTCGACTTCTGTAAACTGGGTGATAGTGTGAAGCTCCTTGGAAACCTACCTTACAACGTAGCGAGCCTCATAATTGAAAACACAGTTTTTCATAAGGAGTGCATCCCTTTTGCCCTGTACATGATACAGAAAGAGGTAGCTGAGAGACTCATCAAGGGTGGGTCCTGGCTCTCTATTTTTTTAAGAACCTTTTACAGCATAGAATACATCATGAGCGTTCCAGCAAGGTTCTTTAAACCCCCACCAAAGGTTCAGTCCAGTCTTATCAAGCTTACAAGGGATGAAAAAGCTAAGGTAGAGGGCTTGAAAAACTACAAAGCTTTTTTAGTAAAGCTGTATTCCATGAAAAGGAAAGCCATAAAAAGTAAAATAAGCCAAGACTTGCTCAAAAAGGCTGGTATAAACCCAATGGCGAGGGTTGAGGAGTTATCCCTAGAGAAAATTCTTTTTCTCTATGAGTGCCTGTGATATAATAATAAGGCTTGCCCGATAAATCTTTAAAGGAGGTAGCGCTTGAATTTGTTGAACGATTTTGCCATAAAGGCAAGGGAAGAAAGCCAGGTTAGGATTTATAAAAAGAACATAGAGAGGGTTATATCCGCCTTACTAAAGAGCGGGGATTTCTGGGAAATTGTGGATATGTCAGATATTCCTGTTCCAGCAGCTTCTGGCATCGTTAAAGTGCTTGTAAAAGAAGGGTACGCTTTCATAGATGATGAGGAAAACGTAAGACTAACTCAGAAAGGGTATGACCTAGTTAAAGAATATGGCATAGAGCCTTACCAAGACTATAGATGTCATGCTTGCGGTGGAAGGGGATTACCCTTTTATTCAGACTTAGAGCTTTACAGGAAATTTTTGCAACTTACAAAAGATAGACCAGAAGCCATAAGGGACTATGACCAGGGTTCTGTGACACCAGAAACAACCATTTCAAGAGTGCTTTTTATAGATTCAAGGGGGGACCTCAGAAACAAAGACATTTTTGTTCTTGGTGCCGAGGATGACCTTACGGGCCTTGCTATAGCTTTAACTATGAAAGCAAGGAGCTTGCTCATCGTAGACATAGACAAAAGGCTAATAGATTTTGACAATAGAATATTCAAGGAGCTTGGTATAGACAATGCGGAGGCAAAGGTATGGGACCTGAGAAATCCATTGCCGCAGGATATACTTGGGCATTACGATGTTTTTGTATCTGACCCACCAGAAACACTTCCAGCCTTTAGGGCTTTTATAGGGAGAGGGATAGCCGCCTTGAAGGAAGACGGAGGGGTAGGTTATTTTGGATTAACGCTCAGAGATTCATCCATCTTCAGATGGAGAGATTTCCAAATATCCTTGACTACAGAGTTTGGAGTCGCTATAACTGACATAGTGCAGAATTTTAATGACTATGTTACATGGAATTATCACAGTGAAACAAAGGCTGCAGAGATAGCTCCAGTCAAAAGACAGCCCAAAGGTACATGGTACAG
The DNA here is from genome assembly GCA_037924335.1 of Aquificaceae bacterium. Classification (GTDB taxonomy): domain Bacteria; phylum Aquificota; class Aquificia; order Aquificales; family Aquificaceae; genus Hydrogenobacter. The sequence goes on from JAXSMZ010000018.1 coordinate 10,377, forward strand.
GTCTTCTTGGTACAGGGTTGAGGCTCTTCCAGGATTCAAAAGATGGAATGAGCCCATATCAGAAGATGTCTTCTATCTTGATGAAGAAGGTTCTACTACTTGACACTGCATGATTTATCTTTTATAATCTTTTTAAGGTTAGCCCCCATCGTCTAGCCTGGTCTAGGACACCGCCCTTTCAAGGCGGAGATCGCGGGTTCGAATCCCGCTGGGGGTGTATTTAAACATGAAAGGAATGAAAGAAAAAGTGATCATTCAGACCTATCAAGCAGAGGATATAAAAGCCGTTACAGGACTTGAACACGTCAGGCTAAGACCCTCTATGTACATAGGAGACACGGGAGAAAGAGGGCTTCACCATCTTCTTTGGGAAATTTTGGACAATGCCGTTGACGAGCATATGGCTGGTTATGCAAAGAATATTGTGGTTGTGTTGCACGAAGATGGTTCTGTGAGCGTTGAGGATGACGGAAGGGGTATACCCGTTGACCTTCATCCAGAGACTGGTATTCCAGCCGTGGAGATGGTTTTTACCATGCTTGGAGCTGGGGGTAAGTTTGATAAGAAGGTCTACAGGTACTCTGGTGGACTCCACGGTGTTGGTGCTTCTGTTGTTAATGCCCTATCTGAGTGGCTTGTGGTTGAAATCTACAGAGATGGAAAGATAAGCAGGCAGGAGTACAGAAGGGGAAAGCCCCTTTATGGTGTTAAAACGATAGGTACAACAACAAAGAGGGGTACAAGGGTAATATTCAAACCAGACCCAGATATATTTGAGACTAACAAGATAAAGTTTGACCTGGTTGAAAGAAGAATAAGGGAGCTCGCCTATCTAAACCCAGGATGCAGCTTTAGGCTCATCGATGAAAGGACGGATAAGGATCTCGCTTACAGGTTTGAGAAAGGTATAGAAGACTTGGTGAGGTTTCTATCAACCGGTAAAGAGTATCTTTTTGAAAGTATCATAAGGATAGATGAGGAGAGAGAAGGCGTTCATGTAAATGTAGCCTTTGTTTATACAAAGGACTATAAGGAAGTCATAGAGAGCTTTGTGAACAACATAAAGACCATAGAGGGGGGGACTCATGTAACAGGATTCAGGAGTGGTCTTACAAAAGCAGTAATGAGAACTTTGCCCAACTTAAAGCTCCAAAAGGACCTTAGGGAGACCATAACTGGTGAAGACCTCAGAGAGGGGTTAGTGGCCGTCGTATCCTGCAAAGTACCAGAACCCCAGTTTGAAGGGCAGACAAAAACAAAGCTTGGAAACCAAAACGTAAAAAACATAGTAGAGTCTGTAGTTTATGAATATCTTTCTGGATTTCTTGATGACAACAGAGACATAAACAGGCTCATAGTGGAGAAGGCTGTAGAGGCAGCCTTGGCAAGAGAGGCTGCAAAGAAGGCAAAGGAGCTTGTAAGAAGAAGGTCACCCCTTGAAGATACTACGCTGCCTGGTAAGCTAGCCGATTGCTCTGAAAAAGACCCAGAAAGGTGTGAGATATTCATAGTTGAAGGAGAGTCTGCTGGTGGTTCAGCAAAGCAGGGAAGGGATAGAAGAACCCAAGCCATACTCCCCCTTAGGGGAAAGATACTCAACGTGGAAAAGGCAAGGTTGGATAAGGTGTTTTCCAACGAGGAGATAAAAGCAATAGTCAGCTCCGTGGGGTGCGGTATAGGGGATGATATGGACCTTTCAAAGCTCAGGTACCACAAGATAATACTCATGACGGATGCCGATGTAGACGGTTCCCACATAAGAACTCTACTTTTGGCCTTCTTCTACAGATACATGCCTAAGCTTATACAGGAGGGCTACCTTTATATAGCACAGCCGCCCCTTTACAGGTTAAAGAAGGGTAAAAGGGTTGTTTACTTAAAGGATGAGAAGGAACTTGAAAACTTCCTTCTAGAACAAATAAAGAAGGAAGGGAAGCTTGTAGACGCAGAAGGTAAAGAGTACACTGGCGATGACCTTTTGAGACTTCTCAAAGAGGTAAAGGAGTTTGAGGAAAGCTATAAGTCTGTCCTTAGGAGGAAGGGTGAGGACATTTTGAAGGCTCTTCTTGAGATAAAACTTACTGAAGAAGACCTAAGGGATACAGAGCTTCTCTCTAAAAAGGTAAAACTTCTCCAGGACAGACTTCCCAGCTTAAACGTAGATGTCAAGTACGATGATCATAACTCTTCTCACGATATCATCCTTAGGGACACAAAGAGGGATAGAGTGGTTATCATAGATGTAGACTTTCTTTCCTCCTTAGCGTACAAATCTATACTTTCTGGCTTCCGTATAAAAAATCCCATAAAGCTCGTGCTGGAAAATAGAACAAAGACCGTGGAGAGCTTTTACAATATAAACAGCTCCTTTCTCGAGCTTGCTCAGGAGGATTTTGAAGTTCAAAGGTACAAAGGTTTGGGAGAGATGAACCCAGAGCAACTCTGGGAAACAACGATGAACCCGAGTACAAGGAGGCTCGTCAGAGTGACCATAGAGGATGCTGCCGAAGCAGACAGGATCTTTACCATACTTATGGGGGAAGATGTAGAACCAAGGAGAGAGTTTATAGAGGCCTATGCCAAAGAGGTGAGAAATCTGGATGTTTAAAAGGGCAATAGTAGGGGTAGATGGTTCAAAGGCTGGATGGACAGCTGTAGAGTATGCTTTCGAATTTGGAAAGAGGTTGGATATACCGGTATTGGGCTTGCATGTTGTGGATGAAAGGCTTATAGATGAGAGTTTTTTGGAGGACCTTGCCGGTGTGCTTGGTTTTACCTTCTACTATGGAATATCTGCAAAGGTAAAGGAATTTTTGGAAACTCAAGCTGATGCAGTGCTTGATGAGTTCCTGGCCCTCGGTAGGAAGAGAGGGGTTAAGGTCTCCTCCTTTCAAGCAGTTGGAGTTCCGTACAGGGAGGTACTGTCCCAAGCAGATAAGGAGGATATTATATTTTTAGGGAAAAGGGGTAAAAGACCCATAAGAGGCTTTCTCTTAGGTTCAAACAGTGAGATAATTGCAAGAAGGTCTCCTTGTCCCATCTTTCTTTCACAGGAAGAATACAGAGATATAAAAAAGGTATGTTTAGCATACGATGGACAAGATATATCCAAAAAAGCACTTAACATGCTTAAAAGGCTCAAAACCCTCTTCGGTTTTGAAATAAACGTCATTCATGTGGGTGAAGAGGATCTTCAAAAGGAGATAGGAGATGTGGATAGGTATGAGAACCTAAAAGGTCTTCCAGAGGAGAAGATAACGCAGTACTGTGAAGAAGGCATGGATATGCTTGTGATGGGAGCCTTTTCTAAGGGAAGGCTTAAGGAAAGTGTCTTTGGCAGTGTTACAAGCTTTGTCTTGCATCATGTGAACATCCCTGTTTTTCTGGTGAAGTGATATGAGTAAGCTGTACGTTGTATCTACACCCATAGGCAACTTGAGAGATATAACTCTCAGGGCTTTGGATGTTTTGAGGGAGGTAAACTTTATAGCCTGCGAAGACACAAGAAGGACTAGCATACTCCTCAATCATTTCAAGATAGAAGGGAAAAAGCTCCTTTCTTATTATGAACCTAAAGAGAGCGTCCAGGTGCCAAAGATCCTAAAGCTTCTTGAGAAAGAGAGCGTTGCTCTTGTTACAGACTCTGGTACTCCAAGCATATCGGACCCAGGTTATAGGCTTATAAGGGCATGTATAGATAGGGGGCTACCCGTTGAAGTTGTTCCAGGTCCAAGTGCTGTTCTTACAGCTTTGGTTGGTTCTGGACTTCCAACTGATAGGTTCTTATTTGTGGGCTTTCTACCAAGAAAGGGGCTTTCTAACTTTTTCAAGGAGCTACAAGCATACAAAGATGTTACTGTGATCGCCTTTGAGTCTCCCAACAGAGTGGTCAAAAGCCTTGGGATTATAAAAGAAGTTTACGGCGATAGCATCCCCTTCTGTGTAGCAAGGGAGCTTACTAAGGTTTATGAGGAGTTTGTGCGCGGAGACCTGGCTTACGTGCTAAAAGAGCTAACGGAGAGGAAGGAGATAAAAGGGGAAATTGTTATCCTTTGGAGACTTTAGGTCAAAAAAGTATTAACTTATAAGTATGAGTATTACAACAGAAAAGACAAAAGTAGACAAGCTTTTGGAGCTTATAAGGGATGAGGACAGAGAGAAAGTAAAGAAAGCCATAGAGTTCATCGAAGAAAAACATGGAGGACAGATAAGAGCATCTGGAGACCCATACATTGTTCATCCTATGGAAGTTGCCACGGTACTTGCCCAGATGGGACTTGATAGGTACACAATCATCTCTGGACTTCTTCACGACGTTTTGGAAGATACTCAGGCAACTTACAACGAGGTCAAAGATAAGTTTGGAAAATGTGTGGCAGATATCGTCGAGGGTGTTACAAAGCTTGGAAAGTTTACTTTGAAGGATACAGAGAGGCAGAAGGCTGAAAACTACAGGAAACTTCTCCTCGCAACGGCAAAGGACCCAAGGGTTATCCTTGTCAAGCTAGCGGACAGGCTTCATAACATGAAAACTCTCAACTATTTAAGAAGAGAAAAACAGATAAGGATAGCCAAAGAGACGCTTGAGATATACGTACCCATAGCCAACAGGCTTGGCGTTTGGAGAATAAAGACAGAGCTTGAAGACCTTTGCTTTATGTACCTTTATCCCTCTGAGTATGAGAAGGTGAAGAATTTTGTTGGGAAAAGCAGAAAAGAGCTGGAGGAGTATCTAAAGAGAAGCTTTACACCTGTTATGATGGAAGCACTGAAGAATGCTAAGGTTCAAGCTCACATCACATACAGGCCAAAACATCTCTATGGCATCTGGCAGAAGACTTTAAGGAAATCTATAAAGCTTGAGGATGTCCATGACATACTGGGTGTTAGGGTGATAGTGAACACTGTGCAGGAGTGCTATCTAGTGCTTGGTATTGTACACAGCGCTTTCAAACCCGTGCCAGGTAAGTTTGACGATTACATATCCCTTCCAAAGCCTAACCTATACCAGTCCCTTCATACCACAGTCATGGGTCCAAAGGGAAGGCTTGTTGAAGTACAGATAAGAACGTGGGAAATGCACGAAAGGGCAGAGAAGGGTATTGCTGCACATTGGGCTTATAAGGAGAGAAAAAGTGTAAAGGAAAACAGCGTTTATGCATGGTTAAGGAGCATGGTAGAGAGTATTCAGGGAAGCAAAAACCCAAAAGAGCTAATGGAAAATATGAAATTGGAGCTTTTCTCAGAAGAGGTCTTTGTGTTCACCCCAAAGGGGGACCTAATAGTACTTCCAAAAGGTGCCACACCAGTTGACTTTGCCTATCATATACATACAGATATAGGAAACCAATGCGCTGGTGCTAAAGTGAACGGAAGGATAGTTTCTTTGGACTACAAGCTCCAAAATGGCGATATGGTAGAGATAATAACTAACCCAAACAAAAAGCCAAACTCAGAGTGGCTGAAGTTCGTCGTAACATCAAAGGCGAGAAGCAAAATAAAGGCTTACTTAAAGGATATGGAGAGGGAAAGGTACATCCAAGAGGGGAGGCTAAAGCTCGAGAAGTTTCTTCTAAAGTTTGGTGTTCAAAGGGAAGAACTTTTAGAGAAGCTAATGAGGGAGCTGAACCTAAAGAACGAAGAGCAGGTCTTGATAGCTATAGGCAGCGATAGAGTGAGTAAGGAAAAAGTCTACAGCATATTTCAACCAAAAGTAAAAGAAAGCCAAAGAGAAGAAAGAAAAGAAGACCTGCTTATCATAGATGGGCTTGGAGGAGTTTTGCACTCTACAGCCGAATGCTGCAACCCGTTGCCTGGAGAAAAGGTTTACGGTGTTATAACGAAAGGGAAGGGTCTAGTCATACATTCAAGTGAGTGTCCCAACTTACAGTACTTACAGAGGAACTTGCCGGAAAAAGTGATCCCCGTCCTTTGGAAGAGCTGGGAGGGTAAACATCCAGTAAGAATAAGGTTGACGGTGAAAGACAGGGTAGGTATCCTTGCAGAGGTAACATCAACCATATCCAAAACTGGGGCCAACATACTTGAAGCTAAAACAAAGAGTAACGCTACTGGGGAAGCTTTTATGGAGTTTCTTGTAGAAGTGGAGAGCTACCAATTCCTATTAAAGCTCTTGGATGCGCTGAGACTTGTAGAGGGAGTAGAACTGTGCAGAAGAGCTTTTGGATGAGGTATCATGAGGAGCGTATGGTTCCATGCGGCAAGCGTTGGGGAGTTCAACACGGCAAAGCCTATACTAAAAGAGTTAAAGAAGGAATTTTATATCACGCTGACTTACTTCTCTCCGAGAGCAAAGGATTATCTTCAAAAAAACAATGAGTACTACCATTCTCTTGAGAGAATTCCCTTTGACCTTCCCTTTACTGTAAAAAGGTTTGAGGAGAAGATAAAGCCAGAAGTTATACTGATAGTTGAGAGGGAACTTTGGCCTTCGCTTCTTCTTTTTACAAAGTCAAAGAAGGTCCTGATAAATGCCTACGCAAAAGGTGGGGTCTATGAGAGGTTTATAACTAGAAGGCTTGACCTTATTCTTACAAGGACGAAGGAGGACAGAGAAAGGTTTGAAAGGTATGGATGTAAGAGGGTTTTTGCATGTGGAAATCTAAAGTTTGTCTTTGATGTAAGAGAGTCAAAGAAGTTAGACATGAATATAGAAGGTAACAGGCTCATAGTTGCAGGAAGCACTCACGAGGGGGAGGAAGAGCTTATCCTAAAGGTTTTTAGAAGGATAAGGGAGGCTTTACCAGATACGAAGCTAATAATTGCTCCAAGGCACATAAGCAGGGCTGAACATGTTCTTAGCCTTGCAAAAGGTTTTAAGGCTTGTCTTAGAAGTTCGAGGGCTTTTGACTGGGACGTTCTCATTGTTGACACTCTTGGTGAGCTTTTTGAACTTTACTCAGTAGCTGACGTGGCCTTTGTTGGCGGTACCTTTTTACCAGTAGGTGGACATAACCTTTTGGAACCTGTCTACCATGGCAAGCCTGTGGTTTTTGGTAAAAATATAAAAAAAGTCAAAGATATGGCGGATTATATATTGAAAAACCAAGCAGGCTACATGGCTAAAGACCAAGAAGAACTTTTTGAAATCATGTTAGGGCTTCTTTCAGGCAGTAGAAGCTACAATGTGCTGGATATAAAAGGAGAATCTGAAAGTATAAAACTTTGCTACATGAAAAAAATAAGAGAAATGCTATAATCCTTAAGAAATACTTTAGTTAAGAAATTCTTTCGTAAGAGCACTAAGGGAGAAAAAAGGACCCTTGCAGGCTTTATCTTACCTTCTTTAAAAACAAAACAATGTTGTATATTTCCCTTTGACGAGTGGTATAAGTGTCTTTGGAGTAAGACACTGGAGTTGGGTGAGAAAAGTAGATATTTGCAGTCAGCCCCTAAACCTGAGGTGTGGATAAGTGTCCACAAAAGGGATATTTGTCCATACTGAAGGATACTCTGTAGTTTCCTTCATTTTGAGGAAAATAAAAAAGAAATGCTATAATCTTTAAAAGATGAGGAACTTTTACTTAAACCTTGGTCTTCTCGTCTTCTTGCTTTTTTTGACGGGAGCCATTACTCTTCTCAGACCAGTTAACTTAGGATTGGACCTAAAGGGTGGCATATCCATGCTTCTTGAGCCAGATATGGATTACGCTCTCAAGCAAGAGTACGAGAGGTATTCAAAGGATGTTTATCAGAAGCTCAAAGATGCAGGTGTGAATGTACTTGATGTTATAGCCCAGAAGGATGGTATAAAGGTTGAGCTGTTGGAAGATATGGACTTAGGCAAGATAAAGGAGGTTGTGAATAGGGATCTTCCAAGGTTTGAAGTTGTAAGGGGAGAGAAGGGTTTTGCTCTTTTGAGCTTGAAGGAGAAGGAGATAAACCAGCTAAAAGATGGTATAGCAAGCCAAACCGTTGAAGTTCTAAGAAAGAGGATAGATGAGCTCGGAGTTGTTCAACCCGTGATAACAAGGGTAGGAGGAGATAGGGTTCTGGTGGAACTGCCTGGAGTACTGGATATACAAAAGGCCAAATCCATAATAGGTAAGACAGCCCTCTTAGAGCTAAAGCTTGTGGTAGAAAGCGGGTCTAAGGAGGTTCTTGAGAGCAGGCTTACAAAGGATACAGAGCTCCTTCCATCCAAAGACCCAAGAGAGTGGTTTCTTGTTGAAAAACTCCCAGTAATAACGGGTGCTGACCTTAAAACTGCTTACACAAGCACAGATGAGTTTGGTAGCCCCTCTGTTACCTTTGAGCTTACGGATCAAGGGTCCAAAGCCTTTGGTGATGCAACGGAGAAGAACATTGGAAAGAGGCTTGCCATAGTCCTTGATAAAAAGGTCATGTCGGCTCCAGTGATAAGAAGCAGGATAACAGACAGGGGGCAGATAACGGGTCAGTTTACTCCAGAGGAGGCTAAGGAGCTTGCCATAGTCCTAAGGGCTGGAGCTTTGCCTACAAACGTGAGGTTTCTCCAGGAAGAGGTTGTAGGTCCATCCCTTGGGAAGGATGCCATAAATCAGAGTGTAAAAGCTGGAGTTCTTGGCTTTTTCCTTCTTGTCCTCCTTCTCATAGGAAGGTACAAGGTCGCTGGCATAACTGCAAACCTTTCTATACTTTTAAACGCCCTTCTTCTGTGGGGTGGTCTGGTTCTCCTTGGTGCTACTCTTACACTTCCAGGTATAGCTGGCATACTCCTGAACATGGGTATAGCTGTGGATTCAAACGTACTCATCTTTGAGAGGATAAAGGAAGAGCTGAGATTTGGCAGCCCAGTGAGAAAGGCTGTAGAGATAGGCTACAGAAGGTCGTTGAGCGTCGTTTGGGATACGCACGTAACTCTTCTGATAGCAGCTCTTATCCTTTTCCAGTTTGGAAGTGGTCCTGTAAAAGGGTTTGCAACAACGCTTACCATAGGAACCATAGCTTCCTTTGTTTCAAACGTATACTTTGCTAAGTTTTTCCTTGATGTTCTTGCCAAGCTGAGAATTTTCAAAGTCTGAATTATTCCAAAAGACCTCTAAGCAGTCCTTCCAACTTCCCACTTTCCCTTCTCTGAAGATAATTTATAACGTACTTGCCTATTAGGTCCACCTCCACGTTCACATAACTCCCCTTTTTTCTGTAGCTTAGGTTTGTGTTTAAGTAAGTGTGAGGGATTATGTTGATAGAGATAGCCCCTTCCTGTAAACTGTTTACTGTCAGGCTTATACCATCTATGCCAACAGATCCCTTTTCGACAAAGTACAAAGCCCAATCTTTTGGAATTTCTATCTTTAACGTCCAGTGTTCGCCTTGCCTTTCCAAAGATATGACCCTTGAGGTGAAGTCTATATGTCCTTGAAGTATGTGACCACCAAGCCTATCTCCCAGCCTGAGCGCCCTTTCCAAGTTAACACGATCCCCTTCTTTTAGAAACTTTATGTTGCTTCTTTTTAGAGTCTCCAAAGAAACATCAAAGGAGAGCACATTTTCCGCCATGCTCACAACAGTAAGACAGACGCCGTTTACAGATATGCTATCCCCTACCTTTATATCCTTCAAACCTGTCTGCACTTTTATATGACCGCCTTTTGATGAAAGCTCTACGCCTTTTACAACCCCTATGTCTTCTACAAGACCAGTAAACATCACAATATAACCTCATCGGCTTTAAAAACTGGACCCTCGTAGCAAACACGAAGGTAGTGGCCATCTTTGTTTCTCACAACGCATCCCAGACAAACACCCCAACCGCATGCCATACGAGATTCCAAAGAAAGGTAAACCTTGTATCCAACCGCCAGTTCCTTTATGGCTCTCAGCATGGACTTTGGGCCACATGCACAGATGGTCCATGAGTTATCAAAGTCTTTTAGCACATCAACGACAAGACCCCTCTTCCCAAAACTTCCATCCTCTGTGTAGAGTATGTGTTTAAACCCTTCCTCCTCAAGCCAGTATCTCATACCAAGATGTTCCTTTGACCTTCCTCCGTAAACAAATACAACATCCCTCTTCAGTTTTTTCAGCTCTTTTCCAAGCAATGTAAGGCCAGAAAGGCCAACGCCGCCACCTATGAGAAGGTATCTCTGGTCTGAAGTATCAAAAAGCCCCTTCCCTAAGGGACCAAAAACCTTCACATGGTCTCCCTCTTTCAACTGGCTCATCATCTTTGTTGCCCTTCCTACCACATCGTAAAATATAGAAAGAACATCATCCCTTACATCCCCAATGGCAAAGGCTCTTCTCCCCATTGGGTCGTTTGTTTGAAAAGCCTTTATCATTAAAAACTGACCACCTTTTACCCTTGGAGCGACTTCTGGAGCAAGGAAGTCCATCCTGTAAGTTCTCCCAGCTAGCAGCTCGTTGTTTATTATACTGCAGCTTATGTCTATCATCTTTTCCCCTTCAGAAGCTCATCACCCAAAAGGTTAAAGGCAACAACAACAAGGAATATGGCAACACCAGGAGAGAGTATCCAAGGGTAAGAAGAAACAAGGTTTATGTTTCTTGCATCTGAGATCATGTTGCCCCAGCTTGGCTCAGGCTCCTGAATTCCAAGCCCCAAAAAGCTAAGGGCAGATTCTGCCAGTATATAGCCAGGAAAAGAGAGAGTTGCAGAAACCACAAGGTAGTAGTAAGCGTTGGGCAGTATATGTTTTCTTAGAATTCTGAGGGTGCTTGCTCCGTAAGTCTTTGCACTTAGAACAAACTCCTTCTCTCTTATGGATAGAACCATCCCCCTTACAACTCTTGCTAGGGAAGCCCACCCAAGAAAGGATATTATAAAGACCACCATTAGGAAGACTTCAAAGCTCCCCATGGTCAAGGGGAAAACAGACCTTAGAGAGAGCATAAGGTAAAAGGTGGGTATGGCAAGGAGGACCTCCACAACGCGCATGATCATAGCATCTGTATATCCGCCTAAATATCCCGAAATACCTCCTATCAAAGATCCAAGGAAGAAGGTAACAAAAACACCCAAAAGACCAACAAACATGGAAACCCTTGCACCGTACACTATCCTTGAAAATATGTCCCTTCCAAGCTTATCACCACCAAGGAGGTAAAGCCTGCAAGGTTCCTCTACTCCGAATAGTTTAAAACCATATGGGGTTTTAGTGAAGAACTTCAGATTGCAGGATGTACTTTTTTCCTCAACGTAAGATTTGAATATAGTGTCCTTTAAAAGATAGAGGTTTACGTACGGGTAGGAAAGCTTACCATCTTTGAGTATGTGTATCCTTGTGGGCGGATGGTAGGGTGTCTTCCTGCTCTGTAAGTCGTAAGGATAGGGGGCTATAAAATCTGAGAAAAGAGCAAAAAGGACAAAGATAACTATTATGGTCGTTGGAAAGGCAGGAAGTGTTCTAAGCGTCATAGTTAAATTATATCTGTAAAAATGAGGACCTTCCTTTGGCTTTTTATTCTGGATGCTGGTATGTCCTCTCCTCTAAGAAGTTTTTCCAATGCTTGCCTCTTTTCTTGCCCCTTCACAAAGAAGGCTATCTTTTGGGATGAGCTTATGGCTCTTTCGGTTAGACTTAGCCTCAAAAGCCCATCGGGAGACTTGCCTATGCAAACATAAGGCGTTATCTCCTTACACTCTGTTTTTGGAAACAAAGAAGCCGTATGACCATCCTTTCCAAGCCCAAGCAAGACAAAGTCAAGACCTTTTGTCTTTTCTATCTCCTTGGAGTAAAGGAGAGCTGCTTCTTCAGGGAGCAAAGAAGTATTAAAGCAATAGATACTTCTGATAAACCTCTTTACGTTAGAGCAGTTGCTTCTCTCATCCCCATAGGGTACGTATCTATCATCGGTGAGAAAAACCTTAATCCTTTCCCATTCTACGCTTAGCTCCGACATTATTTTGTAAGCTTTAAGTGGTGTTCTCCCACCAGCAAGGGCCAAGCTAAAACATCCCATTTTTGCTATAAAAAGCTCGGACAACCTCTTTATAAAGCGTGCCAAAATCCTATCTACATCCCCGCTCACAAAAAGCTTATAAAACCCATGCCCTTCCATCTTGCTCTATCAAGCTTTTGGCCTCTTTTGGTCCATAGCTTCCCTGTTTGTAGGTATAAAGAGGTAGGTCCTTTTCTATCATGGGCTGGACAACTTCCCACATGGACTCTACCTCGTCCCCCCTCATAAAGAGCGTACGGTCAGACTTTACTACGTCCAAAAGAAGTGTCTCATAAGCTTCGGGGAGCTTCCCCTTTGCGTAGTCCTCCATGTCGTACTCCATGGCTGTCTCCATAGGACAGGATATAAAGCTACCCAAAGGAGGCCTGAGCTCAAAATTTATTATGATCTTGTTCTTCGGTGCTGCCTGGAATATGACCTTGTTCTGCTTTGGTGTGCAGTCGAGCATCTTTGAGAAAACCCTTGGAACTTCTTTAAAAACAACAGTTATCTGGCTTAGCTTTCTGTGGAGCTTCTTACCTGTGATCAGATAAAAGGGTACATCCTGCCATCTTGGATTGTCCACATAGAACTTAGCGGCAATGAAGGTCTCTGTCTTTGAATCTTTTTTAACTTTTTCTTCCGCTCTGTATCCTTCATACTGCCCCCTTATTATGCTTTTTTCTAACTCCTTGCCCTCCACCTTCCTTATGGACCTCAAGAGCTTTACCTTTTCATCCCTTATTGACTCTGGGTCTGTACAGCAAGGGAGCTCCATAGACAAGAAGGAGAGCATCTGAAGCATATGGTTTTGCAGCATATCCCTTATGGCTCCTACCCTATCGTAATACTCTCCCCTTCCTTCTATGCCCACATCCTCTATAGCCGCTATCTGTACATGGTCAACAAAGTTTTTGTTCCATAACCCTTCGAATATTGTGTTTGAAAGCCTAAGCGAAAAAATGTTCTGAACTGTATACTTTCCAAGGAAGTGGTCTATTCGGTAAATTTCATCCTCTATAAAGTATCTATGTAGAAGCTCGTTGAGTTTTTTTGCAGACTGAAGGTCAAAACCGAAGGGTTTTTCTATGACTATCTTCCTTGGATTTGTAAAGTTTCTAAGAAGGGGTCCCAACCGTCTTAATGTTTCCTCAAAGAGAAAGGGAGATATGGAAAGATAAAAAATGAGCTCTTGTCCTTTAAGGTTGTTCAAAGTATCTCCAAGCTCTTTGTAAGAAGAATCTTTTGTGACGTCAAAGGGGAGAAAGCTGCTCATCTTCTCCTCTCCGAAGCTCTCTATCAGCCTTTCCCAACCCTCATCTCTTCCTCTTGCGAGAGAATAAACTCTGTGTAAATTTTCAAGCCCTCCAGATACGTACAGACTATGCAATGCGGGAAGAAGTTTCTTCTTTGCTAAGTTTCCAGTCCCACCTATTATAAAAAGGGAGATTTTTTTATTCATCCTTCCTCTTCACTTCATGCCTTCCAAATTCGTATCTCAAAGCTGCAAGGAGCTTATCTCTGAAAGATTCTTTCTGCCTTGACCTAAACCTCATAAAGAGAGCTTCTGCTATGGATGGAGCTGGAACAGACCTCTTCATGGCTTCCAAGAGTGTCCACCTTCCCTCTCCTGTGTCCATGACGTAAGGTTCTACCTTCTCAAGACCCCCAAAATCCTCAAAGGCTCTCTCAGTAAGCTCCAAAAGCCAAGACCTTATAACGCTTCCCATATTGTAGATCTTTGCAACTTTCTTGAGGTCATAGTCAAACTCGCTCTCTTTCAGGAGTTCAAAGCCTTCTCCTATTGCCTCCATAAAGGCATACTCTATGCCGTTGTGTACCATCTTGGCAAAATGTCCAGCTCCAGACTTACCAAGGTAAGCGTAACCTTCACCCCTGTAAGATAGGTCCATGAATATTTTTTCGCAGAGTTCAAAAGCTTCCCTATCTCCCCCTATCATAAGGCAGTAACCTTCCTCCTCACCATAAATGCCTCCGCTCACACCTACATCCAGAAAGTAAACTCCCATCCCCTTTAACCTTTTGTACCTTCTTTGAGAATCCCTGTAGTGAGAGTTTCCACCGTCTATGACCACATCTCCTTCAGAAAGATAAGGCTCTAAGGAAGTCAGAGCATCATCCACAGCTTGGTGCGGGACCATGACCCATACTGTCTTTCTCTCCTTCTCAAAGAGTTTGGGAATTTCCGATGGATTCTGTATAACCAAGAGGCTTTCTTTCATCTCCCCCCTTACCTCCGCGCTTGTGTCATATCCAGCCAACTTGTAGCCCCTATCTTTTAGTCTTCTTGATATACCACGCCCCATCCTCCCAAGTCCAAAGATGAGCAGCTTATTATAAGCCATACTGAACATTATAGCCCATCTGGTAATCTTTATCCGTACCCAAAGAGCAGGTCAAAAATGGCCGGTTCTATACGAAACTCCCAGTTTTTAAATCCTTCTTCCTTGTTGGTTACTACCAAGTAGCCTTCTTTCTCCAAGTAAAGGACTAACTTGGCAAGGTTTGAAAGACCGCATATTTTGGCACTTTGAAGGTCTGCTATCTTTACTGTTGGGTAAGGTGTTTCAGACTCTTTGTATATTCTCAAGAGCTCATCCTTTAGGTTGTAGTAAAGGTTGTCAAAATCACACACCTAATACCTCCTTAACTACATCAGAGTCTGCAAAAGGATACCTCCTTCCTTTTATCTCTTGATAGGTTTCATGGCCTTTTCCAGCAACTACCACTATATCTCCATCCTCTGCCATATCAACAGCTAAAATTATGGCCTTTCTTCTGTCCTCTTCCACGTAAACTCTACTCTTGTCCTCTATACCTTCGTAGACTTCCCTTATTATCTCAGATGGCTCTTCGTCCCTTGGGTTATCGGATGTGAGAACTATAACATCAGACCACCTTTCAGCCGCTTTACCCATAAGAGGTCTTTTGCTTCTGTCTCTGTTCCCACCAGCACCAAAAACGGATATGACTCTCCCTTTTGCCATTTTCTTTATAGTTCTGATGAGGCTTTCAATTGCATCTGGTGTGTGAGCATAATCAACAACAACCGTTGTGCCCCTACCTCTGTAAATCTGGAACCTGCCTGGAACAAAAACATCTTTGAGGCCATCCTGAATAACCTCTTGTTCTATGTCGCTTAAAAGTCCATAGAGTATTCCAGCCGATAGGTTGTAAGCTTGGAACTCTCCAACGAGGTTCGAATAGAAGCTGTACCTTTTCCCCCTAAACTCTACACTTATCTTGGAACCTTCAAAATCAGTATAAAAGCTGAGGATGGAAAGGTCCGCCTTTTCCCCATACGTTATGGCTTTTTCCCCCAGCAGCTCTTTTATCCTTTTTCCGTAAGAGTCGTCCACGTTTATTAAAGCATGTTGATAATCGTACTCTGTAAAAAGCTTTAGCTTGGCTCTAAAGTACTCTTCCATGCTACCGTGATAGTCCAAGTGGTCCTGGGTTAGGTTGGTAAAAACAGTCATATAGAATTTGGTACCCCAAACTCTGTACTGGTCAAGGGCATGGGATGATACTTCTGCAGATACCGCTTTGGCTCCATCCTTTAGCATCTGTGAAAGGGTTCTGTGCCACGTTATTGGGTCTGGCGTTGTCCTCCCTTCCCCATAGATCTTATCATCCAGCCTGTAATATATGGTTCCCATCAAGCCTGGTTTTATGCCAGCAGCTTTAGATATGGATTCTATTATGTGTGTGGTTGTTGTTTTTCCGTTTGTTCCTGTAACACCTACAACCTTCAACTTTTCCGATGGGTCTCCAAAGAATTTACTCGCAACCTCTCCCAAGGCTTTCTTTGTGTCTTCAACCTTAACACATTTACTATTCCAAACCTTCTCGCATCTTTCCACTAGGACAAGGGAAGCACCTCTCTCCAATGCTTCCATCACAAAATCGTGTCCATCGTACTGCTTACCCTTAATGGCCACGAAGAGATAACCTTCTTTTACGTCCTTTGAGTTTAGAGCTATGCCCTTTATGTTCTTTAAAATTCCTTCAAGTTGCATCACTTTTCTATTATAGTTTCCTCCACCTTCATGCCAAAGTGCCTTCCTACCTCTTCTATGTAACCAAGGACTTGATCCCCCTCCTTTAGGTCAACTACAGATATGGGCGTTCCATCCTCTTTTGTTAGCCTTATAGTCTCTGCATTCTGAAGGACGGCGCTCACTTTCTTATTCTCGTACCTTCCTTCAACCAAAAGCATGGGCCTTCTTTCTACCTTTGCTCTTCCCACGTTCACCACCCTTCCTCTTCCTTTAAAGTCGTAAACCATAACCTCATCGCCAGCGTTTAGTTCACAAAGATATTTGGTTTTGTTTCCTGGAACTCTAATATACATATGAACGGCGCCAGCGTTCACTCTAAAGGGTCTTGATGCAACGTAAGGATTTTCCTCTGTCTCTGCATGTACCAAAAACATACCGCCCGACGAGTTTCCCACAAGCATACCCTCACCACGTACCATAAGGGAGCTTGTGTCTACACATACCCTATCCCCAAGGCTCAAGGGAAGTACCCGGGTGATCCTTACAGGCACCAGGCTTAAACTTTCCTGTGATTCTTCAAGTACCTTGCCCACCTTCTTTATCGTGTTTACATCGTTCGTTTTGAGCACAATTCCCTTCACGCCTTTTTCAAGTATTGTCAATGCTACCTTAGCTTCCTGCTCATCTTTTACAACAGTATAAATCTCCTCTCTTTGAGCCACTAAATTTTCAAGGGGTATAATAGTCCAATCTGTAGTCTCCACTATTACCTTTACGTTGGATTGATACTTTGCAGCCCTCTGTTCATCCTCCTTGTCCTTTATGAGAACGTAAACCACATCAGTACCAAGCTTTAGGTCCCCATCCTCCGAAACTACCTTGACCCTTCCAAGCCTTTTCACCTCATCCACTTTAGAGCTATCATTCAAAAGAATAACCGATGCACCGGACTCTAATGCCGTAGTTATGAGATTCTTGTTGTAAGTCTCAGCCCAATACCAGAACTCTTTCATTTGAAGTATTATCCTACAAAGAGTATAGAAAAGTCAATATGGTGGGATAGGGTGTGTTAAAATAGCTATAATTTATATTTTTGAAACACACTGATATGATGGAAATGTAGTTTTTACTTTCCTGAGATGTGCTATATTAATGAACATGAACATAGAGCTTCTATTGCAAACAGTTCAAGACAGGAAGCTCAGGAGGGTTTCTGAGAAGGTCCTTGAGGGCAAAAGGCTCTCCTTTGAGGATGGGGTAGCTCTTTTCTACAGCAACGACCTTACGACCATAGGAGCCCTTGCGGAGCATGTGAACCGTCAGAAGAACGGCATATTTGCTTACTTTATAGTCAATGCTCAGATAAACCCTACCAACGTGTGTGTTTATCAATGCAACTTCTGTGCCTTTGGTGTGAAAAGGTCAGACTCAAAGGCTTATGAGATGAATTTGGAAGAGGTGCTGAAAAGGGTAAGAGACGTGTACTTAGAGGGGGGGAGGGAAGTTCATATAGTGGGCGGTGTGCCACCACATTGGGATGTAAAAAACTACGTGGGGCTTGTAAAGAATATAAAAAAAGCTTTCCCAGATTTGACAGTAAAGGCTTGGACTGCCATTGAGATACATCACATGCATAAGGTTTCGGGAAGGTCTTATGAAGATATACTAAAAGAGCTAAAGGATGCTGGGCTTGATGCTCTCCCTGGTGGTGGTGGTGAGATCTTCTCAGAGAGGGCAAGGAGCATAATAGCACCTTACAAGGCAAAGGGAGAGGATTACCTTAGAGTTCATAGGACAGCTCACAGGCTTGGTATACCAACAAATGCCACAATGCTCTACGGACATGTAGAAACCTACGAGGAGAGGGTGGACCATATGCAAAGGCTAAGAGACCTTCAAGAGGAGACTGGTGGCTTCCAGGTTTTTATCCCTTTAGCCTACTGGCCAGAGGGAACAAGGCTCGGTGGAAAGAGAACATCCTCTGTGGATGACCTAAAAACCATAGCCATATCCAGACTCTTTCTGGATAACTTCCATCACATAAAAGCTTACTGGGTAACTTTGGGTGAAAAGGTAGCTCAGATAGCCCTAAACTTTGGAGCGGATGACATAGATGGAACGATCCAAGAGGAGAGGATAGTCCACTCTGCGGGAACAACGTCAGCTTACAGACAATCAAAAGAAAGGCTCATAAAGCTCATAGGATATGCTGGAAAAATAGCAGTGGAGAGAGATACATTTTACAGACCCGTGTCTGTACACCCTTAATTTACCACACAAGAGGGGCAAAAACAGCTGTAAGTACAAGGTTTATCAATGTAAGCGGGAGCATAACCTTCCATGCCGTTGATGTTATCTGGTCTATCCTGTAGCGAGGCAATGTCCAGTGAAGCCACAGAACGAATAGAAACAGAAGAGAAACCTTTAGGATGAACCACAAAAAGGGAGATAGAGGTCCAAGGAAGAAGAGGGGGTCAAAGAATCCCACAAGGGGTATGTTTATAGGAGACCATCCGCCCAAGAAAAGAACAACACCTATAGCACACAGGGAAAGTGTCTCTATGTACCACTCTACAAGCGGGAAAAGGCCAAACTTCATACCTCCGTACTCTACTGTAAAGCCGGTGACAAGTTCAGCTTCGGCTTCTTGTATATCAAAGGGGATTCTACCAGATTCTGCGAGGAGCGCGAACATGTAAACCACAAAGGCTATGGGTTGGAGCCAAACGTACCAAAGCCTCTGGTCTATTTGATTTTGGACTATTTGGTAAGTGGAAAGGCTTTGAGCAAGTATGAGTGGTCCCATGGCGGCAAAGGTTATTACGACCTCATAAGATACTATAATTCCAGCTTTTCTCATAGAACCAATAAGAGCGTACTTGGAATTGGAAGCCCAACCGGCCAAAGCTATGGCGTAAACGGCAAGGGAACCAAAGGCAAAGAAGAGAAGAAGACCGACATTAACGTCCGTAAGTATGGGTTTTATCTTCATGCCGAAGAGTTCAAACTCTGGACCGAAGGGGACAAGGGCGAAGACGAGTGCAGCGGGAACAAGAGCTACAATTATGGCAAGGTTATAAAGGAACTTATTCCCGTACCTTGGGAATAGGTCTTCTTTGGTAATGAGCTTTATACCATCTGCTATGGGTTGCAAAAGCCCATGCCATCCAACCACCATAGGCCCAGGCCTTCTCTGTATATGAGCTGCAACCTTCCTCTCAACAAGGGTAAGGTAAGCACCGATCCCCAAAACAATAGCCAATATGACGAGTATCTTTACGACTATGGTTAGCAGGTTGGTCAAAAGGACATACATAACAACCTCCTTACCTGTCTATTTCTCCAACTACAGGGTCAAGGCTTGCAAGTATAGTTACAGCATCGGCTATGACCCTATCCTGCATAAGCTTAGGGTATATGCATAGGTTGTAAAGACTTCCCGGTCTTATCTTCACCCTGTAAGGCTTTACGCCACCTGTAGAGTATATGTAAAAGCCCAACTCTCCCCTTGGGTTCTCTCCAGATGAGTATATCTCGCCTTCTGGTACCTTGAGACCTATGCCATCCAAAGATAGCTTTAACTTCTTTGGGTCTGGAGATTCGGCAAAGTAAGGGGCACCTTTTGGCATATTCTCAAGGGCTTTTACACACTGTTCTATGACCCTAAGGCTCTGCCTCATCTCTTCCAATCTCACTAAGTACCTATCGTACACATCCCCTCTTTCCCCCACTGGAACATCAAACTCCACATAAGGGTAAGCATCGTAAGGCTCAAGCTTCCTAATATCGTAAGGGATTCCAGAACCCCTTGCCACTGGTCCTGTGAGCCCATAAAAGTAAACATCCTCCTTGCTTATTATTCCCACGTCGATATTTCTTCTCAGCCATATCCTGTTCCTTGTGAGTATATCCTCCCAATCTTTTAGCTCCTTTGGAAACCTCTTTATGAAAGCCTTGATGACCTCCAAGGCACCTTCTGGAAGGTCCATTCGGACACCACCAACCCTTGGATACGCTATGGTTAGCCTTGCTCCAGTGATGCCTTCTATGATGTCCATGAGCTTCTCCCTCTCCTTGAAGGTGTACAAGAAGATGGTAAGTGCACCAAGGTCAAGAGCGTATGTACCAAGCCAAAGAAGGTGAGAGTTTATCCTCTGTAGCTCTGACATCATTGTTCTTATATACTTCGCCTTTTCTGGAACGAGGTCCTCTATACCCAAGATCCTTTCAACGGCAACAACCCACGCTTGGTTGGAGCATAGAGCGGATATATAATCCATCCTGTCTGTGTACACCAGGAACTGATTGTACATCTCGTTCTCTGCGAGCTTTTCCACACCCCTATGAAGCTGTCCAAGGATAACATCACACTGAAAAACCCTCTCCCCCTCAAGGTCAAAGAGAAACCACATGGTACCATGGGTTCCTGGATGAAGTGGCCCCCAGTTTAGGACTATCTGGGCCCTCTTCTTTAATCTTCTTTTCTCCGTTATCTCCAAGTCTTCGAGGCTTGGGACGGGCGTATGCATCTTATCATAGTTCATAGTTCCAATAAGCTCATCCCCCCTTAGTACTTCGTTCAGGGATGGGAGGAAAGCGTTTGCGTAACCTTCAAGGGGAAAGTCCTTTCTGAGGGGATAGTAGGGGTAAGTCTCCCAGAGAAATGCCCTTACTAAGTTTTCATGACCTTCGTAGATGATACCAAACATATCGTAGCACTCCCTCTCAGCCCATTTACCAGCAAACCAAAGCCTTTCTATGCTTGGAAGAGTACCATCTGTCCATGTTTTAACAACTACCCTCTCTCTTCTGTCCACGTTGTAAAGTATGTAAAAGGACATGAACCTAACGGGCTTGTCTGGAAAGTCTACAACCGAGTGGTCTATAAACAGCTTAAAACCAAGCTCATCCTTTAAAGCCTTCAAAAGGTCCACAAGCCTATCCTTAGTTATGTGAAGGCTTGTTATATGCGGTTTTACTTCAACCTGCAGACCTGGGAACCTCTCTTTTAATTCTAAAAAGACCTCTTCTTTAGCCCATGACATGCTTTACTCCTCAGAACCTTTCTTCTTCAAACTGCCAGTTGAGGGCGCCCTTTCTCCAGGCATAAAGGAGCCCATAGGTAAGGATGACCACAAACAGGAACATCTCTACAAAACCAAAAATACCTAGATGTTTGTAGACTATAGTCCATGGGAAGAGGAAAGCAGCTTCTATATCAAAGAGCAGAAGAAGAAGCCCAAGAAGGTAATAACCTTGATGAAAGGTAGACTGAGCGTTCTGGTCGTACAGTGGAACACCGCACTCATAAGGATAGTCTTCCATACTCTCTGGAGTTTTTGGTCCAAGAAGAGCGTTCAAGACTATAAAAAGCCCTCCCATTGCAAGCATCACACCTAAGAAAACCAAGAGCCCTACGTAATCCATCCTTTACCTCTTGAAAAGAATTTCTACAGAGTGGCTTAAATAATCCCATATTATTATAGGCATCATGCCCAGCAAGACAAGGGATATGGTTAAAACAAGCAAGACTACCTTTTCTAAAAGGGAGAGCTTTATCTCAAGCTCTGCTTTTTTATCCTTCATAAAGGAAAGGACCACAAGCCTGATGTAGTACCCTGTTGATATTCCAGTCGCTACTATCATTATAAGAGCCAGCCACCAGAGCTTTTCAAAGGACAGAGCTGTAAACACCAAAGCCTTCCCAACAAAACCAACCGTTGGGGGTACACCAAGAAGGGAGAACATGAATACCATGAAGGATACTGCCATGTAAGGCAGTGAAAACCTCAAACCTTCAAAATCTTCCATTCTATTCTGCCATGTTGGATGTCTCTCCAAAAGGGAAAGGATCAGAAAAGCTCCAGCACCCATTAGAGCATAGGCTATGAGAAAGTAAACAACGGCTTTTAGTCCTATAGATTTAGCCACAGACATACCAGCCAGTATGTAGCCCGAGTGCGCTATTGAAGAGTAAGCCAAGAGCCTCTTGACATCTCTTTGGACAAGGGCTACAAGATTACCATAGAGCATTGTCATTGCAGAGATAAGAGCAACTGTTATTATCCACGCGTAAGAAAAGTGTTCCCCTATTAGGGGTATTATTCTTACTAAAGGCACAAAGAAGGAGAGCTTACCAACAGATGCCATGTATGCAGTTATAGGCGTTGGAGCACCTTGATAGGCATCTGGGAGCCAAAAATGGAAAGGAACCGCACCTATCTTTATGGCAAAACCTATAAGGAAGAAAACAAGACCCAATATAAGGAAGTACCTGTTTTCACCCACATGTGTGAGTATGTACCTAAGGTCAAGAGAGCCAGAGTAAAGGTACATAAAGGATGCACCGTAAGATGCTAAGGCTATACTCAAACCACCCATAATTAGGTACTTGAAGGCTCCCTCTTTGGAATTGAAATCACCCTTCAAAAGGGCAGTCAGTATATAAAAGGATACGGAAACAGCCTCAAGAGCAACGTATAGCACGATAAGGTTATAAGAAGAGCATAGGAACATACTACCGACAAGGGCAAAAGGTAGCACATAATAAAATTCACTGTAAAGGGATGATCTATGTTTGTAGTACCTGTAAGCAAAAGCCAAAACGAATATAGTCAAGAGTATCATAAAAAACTGCAGCAGAGAAGAGAGTGTGTCTCTCACATAAAGCCCATAAAAAGTACTACCAGAAAGATTGAAGTTAAATACTATGTAAAGAAGGGCAAGACCATAGCCAAGCATGCACATCCCTATAGCTATTCTGTGATTTATCCTTCTCTGCAAAAGGTCAAGAGTAAAAAGTAAAAAACCCGTCAAAAGCACCAACAGTTCAGGCATAACAAGCCATAGGTTTGGAAACTCTATGCTTCCAATAATATCATCAACGCTCATACTATCCTTAGCCTCCTATAACTTTATGCATAACCATGAGAAGGATGTTTCTTATAGAAGAGTCAAAGAGATTAAAGAAGAGAAAGGGAGTAAGACCAACCATGAGCATGGGTATAACCAAAAGCAGGAAAGCTGTGAGCTTAAACCCTCTGACATCGGTAAAGTGTACCAATCTGCTCTCCTCTTTGGTATCCAGATACAGAACCTTCAGAAGGTAAAGTATGTAAACTGCACTGAAGAAAGCACCCACAATAACCATAAAGGCAAGTTGTATAGTATACTCTCTTGCAGAAAGTATAGTCAGAAACTTTCCCCAGAAAGAGGAACCACCAGGCAGACCCATCGATGAGAAACCAGTTATAGCAGTTATGAGGGCAAATATGGGCATGAATTTTACGCTTCCCTTCAAAGACTCCATATTAAAGCTGTGCAACCTGTTGTATATAAATCCAGCTATCATAAAGAGAGATGCTGAAGTAAGAGCGTGAGCAAACATCTCTATAACGCTTGCTCTAAGACCTTCCATATTCAGAAGGAACATACCTGTGATTACAAAACCCATGTGACTTACAGATGAATAAGCTACAAATCTCTTCACGTTGCTCTGGCTTATCGTGTACCATGAAGCCACTATTATTGTAAATATTCCCCATAGGACCAAAAAGGGCATAAGCAGAAAGGCTATCTTTGGAAATAAGCCTATGTTAAATCTAAGAAGGGCATAAGTACCCATCTTTAGCAATATGGCAGCAAGAACGACAGAACCAGCCGTTGGAGCTTCACCATGAGCATCAGGAAGCCATGTGTGAAAAGGAACTATGGGAGTTTTAACAGCAAAGGCTACAAAGAAAAGGGTAAAGAGAAAAAGACCAAAGGGAAGGCTGTATTCGTTCTTTATAATGTCCATATAGCTAAAAGAATAGCTTCCAAAAAGTCTGTAATGCTGTGTGGCAACGCTTACTATACCAAGAAGCAAAAAGAGCGAAGACACAAATATGTATACAAAAAACTTGTAAGCCGAGTAGAGTCTGAGCTTATAGCCCCATATGCCTATGACGAAGAGCATAGGTACCAGTGTAAGCTCATAGAAGGTGTAAAAAACTATAAGGTCCCAGCTTGAGAAAACACCTATCAAAAAAGACTCAGTGAGCAAGAAGAATATAAAATACTCTTTTAACCTGTGGCTTATCTGTCTATCTCTTACAGACCAAAGAACGGCAACCAAAGATATAAGTGTGGTAAGAAGGTACATAAGCATAGAAAGCCCATCCAATCCCAGAGAGAGTCCAACGCCAAGCTCTTTTACTATGCTGTAATGTTCATAAAACTGCACGGCACTAACCTTAGAAAGGTCAAAGAAGAATAAAGAATACAGAGAAAGTAAGAAGGTAAACAAGCTAAAGATCGCGGCAATGGTCTTTGAAAATCTCTCATGTAGAAAGAGGATAAGCAGACTTCCTATAATTGGCAACAGCATACTAATGGATATAAGTGGAAAATCTGCCCTTACAAATTCCATCTTTCACCTCAGAGCATAAGTTATAACACCAAGGATAAAGACTATGCCTATCAAAAGGAACAGAATGTAATTGTTTAGGAGTCCAGTCTGTACACTCCTTGCATACCTACCAGTTTTGAAGGCAATTTTTGCTACGCCGTTTACAAAAAGGTCAACTACCATAACATCTAACTTCATCCAAAGAAATTTAACAACCTTGAGATAAATCAAGCTCATCAAGTTTATAAAACCATCTATGGTAAACCTATCACCCAAAATATAGAACCACCTTGATGCTTTCATATACCCCCAAGCTATCACCTTGTGGTAGAATCTTTCTGTGAAGAACTGCTCTCTGAAGAGAACAACCTCAAGCCTTATCTCTCCTCTGCCAAAGAGAAGGTAAGCCAAGCCTATTCCAAAAAA
>JAXSMZ010000019.1:0-30767 GCA_037924335.1 Aquificaceae bacterium
TGATACTTTGCATAGCAGATTAACATTGTAATGTCCGCTTCTATAAGCGTCAAGAGGTCTCTATATTTCTAAACTTCTATATACGTCAATAGATTTCTATACATTCAGTGATTAGTTTCTAATACATAACATACCAGAGGGTTTTGGTGTCGGTGTATCCTCCGCTTACTCTATGGACAAGGGATACATAACAGCTATAGCCATAGCCGTTCAGGACATACCAGAAGGCTTGATAGTGAGCCTTACCCTTATGGTCATGAAGGATAAGGTTTTGGTTCCTCTTACCGTTGGACTTGCAAGCGGTGCTGTGGAAAGTCTTTTCTCTCTCTTGGGGTTTTATACCTTTGATGTTTTCAAAGAGGCATTGGCCTTCGGTCTAGGACTTGGTGGTGGTGCAATGGTATACATAATAATAAAGGAGGTGTTCCCAGAGGTTTATTCGGATGGTTCCTCTCTTCTTTCAACTGTTGGCTTTTTGCTTGGTTTCCTTCTTATGCTTCTTCTCGATACATCCCTTTAGGAAGGGAAGCGGGAAGCCTCCCCTTTTTCAGATGAAAGCGACCACTTGACAAATTGGATTATAATTACCCATAGCCCTGATAACAACGGGGCTGGGTTCATCCACCTTACGGATGGTAGGGCAGGAACTGTCCAAGCTAAAGCCTGTGGAGAGGTTAAAACCTCTATGAAGCAGGAAGCCCTTCATTTCAATAAAGGGTAGTTCATCTTTTATAATTTCTCTTATATATGAAGAAGGTGATTTTTCCCATTCTGTTTTTTTTAGCAGTGCTTTCTCTTTTTTACTTCTTAAACAGGAGCAACAAACCAAAACTTTTCTCCGTTGAGGAGAGGACATTAAGGAAGGTAGTATACGCCTCGGGTTACGTATATCCAATGGATTATGTGGTTATAAAGTCAGAGGTCTCTGGGTACGTGAAAGAGATAAAAGTAAAAGAAGGGGATAGGGTTAAAAAGGGTCAGGTTTTGGCAGTGCTTGACTACGGACCTTTGGGAGCTTCTTTAAAAGAACTAGATTATAAGCTTGAACTCGTAAAGAAAAGGCTTGACGAAAACTCTGACTATATGAAAAGCTTGAAGGAGCAAGTAAGCATTGCAAAAAGGAACATGGAGCAAGCAGAGAAGGGTATGTTAAGGAGGAAGAGCCTCTTGGAACGTGGGCTTATACCAAAGGAGCAGTTTGAAGAAATAAAGAGGAACTACGAAAATGCAAGGAGCGAATATGAGCGGTCTCTCTCTCTGCAGAAGGATACCATAATCTCCCTAAGGTCGGAGGAAAGGTCTTTAGAGGCTTCTGTAAGAAGAGTAGAGGACGATATAAAAAGATACTACATAAGGAGTCCTATAGAAGGGGTAGTGTTGAACAAATATATACAGTTGGGTGATTACATAAACCATCTGAGCCAAGAAAACAAGCTTTTTAGCGTTGGGGATCCGAGGGGGTATGAGGTTGTTCTGTACGTTGATGAGGAGTTTGCTTGGGTTATAAAAGATGGTATGAAGGCTTTCCTTTACCTAGATGCATATCCAAACAAGGCCTTTGAAGGCCAAGTGATGCTTGTTAAAAATGAGTTAGACAGAAATAAGAGAACTTTTGAGGTTAAGGTGAAAGCCAACCTTCCAAGGGATGTGCCAGCATACGCTACAGTTGAAGCCAACGTGCTCGTTAAAGAGAAAAAAGCATTAGTCATCCCAACCTCTGCTTATAAGGACGGCTATGTATACAAGTATGAGCTTGTAAGGACAGTAAAGTTGCCCGTCAGAGTTGGAGAGGAGGTGGACGGATACCTTGAAGTTATCGACGGTCTTAAAAAGGGAGATAAGGTTATAACAGAATGAGGTACATACTCTTTATAGTTTCCAAGCTTCTTTTGGAAAGAAAGAGACAGACGATCGTATCCATAGCTGGTGTTGCTATAGGGGTTTGCGCTCTTATAGTCATGAGCTCTTTAATGTTTGGGTTTCAAAAGTACTTTATAAACCAGGTTATAGACTTAGAACCTCACATAAGCATAAAACCAAAAGAATACGGAGACGAGAAGAAGATAGCGCGTATGATAGACCCAGATGGTCTTTGGGATGTGATGGGTAGCAAACCAAAGGAGAAAGATAAGATCATCGGTTGGAGGGAGCTCATCAATCGCATAGAAAGGAGGGATGATGTGATGGGCTTGGCTCCCCATCTCGTTGTAAAGGGCATAATAAAGTATGGGATAAAAGAGAAGCCTGTTACTATCATAGGTATAGACCCAGATTTGGAACCAAAGGCGTCTGTAATAGAGAGGTTCCTTGAGTATAAAAGGCTCAGTAGCTTAAAGACCAACAGGGATACTCTAATAATTGGTAGGCTCGTTGCAAAAGACCTTGGTATAAAGGATGTGGGGAAAAAAGTGTTAGTTATGTTTCCTACTGGCAGTACTCGCATATTAAAGATAGAGGATTTTTTTAACTCAGGAATAACAAACATAGATAACTCAAGAGTTTATATGAATATGAGAGCGGTTCAAGGTCTTATGGACAGGACGGACGAAGTCAACGAGATAGCAATAAAGGTCAAGGATGTAAACCAAGCCGAGAGGATAGCATCAGAGCTTCAAAAGACAACAGAATACCATGTGGAGAGCTGGCAGAGAGCTTACATTAACTTTTTACAGATATTTAAGATACAGAACACAATAACTTACCTGATAGTGCTTTCTATCTTGACAGTTTCAGCCTTTGGCATCTTTAACATCATAATGATGACTGTTCTGGAAAAAAAGAGGGACATTGCCATACTTATGGCAATGGGCTACACAAGAAAAGATGTTCTAAGCCTTTTTTTAACCCAGGGTATGATAGTTGGCCTTTGCGGTGCATTGCTTGGTTCCCTTATGGGATATGGCCTACAGGAGTATCTGTCATCTGTAAAGCTTGAAGTGGAAGGTCTTATAAGAACAAAAGGTTTCATGTTGGACAGAAGCTTCTCCTATTACATCTATGGGTTCTTCTTTTCCATGTTCTTTTCCTTCCTTGCCAGCTTTTACCCATCTTACAGGGCGAGCAAGCTAGACCCTGTGGAAATATTCAGGAGTGCATAACTTGGAAAGCCCAGTTATTGAACTTATTAACATAAAAAAGAGCATAAGAGAGGAAGAAATACTGAAAGGGATAAGCCTTAAAGTATGCAAGGGCGAGTTTGTGGCCATAATGGGAGCCTCTGGCTCTGGAAAAAGCTCTCTACTTTACATAATGGGGCTTTTGGATAGGCCTACCTCTGGAGAGGTCCTCTTCAAAGGTCAAAGAACGGATTTTCAAAAAGGAGAAGAGCTTTCCAAGGTCAGGAACGAAAGCATAGGCTTTGTGTTCCAGTTTCACTATCTTCTCCCAGAGTTTACCCTTCTTGAAAATGTGATGGTACCTATGTTAAAAAGAGGAACCTACGTAGATGAGGCAAAGGAAAAAGCCTATGACCTTTTGAGCAGGTTGAGTCTAAAAGGAAAGGAAAACAGAAAGATATATCAAATATCTGGAGGGGAGATGCAGAGGGTAGCAATAGCAAGAGCTTTAGCAAACGAGCCAGAGCTTTTCCTCGCTGATGAACCAACGGGAAACTTAGACAGCAAGAACACACAGATGGTCATGGACATTTTTCAGGATATAAACGCAACGGGAAAAACCATAGTCATGGTAACTCACGATATACAGGTTGCAAAAAGGGCTAAAAGGATAGTAGAGATGAAGGATGGGCAGGTTATAGGCTACTGATAATATTAGTGTATATTCATTATATTTTTATAACTTGACAAATTTATAAGGAAAACTTATACTAAACATAAGTGATTTATATCATCTTAGGAAGGAGGTGACACATGAGTGAAGTCACAAGAAGGGAACTGCTAAAAGGAGGGCTATCCCTTGCAACTCTAATAAGTCCTTCCTTCGCCTTCAAAGTTATGGAGCCTGTAGTTAAGGTGGAAAATCCCATACTTTACTATCCCAACAGAGACTGGGAAAGGTTCTACAGGGATATATTCAGGTCTGAGAGTACCTTTACCTTTCTTTGCGCTCCAAACGATACCCACAACTGTCTCTTAACTGCTTGTGTTAAAAACGGAGTTGTAACCAGGATTGAGCCTACTTACAAGTTTGGAGAGGCAACGGACATCTATGGCCTTAAGGCATCCCACAGATGGGACCCAAGGTGTTGCAACAAAGGGCTTGCTCTTATGAGAAGGTTTTACGGAGACAGAAGGGTAAAGGGTCCCATGATAAGGACTGGGTTCTATCAGTGGTACAAGGATGGTTTTCCAAGAGACCCAAAGACAGGCAAGCCACCGGAGAAATACTTTCAAAGGGGTAAGGACAAGTTCATAAAGGTCACTTGGGATGAAGTATCTGACATCATAGCAAAGACCATGATAAACATAGCTACCACCTACTCTGGTGAGGAGGGAAGAAAGAGGCTTGAAGCTCAAGGACACTATCCAAAACCAATGATAGATGCCATGGAGAGTGCAGGAACAAGGACTCTAAAGTTTAGAGGTTCCATGCCCTTCCTCGCAGTTGTAAGGTACACATCCCCTTATAGAATGGCAAACACGATGGCCATATTGGACAGCCACATAAGGGGAGTTGGACCAGATAAGGCTCTTGGAGGAAGGGGTTGGGATAACTACGCCTTCCATACAGACCTTGCACCAGGACATCCTATGGTAAGCGGTCAGCAGAACACAGACTATGATCTCTGTATGTGGGAGTACTCAAAGCTGAACATACTTTGGGGAATGAATCCCTTTACAACAAAGATGCCAGATTGTCATTGGCTTACTGAAGCAAGGATAAAAGGTTCCAAGGTTATAGTCATATCCAACGACTACTCTCCTACCGCAAGGTCTGCGGATGAGGTCATCATAGTAAGAACTGGGACGGATACTGCCTTGGCTCTATCGATAGCCTATGTGATAATGAAAGAAAAGCTTTATCAGGAAAAGTACGTAAAGAGCTTTACCGATATGCCCCTTCTTGTAAGGATGGACAACGGAAAGGTTTTAAGGGCAAGGGATATAGTACCCAACTACCAGCCAAAAGAACTAAAGAAGGCTGTTATCCTCAAACCGGGTGAGTCATTCCCACCTTTCTTCAAACAGGAAAAGCAGTACATACCAGAAGCCATAAGAAGGGAAGATATGAACGACTTTGTTGTATGGGACAAAAGGAGTGATTCTCCAAAGGTAATAACAAGAGATGATGTGGGGGAGGACTTCTGGAAGCTTGGCATAGACCCGGCCCTTGAGGGAACTTACAGAGTGAAAACCGTTGATGGAAAGGAGGTGGAGGTAAAGCCACTTTTCCAAGTTTACCTTGAGTTCTTTGAAAAGAACTATACACCCAAGCAAGCTGAGATAATAACTGGGGTACCATCCAAAAAAATAGAAAAGCTGGCAAGAGAGATAGCTTCACATCCCAGGAATATGAAGCTCTCCCAAGGAATGGGAGTAAACCAATACCAGCATGGAGACCTAAAAGACAGGGCTATGTACATGGTATGTGCCCTCACGGATAACATAGGCCATGCTACTGGGAACATTGGCTCTTACGCAGGGAACTTCAGGCTTGCCCTCTTTAACGGTGCTCCCCAGTATCTTGCGGAAGACCCTTTCAACGTAGAGTTAGACCCCAACAAACCTGCAAAGGTTAAGTTCTATTGGAAGCCAGAGTCCGCCCATTACTATTCCCACGATGACCACCCACAATATATGGGAGAGCATCTCTTAACTGGGAAGACTCATCTTCCAACACCAACCAAGTTCATATGGTTTGTGGATGCCAACTCTACCCTTGGAAACGCCAAATGGCAATATAACATCATCATGAACACACTTCCAAAGATAGAGTGTATAGTTACCAACGAATGGTGGTGGTCCATGACCTGTGAATATTCAGACATAGTCCTTGGTGTGGATGCTTGGAATGAGAACAAGTACTGGGACATTGCAGGGTCTGTAACGAATCCATTTGTATACGTATGGCCAAAGACTGGACACAGAAGAATGTACGATACGAAGAACGATGCAGAAACTTTTGCTCTTGTGGCTAACAGACTGACAGAGCTTACTGGGGATGAACGCTTTAGAAATTACTGGAAGTTTGCTATTGAAGGAAAGCAGGATGTGGTTTATGTACAGAGAATAATAAACGCCTCTTCAAACCTAAGAGGATACAAGCTTGAAGAGATAGCAAAGAAAGCTCATAAAGGTATACCATCCCTCATAATGACAAGAACGTATCCAAAGTATGTTGGAAAGGACCAGACAGAAGAAGGAATGCCGTGGTACACAAAGAGTGGGAGGCTTGAGTTCTACAGAGAGGAGCAAGAATTTATGAATGCTGGAGAGAATTTGCCAGTTTACAGAGAGCCAGTCGATTCAACCCATTACGAACCAAACGTCATAGTTGCAAAACCTCATAAACTCCTAAAGCCCAAGAAGCCCGAGGACTACGGCATAAAAAGCGAGGATGCCCTCTTGAGTACAGAGTGGAGACAAGCAAGGAACGTACTGGTATCTCCTGAACATCTTCCCAAGACAAAGCATCCCTTGAGAGTCTCCTTTGGAGCATCCCATATAGTCCACACGCCCAAGTACAGACACTCTGCTCACACCACCACAGGAGACACAGATATCACAGTCCTTCTCTTTGGTCCATTTGGAGATATATACAGACACGATAAAAGAATGCCCTTTGTTTCCGAAGCTTACATTGATATAAACCCAAAGGACTTAGAAAAATTGGGAATAAAGGATGGGGACTATGTTTGGGTTGATGCAGACCCTCAAGATAGGCCCTTCGTTGGATGGAACAAAAGACCAGAAGACTACGAAGTAGGGAGGCTTCTCATCAGGGCAAGGGCATCCAACAATACACCCACAGGATGCGCCAAGATATGGTTTAACATGTATGGTTCCTCCCACGGTTCTGTTATGGGAACTAAGAAGAATCCAAACGGATTGGCTAAAAACCCTCAAACAGGCTACCAATCCCTTTACAGGAGAGGAAGCCATCAGACTGTAACGAGAGGATGGCTAAAACCCACTTATCAAACAGATACACTGATAAGAAAGAACTTGATGGGACAGGTCATAGGTAAGGGGTTTGAGCTTGATGTGCACAGTCCCATAGGTGCACCAAGGGAAGGTTTTGCCAAGGTAACAAAGGCGGAGGATGGTGGAATAGGTGGTAAGGGAGTATGGAGACCTCTAAGGCTTGGCTTTAGGCCTATGGCAGCAAACGAAATGCTAAAGAAGTACATAAGGGCTGAGTATATAAAGTAAGGAGGATAAACATGGCTAAAGCTTTCAACTGGCAATTAAAGAGAGAGGTAGAGTATCCCTACGAAGCTAAGAGGCCAAAAAGGCAGTTTGCTGTTGTTATGGACCTCAATAAGTGCATAGCATGTCAGACATGCACGATAGCCTGTAAGACCACTTGGACACCGGGAAGAGGTCAGGAGTACATGCTCTGGAACAATGTAGAAACTAAACCTTGGGGTTTTTATCCTCTCGGTTGGGATGTAAGGCTCCTGGAACTTTTGGATGGAAATAAGAAAAACGTCTTTGATGCGCCAGAGGGAGAAAGGATATTGGGTTGGAAGCCAGATGATATGGACTGGATACATCCAAACATAGGCGAGGATGAGGTTAACGACCCTGTTGATATAGGTACTGTTCTTGAAATCCTTCCACATCCTATATGGATGTTCTATCTTCCGCGTATATGCAACCACTGTACGTATCCAGCTTGCGTTGCCGCCTGCCCAAGACAGGCTATATACAAAAGGGAAGAAGACGGAATCGTTCTCATAGACCCAGAAAGGTGTGAAGGATATCAAGAGTGCATAAAGGCTTGTCCTTACAAGAAGACCATGTTCAACTTTGTTGCAAGGATATCTCAAAAGTGTATAGGCTGTTTTCCAAGAGTGGAGGAAAGCCTTCAACCCCAGTGCGTTATAACCTGCATAGGTAAGATAAGGCTTATGGGTTTTATAAATCCACCAGAGAAGGCAAGACCAGAAAACCCGATAGACTTCCTTGTGCATGTAAAAAAGGTTGCCCTTCCCCTTTATCCTCAAACAGGAATTGAACCAAATGTTTACTACATACCACCAATAAACGTTCCTACTAAGTTCCTAAGGCAGATGTTCGGTGATGGCGCAGAGCATGCAGTAAAGACCTACATGGCTATGAGGGAAGGTAAAGAGCCAGAACTTAAGGCGCTCTTGCACCTTTTTGGGTCAACTCCAAGAATTCCACATTCCTTTGCAGTAGGACCGACTGAGGTTATAGCCTTTGATGAGAAAGGGAAGGAGATGGTCAGAGTGCCATTTGTAGAACCTTTGCAGTTTAGACCGCACAAGGATGAAAGGCTTGAAGTTGTCAGGCAAGATATACCTTAAAGGAGGTAGAACATGAGAGTCTTGAATCTTCTCCTTTTGAGTCTATCAGTATTTTGTTTTTCTTTGGCTCAGGAGCTTGTATCCAAAAGAGTTTCAAAGGCCACCTTAGACCCTTTTGATAAGGTGTGGGATGAGGCAAAAGAGATAGAGGTTCCCCTTTCAGGACAGGCTGTTACCACACCAATGGACATTAAACCATCCATAACAAGCGTAAAAGTGAAAAGTATAAACGACGGCAAATATATAGCTTTCCTCCTAGTTTGGAAAGACTCAACTCAGGACAATTTCCATATCATAGGGAAATTCTCCGATGCTGTAGCTGTTCAGATACCTTACACACCCTCTGCTGACGTGCCTATAACTATGGGGGATAAAGGGCATAAGGTTCTTATACTCCACTGGACTGCAGCAAGACAAGAAAACATAGACCATAGCTATGCGGACGTTGCTAAGATATACCCCAATTCTGTGTACGATTGGTACCCTCATGCTACACCCCCTTACAAGTACCCTGAGGATTGGAACAATCAATACGCTCTTAATTACATAGGTGGGGAGAAGGTCTTTAGGAAGAATACTTTGAGAACTCCCGTCAGAGAAGTAGTTGCAGAAGGTTTTGGCTCATCAACATGGAAGGATATACAGAGCGCAGAAGGTACGGGAGTCTACAAGGATGGAAAATGGTACGTAGTTATAAAAAGAGCCTTCGTAGAGGAGAACACAAGCAATCCCATATGGGGACCTGGTAAAGATACCTTTGTTACCTTTGCCATCTGGGATGGTTCTACCGGAGAGGTTGGAGCAAGAAAGGCTCTCAGCTACTCTTGGATACCTTTGAAGATAGAGGGTAAATAGCATGTACAAGGCTTACATTTACAAATTTCTCTCTCTGGCCTTTTTCTATCCTTCTTTGGAGCTTCTTGAAGAGTTGGGAGAGGCTCTTGAAAACCTCTCCCTCTCTTTAAAGGAGCTTTCTATAAATTTTGACGTTAAAGCCTTAGAGGACCTTATAAAAAGCTCTAAGGAAAGGATCTTAGAACTTCAGGGGGAGTGGAACGCTCTTTTTTCAACAAGCCTCAAAGCTCCAGCCAATGAAACAGCTTATGAGCTCGATAAGGCTGGGAGAAAAGCTTCAGAGTTGGCAGATATAGAAGGCTTCTATAAGGCTTTTGGTATAGAAGTAAAGCCACCGGTAGAGCCAGATAGCATAGTGGCAGAGCTTGAGTTTATGAGTTATCTTCTTATGAAAAAGCTACACTTACAAAAGGCGGGTCTAAAGGAAGGAGTAGAAGTTGTGGAAAAAGCTTACAGGTCTTTCTTTAAAGACCATATCGGAAGATGGTACAGAATTTTTACAGATCTTATAAAAGAGCATACAGAAGAGGAATACTATAAAGTAGTGGCATCCCTTTTGAGGGTTTTCTTAGATAGTCAAAGAGAGGGTATAGAGGGTATAAAGGATATAGAGGAGTACAGAAAGGAGGTTCTGGAAGGCGTAAGCTGGAAGTGTAGCTTTTAAGAGCTTCTCCACCTTATATGCAGGTCGTGGTCTATTCTAAGAGAATCTAAAACCTTTCCTACGACAAAGTCAACCAGTTCCTGCAAGCTTTTCGGCTTGTGATAAAAACCTGGGCTTGCTGGCATAATTATGGCTCCAGCCTTAGAAGCTTTCAGCATGTTCTCTATATGTATGAGGGATATGGGCGTTTCGCGAAGCAGAAGAACCAAAGGTACGCGCTCTTTTAAAGCTGTCTCACATACTCTGTGTATGAGATTTTTGTTTAAACCGTTTGCCACATATGCAAGAGTGCTCATAGAACATGGGGCTACAATAACCCCACTGTACTTGACTAACCTTGACCCACTCGCCACATGGCTGTCAATGCATCCATCTGGTATAAGATTTACATGAGGAAACATTTCTAGCATATCCTCAGGTGTTATATCCAGCTCTTCTCTCATAACCAAGCGGCCGGATGATGAAACTATGAGGTCTATTTGGAAATCTCTGTGCAGTAGCTCAACTAATCTGTAGCCATAGATGGAGCCGCTAGCCCCAGTTATGCATAGGACTATAGACCTTTTCAAAGTTCCTCCTTGCTTATATAATACTGAAGTCTCTCTATACTTTTTGCCCTTCCAGAAGTTTCATCTATATGAGCTACAATGCCGTTGAAGACAAGGTCTCCCTTTTCCTCCACTTCATACTTCTTTGGAATACCCTTTAAAAATCTCTCTACTGCCTCTTTTGGCTTCATACCTATAACAGAGTACCAGCATCCGCTCATCCCTACGTCGGATATGTATCCAGTCCCATGCTTGAGTATAATCTGGTCAGCCGTTGGCACATGTGTATGAGTGCCAAAGACAAGACTAGCCCTTCCATCAACGTGTATGCCAAAAGCCCACTTTTCCGAGGTGGTTTCTGCATGAAAATCCACCAATATTATCTTAGTCTCCTTAGAAACTTCCTCATAAATTCTGTTAAAGGAGATAAAGGGATTTTCTAGGTTTGGGTCAAGAAATACTCTCCCCATAAGGTTGATGAGAGCAAACTTAACTCCGTTCTTCTCAAAGATTCCGTATCCTTTCCCTGGAACACCATCTGGATAGTTAGCAGGCCTTAGAAGGTCTGGCATACTGTCTATAAACTCATGAACCTCCTTTTTATCCCATATGTGATTTCCAGAGGTCATTAGGTCAACACCGTAGGATTTTAGCTCGCTGTAGACATCCTTTGTTAGACCAAACCCCCCCGCGGCATTCTCCACGTTCACTATAACGACGTCAAAAGTACCCCTAAGCTTTTCCAAAGCATACTTTAAAGCCCTTCTTCCAGGCTTACCTATTATATCCCCAACGGCTAGAACTTTCATATTCCCCTAATGCGGGTGGAGGGAGTTGAACCCTCACGGAGCTTCCTCCACGGGATCCTGAGTCCCGCGCGTCTTCCAGTTCCGCCACACCCGCTCATAGAACTACCCTTATAAAAACTAAAGTTTTAAAACCTTACAAGAACTTTAAAACCCTGTCCTGATGGTGG
Organism: Aquificaceae bacterium; assembly: GCA_037924335.1. Lineage (GTDB taxonomy): Bacteria > Aquificota > Aquificia > Aquificales > Aquificaceae > Hydrogenobacter. Next base: position 11,496 of record JAXSMZ010000019.1, read on the forward strand.
TTTAAAATCTGGAGTCTGCTGTTGCACATCCTTATACTTACCCTTTAGACTATCTATAAGGGGAGCCGATGAAGAAGTATAACCTTCCAAAAGGATGCCCTGTCTGTCATAATGCACGCTTATCAGTTTAGTATTTTTGGGGATGTATTCCACGAGGGATGCAAACTCATCCATGAAGCCCTTGCTTTGTAGGAGAGCTATAAGCATCCTTTTCCTTTCTACATCCCTGAGTTTGCTCTCATACCTTTCTACAAGAGGTTGAAGCTTATCTATCTCTTCGTTCGCTCTGCTTAACTTACTTTTTATCTTATAAAGGTCAAAGAGCATAGCTCCAGAGGATGTAAAAAGAAACAGTATAGAGAGAGCCAAAGCGTAAACATGCTTCTTCGTGATCCTAACTGGGAAGGACTTACGTCCATCGTAAAAGCTTAGCTCCAAGGCTTCACCTCTTAAAAGTATATCAAGGGCTTTACACGCCAAGGCAAAATCATCCTGTAGAACCTGATCCTTTTCAGCCATGCTCAAACCTTCTAAAAGTACAGTGTCTTTTACCTTATCATGCTCAATGGTGGCTCTCTCGTAAAGGTCATCTCCAAACCTTCTTACAACCTTACTCCTTCCCAAAAACCTGTAAAGCAACGGTGAAGGAATTAGGAACTTGACCCTTTGCATGCTCAAAATTTCATCATAGAAGGACTGGGGTATGGCATATATTAGGCATTCTATCCCATCATCTTCATAACCCAGTTGGTCCACTATAACTCTCAGGTCTGCTTTTGTAGGAAAGATCTCCTCTATGTTCAATAAAACTGCTTCCTGCAGGTTTTCAATAGCCTCTTTTGGCAGTCTGTACTTTCTAACCAAAAGCATATCCCTTCCTATGGCAACACCTATGTTATGACCTTTATAGGATTCTTTTAGTTCCTGCATGCTCTCAAAGCGTACTTTTTTATCACCGAGGCATGCATAGACACCACCTTTCTTTATCTCTATCCCTAAAGATGGTCTTCTGAGCTTCATATTTCAAAGTCTCTTAGGTATTTAGACCTTGCTGGATGTCTCAGCTTCCTTATAGCCTTTGTCTCTATCTGTCTTATCCTCTCCCTCGTCACGTTGAACATCTTTCCTATCTGTTCTAATGTATACTCTGTCCCATCGACAAGCCCGTACCTGTACATGAGTATCTCCTTTTCCTTCTCTCCGAGTGTTGATAACACCCTAACTAACTGTTCCCTTAAAAGCCTTCTTGATACTTGCTCCTCTGGTGACAGAACGCTTTTGTCCTCTATGAAATCCTTCAGATGAGTGTCCTCATCGTCCCCTATCGGTGTTTCAAGAGATATGGGTTCTTGAGATGTTCTCATCACCCTTCTGGCCTTCTCTGCAGATATGCCAAGGTGTTTTGCAACTTCTTCTGGAAAGGGTTCTCTTCCAAGCTCTTGAAAGAGTTTTTTATGTGCCTTAGTTATATCGTTTATAGTTTCTATCATGTGAACGGGTATCCTTATGGTTCTTGCCTGGTCTGCTATCGCCCTTGTTATGGCTTGCCTTATCCACCACGTGGCATAAGTGGAAAATTTATACCCCTTCCTGTAATCGTACTTATCGACGGCTTTCATAAGCCCCATGTTACCCTCTTGTATGAGGTCCAGAAAGTGTAGCCCTCTGTTTACATACCTCTTGGCTATAGATACTACAAGCCTCAAGTTGCATTTTACCATAACCTGCTTTGCTTTTGTTACCTTTGTCCTTCCTTCCTTTATTATCCGCATAACCCTCTCCAATTCTTCTGGTAGGACGCCAAGCTCTCTCCTAAGCTCCTTTATCTCACCCTCTATAGCTAAGTATTCGCTTCTCAGAACTTGAAACTTGGCAAAGCTGTAGCCTGCTCTCTCTGCTCTTGCCTGAAGGTCGCTTCTATGGTCATAGAACCTTATCAATTCCTCCACGTCTGGATGAATGCTCTCAAGTTTCTTTTTCCTTATCTCATACTCCCTTAACCTTCTGTTGTACTTATTGTATAAATTCAAGAGCTCATCAGCTATCTTTTCAAATTTGGAATACTTTAGTTTCATGCTTTTCAATATCTTATTCATTCTGGCATGCTTTATCAGATATGCCTTCTTGTACTCTGGTATGCTGTAGTTAAGATACAGCTCTCTCCAGCTCAAGGCCTCTTTGTATGCCTTTGCAAGCTCAAGCCCCCTCTCTATAAAGTATCTTTCTAAATGTTCATGGCTCTCCTCATACTCTTCTACTGTCTTGCTTTCATCCATTGTGTCCATAAGGTCTGATGCCTTTGCCTTTCCATTGCACACATTCCCCCACTCTCTTAACACCCTATCTATTAGGAAAGAGGTTCTAAGCAGACCCCTTCTCATTATCTTTCTCCCCATCTCTATCTGTTTTGCGTACATTATCTCCTCTTCTCTTTTGAGCAAGTCTATCTTCCCCATTTACCTAAGGTAAAGCTTGACTGGGTCGCCGTCGCTTGTCGATAGGAAGAGGTTGCCCGTTGAAACGGTGAATTCATCCTCCTTATCTTCTGTAAACTCATCACTCTCAACGATCCTCACTCCCCTTTCCTGAAGAAAATCCATGATCTCCTCATAAACTTCCGAATCTACAAAACCCTCACCCAAAAGTTCGTTGATCTCTCCGTAAGTGACATAGCCCTTCTCTCCAAGTTCAATAAGCTTTCCTATCTGTTCCTTGCTCAGCATACCTTAACCTCCTTAAGATAAACATTTTTAATATATGTTTCCATGCTCCTTTGACAATATGTTAAAAAACAAAGTGAGCAAAGTCATCGATGGACCTCTTTGGAGGCGAAACAGCCTCCTCTGCCGGATACCCTAAAGTCAGAATGGCAACTGGCTTCCACGCTCCAGGAACGTTCAGATACTGTTTTAGCTCCTTATCATCAAAAGCACCAACCCAACAGCTTCCAATACCAAGAGCTGTAGCCGCAAGTTGAGCATAGGCGCATGCTATTGTGGCATCTTGCAAGCAGTATAGGTCTGCTCCCCTCTTCCCATACCTCCATACGTTCCTTTCTGGGTTTGCAAAGAATACAAGGACTACTGGCGCTTCAGCTATGAACCACTGGTTTAGAGCAAACTTCGAGAGTAGTTCCTTCTTCTTCTCATCAAAAACAAGGATGACCTCAAAGGCTTGCAAGTTTCCTGCTGAAGGTGCCATACCTGCAGCGCTCAGTATAAGCTTCAACTTTTCCTCCTCAATGGGCTTTCTCTGATAGGCTCTGACTGAGTGTCTCTTTTCTAGAACTTCAAAGAACTCCATCTTCTAAAATCTCCATAACTTCCTCATCCTCTACCTGATGAAAATCTTTATAAAACATACCTACTGCAAAACTAGGCTCATGGGATACGTGATAACAGTAAACCTCATCTGCGTAAATTCTTAGCTTCTTCTCTGTGTCTGAAGGGCAAACAGGGGAAGCAACGACCACCTTCTTTGCACCCTTTCTTTTCACAAAGTTAACGCTTGCTATCATAGTGTAACCAGTTGCAAGCCCATCATCCACCAAGATGACCTCTCTATCCTTTAGCTCTGGCATCCCCTTTTTTATAAACTTCTTTTCCCTTTCTTTTATCTTTGTTAGCTCTTCTTGTACAACCTTTTTTATATCCTCCTCCGAGAGTTCAAAGTACTCTATTGTTCTTTTGTCTAAGTAAACTTCTCCATCTGGGTCCACTGCACCAAAGGCAAGCTCTGGATTTGATGGTACTCCAAGCTTTCTCACTATAACAATCCCCATGGGTAAATTCAAAACTCTTGACACTTCCTTTGATACAAGAACTCCCCCCCTTGGTATACCAAGAACTATAGGGTTCATCTCTTTGTCTATCTTATCCTTTATGTACTCTCCTAGCAATCTCCCTGCGGATGTCCTATCCTGAAAGACCATTTAAATTTAAATATATGAGCAAACACAGGAAAAACAAGGTAAAGCTTGAGCATGCTTTACTGGATGGGTTAGAGGAGCACCTTAGCATACTTTCAAGCTTTCAATGCGTAGATAGCATAATACCAGGAAGGATCTCAAGGCAGAACAAAGGGAGGGGTTCAAAGGGTATCTTTATCAAGTACAGGACAAGGTCTGGCTTTAAGCTACTCTACAAGAGCGGCAGCTCTGTTCAAGAAGTCTTTGTAGTGTGCAGTAAACACGATGAGTTTGAAAGCATGTTTAAGAAAGCTTACAGAATTCAATCATAGCTCTGTGTATGAGAAGGGGTTCATACGTGCCTATGTCCTGCAAAAGCCAACCATCCCCACCCGTGATTATCAATGAAAGATCTCTGCCGTAGCACTCTTTGGCTTCTTGAAAAAAACTCAATACAAAACTTCTTGCCTCTTTGAGTATACCACCTACGATGGCTGTTTCTGTATCTTCTCCTATGGCTACATCAAGCCTTCTCAGCTTCATTTCTGGTATTAGCTCTGCCCTTTCTGTCAAACATCTAAGCTTTCCAGACAGTCCAAGGGTTATAAATCCTCCTCTGAAAGTTCCATCCACAAGAAGGTCCAGAACCATAGCAGTTCCACAACTCACAACCAGAGAGTTTTCAGAGTAGAAGAGCATGGCACCGTAAAGGTTCAAAAGCCTATCTACTCCTACTTTCTCCTTACCTTCAAAGGATACTCTAAGAGGAACATCCTTTGGCTCTATAAAGTGAACATCTTCAAAGAGCCTCTCAACGACAGGGTTAAAAGAAGGTTTCACAGAAGCTACGCAAATCCTGTCATACTTTCCCTTTAGCTTTTGAACATCCTCGTGTAAAAACTTTCCAAGGCTTCTAAGACCCCCTTCACCAAAGATGCAAGCATCCACTGTGGTGTTTCCCACATCAAGAGTTAGGATTTTCATAAACCTTAACTCCCTCTGTATCCACATTCAGGACAACGTACTTGGCCTTTACTCTCTCTCTCTCAAAAGCTTCAATCATAGCCATCCCAACATCATGAAAGTTCTCCTTGCAAAAGCTCGCCACAGATGGTCCTGCACCGCTTAAAAAAACAGCCAAAGCCCCCATTCTGTAAGCCTCCTCCACAACAGAATAAAAACCGGGTATAAGCTTGGCTCTGTAGGGTTGGTGAAGTCTGTCCTTTACAGCTTCTCTTAAAAGGTCGTACCTTCCAATGCATATGGATGCGACAAGAAGGCTCGCTCTTTGAATGTTTTTCACAGCATCTTGAAGGCTCACATCTTTCTTTATGACTTCCCTTGCTCTCTGAGTAGAAAGTTCAAAGTCCGGTACTGCAACAACAACCTTTATTTCCTTTGGAAAATCGAGCTTCGTAAAGATTATCCTTTCATCATCTGAAGCGCATACCACAAAGTTTCCAATCAAAGCAGGAAGCACATTGTCTGGATGAGGCTCAAGGGAGAGAGCCACTTTCAGCTTTTCCTCCAAGCTCATACTCCTTTTTTTAATCCTCTCGCAGGCAATGATTCCACCGACTATTGCTATAGCTGATGAACCAAGACCCCTACCCGTCGGTACGCTATTTCTCTGAAGGACCCTTAGAGGTGTTGGCTCTACACCCAAGAAGTCACACCCCTTTTTGTAAGCTTTTATAAAGAGGTTTTTCTCGTCCCTTGGGAGGCCTTCTCCTTCACCCTCCACATGAACGGAGAAGCTCTCTGCTGGCTCAACGATAAACTCGTTATAAAGATCAAGCGCCAAACCAAAGGTATCAAAGCCGCATCCAAGATTGCTCGTACTAGCTGGAACAACTATCCTCAGCATAGAAATATCTTATAATAGAAGCTATGGATTCTGTTCTTCTTATAATCTTTGCTTATCTCCTTGGTTCCATCCTCTTCGGTGAGCATATAGCAAAAAGGAAAGGCATAGACCTTCGCACTGTGGGAAGTGGCAACGTAGGAGCTACAAACGTGGGAAGAGTCCTTGGAAAAAAGTACGCCCTTTTGGTGTTTTTTCTAGATATGCTAAAAGGTCTCTTCCCAATGCTTCTTGCAAGGCTTTACTTTGGGCTGGACTCTTGGACCACCTCCCTGGTTGGAGTTGCCAGTTTTTTGGGGCATCTATACCCTGCCTTTCATGGTTTTAAGGGTGGGAAGGGAGTTGCAACGGCCTTTGGTGTCCTTTTTGGTATATCTCCCCTTGCGTCATCCTTATGCCTTGTTCTTTGGTTCCTAGTTTTCAAGCTAAAGGGGTACGTATCCTTTGCATCACTTTCATCCTCTGCCTTTGCTCCCATCCTCCTTTTAATCATTGGCTATCCCATAAAGATCTTCCTTGCAGCCCTATTTATAGCCCTCTTCATATTGTACAAGCATAGGGATAACATAAACAGGCTTCTTATGGGTCAAGAGCACAGATTCAGTAAGTGATGGCCCTCGTTCTTTTCTTTAACCTTGTGCTTTTGCTTTTTAGAGCTCTCTATTTGGTTTTTTACCCTTTAGACCTTTCTCCAGAAGAGGCTCAGTACTGGGATTGGTCGAGACATCTGGACCTGAGCTATTACTCCAAGCCACCCATGGTAGCTTACTTGAACTTTTTGAGTACAAGGCTCTTTGGTAATACAGAGCTTGCCGTGAGACTTACCCCCATTCTTCTTTCCTTCCTTCTCTCTTTGATAACATATATCTTTGTAAAACATGTGTTTGATGGAAGGACGGCTCTCGTAGCATCAACTCTTCCCCAGATCACAGTAGGTTTTTCTGTAAACTCCCTTCTCATGACAACGGATGCACCTTTCCTGTTCTTTTGGTCTCTCTCTGTTATATCCATACACTACGCCTTGGAAAAGAACACTATGCTGTATTGGTTTTCAGTGGGCCTGCTTTCAGGCTTCGCCTTTTTGAGCAAGTACACTGCAGTGTTTCTGCTACCTTTGACCTTATTTTGGATGTTCCTTTCAAAAAGGCTAAGAGAAAGGACGCCTTATGTTAGCTTACTGCCTGCCATGATCCTCTCCCTGCCGGTGCTTATGTGGAACTACCAGCATGGCTTTGTTTCCTTTAAGCATGTTTCCACTCTTGCTTCAAAGGGTGAAAGATTCATCTCATTGGATAACATAACCCAGTTTATACTAGGACAGGCTCTGCTACTATGCTTTATCCCCTTTCTCTTTTTGGTCTATGCATGGTTTAAAAGCTTAGAGAGTAAAAGGTTGTTTTTCTTTACTGTTTACTCACTCCCTGTGTTTCTTTTCTTCCTCCTTCTCTCCCTTCATAAAAGGGTGGAGGCAAACTGGCCTGGCTTTGCATACTTCTCCGGTTTTGTGCTCTTATCTTACTTTCTTGCCAAGAGCCGTATGCTTTTGCCAGCGTACCTTCTTTCTGCTGCGCTTTTTCTCTTTCTTCACTTCACACCACTTTTTGACAAGCTTGGACTCCGTGCCCTTTTGCCACCCAAAAGAGACCCAACCATCACCCTTTTAGGATGGGAAGGGTTGGGAAGAGAGGTCAGTAAGCTTTACACTGGCAAAGAGATGGTCTTTTCACCCCAGTATCAGGTTACAGCAGAGCTTGCCTTTTATGTGGAAGGTAAGCCAAGAACCTTCTGCGTTAACTTGGGAAGGAGGATGAACCAGTATGACCTTTGGAAGGAAGGTATGAAGAGTTATATAGGAAGGGATGCCATATTTGTAAGCGTAGGTCCTATAGAGGAACGTATTCTAAAGGCCTTTGATGGTATAATAGAAGAGAAGGTATACAGAGTCTTTTGGAGAGGTCAGGTAGTGAACACTTTTTATATATACAAGCTTAAAAACTACAAAGGCTTGGAGGAAAGTTTACCGATGGGTTATTAGAATTATCCTAAGTATATATACATTATGCTTCCTTTTTTACCACCTTATGCCAGTGAAGTTTTTTACAAGCGTAAACTACTCCATAATCAATCCAAGCCCAGTGCCTTTCTACAAGCAGTGCAGTTATGCGTTGGGAGTCAAAACTTTTTACAACTCCCCTTTAGGAAATCCAGATAAACTCGTCAAAGAGCTAAGGAGGAAGGATATAGATGTTGCTATATCCGATTTTCCATTTGTTAAAGGCAGACTTTTGAACATGGGTCCTTCTGAAGGTGTAAGCTACAAGGATATCCCCTTTATGCTTCGCCTTTCCTACATGGTCTTTGAGTTCATTCCAAAAAGCCTTATCCTTGAAAAGCAGAGGGATATGTACTCTCTCTACTTTGAGCCCTCTTGTCTCCCTTTTCTTTCGGATATACCAGTGATTGCTTCCTTTTGGCAATATGACTTTCCATCTTACTCCTTTGTGCTGGGTAAAAGGAGAAATCTCATTGAAAACAAGTCTTGTGATGAACTATCCCCCCAAGACTTGAAAAGGTCCATACCTTTATCCGATGAGATAAGGCTAAGCGCTTATCTTTATTCAGAGAGAGGCTTTTTTCTACCAGGAGATACCATAAAAGGGAAAGCTACCTATGTTTTAAAGGTGGATAAAGACAGAACCCTTGTTCTCATAGAAAAAAATGGAAAGCTCTTTGGTGTTTACGACCAAAACATAGTAAACGAAAGTCTCAACGCACAAGGATATTATGCCGTACGCATATACACTTACGCGTTCAGCTTAGGAAGGTTTTACTTTGGTATTAGATTCCTTGGCTGTCTTCCGCCAGTTAGAATAGAGTAGCTTTCATCAAATCTTAACATTGGGGCTTTACATTTTAAACCTGAAAGGAGTGTAAAGATGAAGGTCATAAACGTAAGAGATGAAATGGTAGCAAAGAGGTTGATCGGTAAGCTTCTAAAAAAGAGGATGGTTGTAGCTCAGGTACAAGACCCACAAGAACTTAAGGCTCAAATAATAAAAAAGGCAGATGTGGTAGTTTTAATACAACCTAAAGAATGAAATAAAGATCATCCACTAAATATTCAAAGTCATCTATAATAATTATATTTAAACTATCTGCAGGAGGTCTTTATGGCAAAAGGGACTGTTGCTTATAAGATTTTACAAAAGCACCTTTTAAGCGGTAGACTTCTACCCGGAGAGGAGATAGCTATAAAGATAGACCAGACTTTGACTCAGGATGCAACAGGGACTATGTCATATCTACAGTTTGAAGCAATGGGGTTAGATAGAGTAAAGGCAGAGCTATCTGTAAGCTACATAGACCATAACATGCTACAAACAGACTACAAGAACCCAGACGACCACAAATACCTTATGAGCGTTGCAAAAAGATACGGTATATACCTTTCCAAGCCCGGAAACGGTATATGCCATCAGGTGCATTTGGAGAGGTTTGCTAAACCAGGAAAAACGCTCTTGGGTTCAGATTCTCATACCCCCACATCCGGGGGTGTTGGCATGATAGCCATAGGAGCTGGTGGGCTTGATGTGGCAGTAGCAATGGCAGGAGAACCTTTCTATCTGAAGATGCCAAAGATAGTAGGTGTGAGGCTAACTGGGAAAATGCCCCCATGGGTAACTTCAAAGGATATAATACTTGAGCTTTTGAGAAGACTAACGGTCAAGGGTGGTGTGGGGAAGGTATTTGAGTACTTTGGTGATGGAATTAAGGAGCTCTCCGTTCCAGAAAGGGCTACTATAACGAACATGGGGGCTGAGCTTGGAGCCACCACATCACTCTTCCCATCAGATGAGATAACAAGGGCTTATCTTAGAGCGCAGGGGAGAGAGGAAGATTGGGTTAGTCTGCTTCCAGACCCTGATGCTGAGTACGACGAGCTTATAGAGATAAACCTCTCTGAGCTTGAACCGTTGATAGCATGCCCTCATTCTCCAGATAACGTAGTCCCAGTAAAGGATGTGGAAGGTATAAAGGTGGACCAAGTTGTCATAGGTTCCTGTACAAACTCTTCCTTCGTTGACCTTTCTAGAGCTGGGAGCATGTTGGAAGGTAGACGTGTACATGAGGATGTAGTCTTTGCCGTTGCGCCTGGTTCAAAACAAGCTTTGGAACTTATAACTCAGAATGGCATACTTCTTAACTTCCTAAAGGCTGGTGCCAGAATACTTGAAAGTGCCTGCGGTCCATGTATTGGTATGGGCTACGCTCCACCATCTGGTGGTGTATCTCTGAGAAGCTTTAACAGGAACTTTGAAGGAAGGTCTGGAACCAAAGATGCAAATGTTTACTTGGCCTCTCCAGAGGTTTGCGTAGCCTCTGCCATAACTGGAGAAATAACAGACCCAAGAAAGATCTCCAAGAAGGAAGGCATAAGGTGGGTAAGAATAGAGATGCCAGAGAGATTCCCTTATGGAGACGAAGCCATAATAGAACCCTTGCCGGAGGAAGAAGCAAAGAAGGTAAGCATATACAGAGGTCCCAACATAGTTCCACTTCCAGATTTTGACCCACTTCCAGAAAGCATTCAGGCTCAGGTAGCTCTTGTAGTTGGAGATAATATAACCACAGACCATATAATGCCAGCTGGTGCTCAGATACTTCCTCTCAGGTCCAACATATATGCCATATCTGAGTATGTATACCATTATGTGGACCCAGAGTTTGTAAATAGGGCAAAGAGGATAAGGGAAGATAAGGGTATGGCAAGCGTCATTGTGGGTGGGGAAAACTACGGTCAGGGTTCATCCAGGGAGCATGCAGCTCTTGCTCCGAGGTTTCTGGGTGTACGTGCAGTCGTTGCCAAATCCTTTGCCCGTATACACCATGCAAACCTTGTAAACTTCGGAATAGTTCCATTGGAATTTGTCAACAAGGAGGATTATCACAGATTTTCAGTCTTGGATGAGGTATACATACCAGAGCTCTCAGAAAGGTTAGAAAAAGGAAAGGAGATAGTTCTCATAAAAAGGGATGAAAATGAAGAGATACCATGCAGGTATAATCTCACTCCAAAGCAGATATCCGTTCTTCTTGCTGGTGGTCTCCTAAATTGGATAAAGAACAAGCAAAGGGCTGGAGTAGTTGGAGGTTAGTAAGCATGAAGATGAGGAAGGTTGTCTCCTTGATAGGTGCTGGTAATGTGGGGGAGCATGTGGCAAGTCTCTTAGCCCTTAGGGGGCTCGTTGACGTTAGGATGTTCGACATTCCAAGGAAAGACGGTGAAAAGACGATAGAGCCTGTAAAAGGGAAAGCTTTGGACATAAGACAGATGCTTGCTGCCATTGACATTGACGCAAAGGTGGAGGGCTTTACCGTTAGTTCAGAAGGGGATGGATACGATGCCATTGAAGGAAGCGATATAATAGTGATCACTGCAGGCTTTCCAAGAAGACCTGGAATGTCAAGGGAGGACCTACTTGAGAAGAACCTCTCTATCCTCTCTGTGATAGCTGATAGAGTAAAACATTTTGCCAGCGACGCTGTTGTTATAGTGGTGACTAATCCCGTTGACCTCATGACCTATGCAGTGTACAGAATGCTTGGCTTTAGCAAAAGGAAAGTTTTGGGAATGGCTGGTGTCCTTGATTCGGCAAGGTTTAAGACCTTCATATCTCAGGAAATAAAGGTATCACCGAAGGACATACACGCTTACGTTATAGGTGGACACGGGGACGAGATGGTTCCACTTATAAGCATATCCAACGTAGGCGGTATACCACTAAAAAGCATGCTTCCAAACGAGAAACTAAAAGAGCTTATAAAGAGAACACAGTTCGGTGGTGGTGAGATAGTAGACCTTATGGGAACTTCTGCCTACTATGCTCCGGCAGCCTCTATAGTTGAGATGGTGGAAGCCATCGTGACAGACAACAAGAGAATTCTTCCGTGCTCCGTTTACCTTGACAGAGAGGATGGCAAATACTATGAGGCAGAAGACTTATGCGTTGGCGTGCCAGTAAAGCTTGGTAACTGTGGTGTAGAGGAGATAGTAAACATACCCATGCTTCCAGAAGAGAGGGAGATGTGGAGAAAGTCCGTGGAATCTGTAAAGAGAAATTTAAAAGCTGTAGAGGAGATACTGAATGCGAGAAGTCTTGTATGAGGATATAGTAAAAGCCGTTAAAGAGATAGCCATTAGGGCAAACTACGAGCTACCGGAGGATGTGGTTTATGCCTTTGAGTCTGCCATAGAGAGAGAGGAATCGCAGTTGGGAAGAGAGGTTTTAAGACAGATACTTGAAAACGCAAAAGCTTCAAAGGAAGAGCAGATGGCTTACTGCCAAGATACAGGTGTTGCTGTTGTGTTTGTGGAGATAGGCCAAGAAGTTCACATAAAAGGTGGATATCTTTTGGATGCAATAAATGAAGGCGTAAGTCAGGCATACACGGAAGGATACCTGAGGGCTTCCATGGTCTGGGACCCCATATTTGAGAGAAAGAACACTGGGAATAACACCCCGGCCGTAGTGCATATCTTTTTGGTAGCGGGAGATAAGCTTAAACTCACCTTTGCTCCAAAGGGTGCTGGCTCTGAAAACACTTCAAGGCTTGCCATGCTAAAACCCGCCGACGGATGGGAGGGTGTAAAGAGATTCATCCTTGAAACGGTAAAGCTTGCCGGACCTAACGCATGCCCACCTCTTACGGTGGGGGTTGGGATAGGTGGAAACTTCGAGTACTGTGCACTTTTGGCAAAAAAGGCTCTCCTTAGGAAAGTTGGGGAGAGGAATCAAAACCCAAAAATAAGAAAGTTAGAGGAAGAGCTCATAGAGGATATAAACAAGCTGGGGCTTGGTCCTATGGGCTTTGGTGGGACTGTTACGGCCATAGATGTAAAGGTGGAGCTTTATCCTTGCCATATAGCTTCCCTTCCAGTAGCCGTGAACATACAGTGCCATGCTTCAAGACATGCAGAGATAGAGCTATGAAGTATATAATCTTTTTAGCTCTCGTTGGACTCATCACCATACTATTCATCTCTGGATTCCTCTTTAGAGTTTTAAGAAATAAACTCAATGGATAAAGTGATCCTGGGTCTATACGCCGGTTCCCTCTTCTTTCTCATCTTTGTTGTGGCTCCCGTACTGCTAAGGGATGGAGAGAACAAAAACCTCGCTGGTAGGTTTTATGGAAAGGTCCTTTGGAGATTTTACCCTATTGCTTTTTTTCTGCTTTTGCTCTATCATATATACGATGGTAAGGACTCTTACTCTTTGTATCTCATGGTCGGGTTGGGGGTAAACATAGTCATATCTCATTGGCTCAAAACATACAAAAAAAGCATTGGGGATATTGATCGTATACCATACAAGGACAAAAGAAGAGTAGTCTTTAGAAGACTGTCTTTTCTTTCAACTTTTGTTCTCTTTATAAATCTTTTACTTTCCTTAAGTTTCCTTTATTTATCATGATGGGCTCAATGAGAAAAATAAATGGAGGTTTTGATGCAAGAGTACAGAATAAACAGACAGATAAGGTCTAAGGAAGTCAGGCTCATCGATGAGGCTGGTAAGCAAGTAGGTATAGTACCGTTGGAAGAGGCTTTGAGAATTGCCGAAGAAAAGGGGCTTGACCTTGTTGAGATAGCACCACAGGCAAAACCACCAGTCTGCAAGGTCTTAGATTACGGAAAGTTCATATACGAGCAAAGAAAAAGGGAGAAGATGGCCAGAAAAAAGCAGAGGGAGCACGCAATTGAAGTGAAAGACATACAGCTCTCTTTGAGGATAGATGAACATGACCTGAAAGTAAAACTGAAGTACATGAGGGAGTTTTTGGAAGATGGAAACAAAGTACGCGTAAGGATAAGGTTTAGGGGTAGAGAGCATGCACATCCTGAGCTTGGGGATAAACTGGTCAAAAGGATCATAGAAGAACTAAAAGATGTTGGAGAACTAGAATCTGAACCAAAAAAAGAAGGAGCCTTCTTAATTTTTGCACTTCTACCTAAGAAAAAAAGCTAAGCTCTCTTCTCCATATAACCCTTTCTTAACCTGTAACCCTCCTCTGGATAAAGCCCATAGAAAAGGTTCTGAGCATGATTTCCCTCAACAAAGAAGCTCCACCTCTCTAAAAAGCTTCCCAGCACGATGAGAGCAAAACCAAGAGCATAAAGATAATAATAGCTCAGATTGGTAAAAAGAGAGTAAAGCAAAAAAAGGATGGGTGCAAGAAAGTTCAGGATATAAAAGGTTGGTATGACCATACTCAATATCTCTTTCCCCTTTCTGTAATAGAACTCTGTAGTGCAGTAGTTATCGGTTGTAGTTCCAATGTCCAAAACCCTTATGGGTCTGTTATGCGGAAGGTTAAGAGCTTCGTTGATGGTTGGTCTCTTTATAAGCTGATTCCTTATGTTGAAAGCTACCCTTAGGCTGAGCCCAAAAAGAAGGAAAAACAAGGCTAGAAAAACAAAGGCTTTTATGAGCTCGGGCTTGTAATGGTATGTTGTAAGTAAAAAGCTTGAAGAGCCAAGGATAAGGTACATGTTCAGGTAATAAAGTACTGTAAGGGATGTATTCCACTCCAACACGAACCTGTTTGAAGCATATATCATAGCAGTTGAAAAGGCAGAAAGCCAACCCAGAAGTAGGGTCAAAAGCCCAAAGGAATTTTGAAGATAAACATGTACGTCAGCAGTGTAAAGGATAAGGTAAACAAATAAGGAAAAGCCATAGGCTCCACTGAAAACAGCTTCCCTAGAAAGCCAAGAAGTATGAAACCTTCTTATGGCCTTCCATGCTCTGAGCTTATGACCAAGATGAAAGCTTGCACCAGCAGCACCAAGAGCGATGAGCAAAAGGGATATTACCCCAGAGAAAAGAACCATATGCTTAGGCAATGTCAGAAGAAGGTTCATCAGATATGTAAAGCTGAAAAGGCCAATGGATGTACCAGCTGTCAAGAAAAACCATATGAGCGATACGGGTGGGTGCATCTTTATCCTCCTTTGTAATGTTTTCTGACTACCTCAAGAAAGAGAGGATTATCTGCCTTTAGGATATGCTCGTTTATGTGGGTTTTGGTCTCAGTCTTTGGAAGGTAATGGTTGGCAGGGTTTGTCCCCATATCTGGGAATAGGACAAAGGCATTTCTTTCCTTTATAACTCTGTACACCTCACTGTTCTGGTCCTCTATATCTCCAAAGAACCTTGCTTTAGCGGGGCATGTCAAGACGCATGCGGGCTTTCTGTGCTCTGGGGGAAGTGAATCATCGTATATCCTGTCTATGCAAAGAGTACACTTTTTCATAACTTTTTCTGCCTCATCAAACTCCCGACAACCGTAGGGGCAGGACCAGGAGCATAGTTTACAACCTATACAGTCATCGTAGTTTACAAGCACTATACCATCCTGCTCTCTTTTGTAGCTGGCACCAGTAGGGCATACAGGAACGCAAGGAGCATCCTGACAGTGAAGGCAGGATTTGGGAAGGTGGAAAACCTGAGTTTCTGGAAACTCTCCCACTTCATAACTCATTATTCTGTTGTACCAAACGCCCTTTGGCTTCTCCCCGTAAGGGTCAAAGTCCGAAAGGGGACCAAATTTGGCCTGAGTGTTCCACTCCTTGCAGTTTGTTGCACAGGCATGACATCCAAC
This sequence comes from Aquificaceae bacterium, assembly GCA_037924335.1. Lineage (GTDB taxonomy): Bacteria > Aquificota > Aquificia > Aquificales > Aquificaceae > Hydrogenobacter. The sequence continues at coordinate 26,930 of JAXSMZ010000019.1, forward strand.
GCATGTGTTTAGGTCTATAACTAAAGCAAACTGAGCCATAGCTTACCTCCACTTATGGCTTATAACGCAGTACCTGAGGCCATCTCTCTTTTATGTAGACGAGAGGCTCCACTTTGAACTGTGGATGTGTCTCTGGCCTTTGGTCTTCTGCCTTGTACACCTTGACCTTTGTATCGAACCAAGCAAGATGTCCCGTTATTGGGTCTCCGTAGTAAATTTCTTTGCTTCCGATCTTTATGCTGTGAGGGATCACATGGTTGAGCAAGAATCCTTCCTTTCCTTCATCTGCATTGGGCTTTAGCCCCCAAGCTCCGCTCATCTTTCCAATTGCGTTCCATGTCCATACGGAGTTTGGCTCTGTTGTTTCTGTAAGGAAAGCCTGACATTTGACTTTACCTACCCTTGACTCTACCCATACCCAGTCAAGATGGTTTATCCCAAGCTCTTTCGCTTTCTTTGGATTAATATAAAGGTAATTCCTTGATGATATCTGCCTTAGCCATGCGTTCTGAGAATCCCAAGAGTGGTACATCCACTGGGGTCTTTGAGTAAAGGCGTACATCGAATAATCTTTTTCAGATACTTCCTCCTCGAAGGGTGGATACCAGAAGGGGAGTGGGTCAAAGTACCTCATTAGCCTATCCCTCAGTATGGGGTCGTTGGGTGGTTGGTTCTTTCCTTCCCAAAGACCCATGCCAGCAAGCCTAAAGGTCTGCAAGGGTTCTAAGTAAAAGTTAAAAACAATGGGTGAAACCTTCTTAATGAAGCCAACGCCAACAGCCCACTCTTGATAATCCCTATTTACATGCCTGTAAAACCTCATGCTCTCTGGCAGTTTATAGTAGAAGAACCCTCTGTTTTTTACATACATCTCAAACTGGTCTGGATTTGGTTCACCAACAAAGTGTTTGTCTCCTTTCCCCCCCCTCCATCCTGCCAAAGCTCCCATTCCAGGCCTTGGTTGCCAGTTTATCAAAAAGTCTTTGAAGTCTTTGTACTTTCTTGAACCATCTTCTTTAACAAAGCCCGGCAACTTTAGCCTCCAACCAAGCTCCACCATAACGTCTCCCCAAGGCCTGACATCATAGCCGTTAGAGACTGGGTCCATCACAGGCTGTCTTATGGCATCCACTGGACCATCAACCGAGGATGGTGGTCTATCAAGCAAAGAGAGGGCAAACCACTGCTCCAAGTAGGTGGCATCGGGTAAAACTAAGTCTGAGTATGCCACTTGCTCGCTGTAAAAGGCATCTATCGTTATTATCTTGGGTATGATGTAATTGCCGTTATCATCTGTAGCCGTGAGTGCTTGAATAATGTAAGGGATATTCTGAGATGAATTCCAAGCCATGTTGGCCATGTATATCATGAGAACCTCAACGCCGTAAGGGTCTTTTTGGTAAGCTGCTGGTATGACGTTCTGTATACATCCGTGGGCTGCCATAGGAAACCACCAGCTGTATGCCCAATCTATCCTTATAGGATTTCCCCTATCATCCACCAGAAGGTCATCAGGGTTTTGGACATAACCAAGATGAGGACCAGGATACTGTTCTCCGTACTTTATGGCATTGGGGGATGATACCTTGTATGGCTTTGGGAGGTCTTCTATGTGTTTGGGGTAGGGGGGTTTGTTGAGAAAGCCACCGGGAACATCAACAACTCCAAGCATCATCATAAGCAAAAACACAGCCCTTGCAGTCTGGAAACCGTTAGTGCGAGAAGCAATACCTCTCATTATATGGAAGGAAACAGGCCTCCCTATTGTCTTTTTGTGCTTTCTTCCCCAGACGTCAGTCCACTCTATGGGGATCTCCAATGGTTCAAACAAAGCGACGCTTCCCATCTCCTTAGCCACTCTTTCTATTGTGCTAGCTTGAATACCAGTTATCTTTTCTACCTTCTCTGGAGAGTAGTCCCTTACCAGCCTCTCTGCAAAAATATCAAAGGCTGGTCTTACCGTATAGCCATCCTGTGTCTTAAACTCCCCCACAAAAGCTGGGTCTAAATCCTCCGGAACTATCCTGTCGGCGGGTCTGAAGGAGCCAGACTTTCTGTCAAAGACCATGGGCTTTCCTTCCTCATTCCTGTAAAAGAGCCCATCCTTTGACGTTCCAGGAGCCTCAACCACTAGCCACGGTGCGTTCGTAAACTCTTTTAAAAACTCCCAATCTATAAGGTTGTACTTAAAAAGAACGTGCATGATAGCCATAAAGAAGGCTCCGTCCGTACCTGGCTTTATTGGGATCCACTCATCAGCCACTGCACCGTAGCCCCACCTTACAGGGTTTATCACCACAAACTTACCACCTTTTCGCTTCATCTCTTGTATTCCAAGCTTGAATGGGTTTGAAGAATGGTCTTCTGCAACCCCTACCAGCATAAAGTACTTTGTATTCTCAAAATCCGCCTCTCCAAACTCCCAGAAGGATCCACCGATGGAGTAAAGCCCAGCAGCAGCTATGTTGACAGAACAGAACCCTCCATGTGCTGCCCAGTTAAAAGTTCCAAGCTGACTGGCAAACCAACCGTTTATGGCTTGCATTTGGTCTCTACCTGTAAAAAAGGCTACGTAATGAGGACCCTTTTTGCGAGCTTCTTCAAGCCAACCAGTAGCTATCTGCAAAGCTTCTTCCCATTCTATCTCCTTAAACTGTCCAGAACCCCTTGGACCCACTCTCAAGAGAGGCTTTCTGAGCCTTGCCGGACTATACTCCTTCATTATTCCCGATGACCCTTTGGCACACAGGACACCCCTGTTAGTAGGATGGAAGTCGTTGCCCTTTATGTACGTTACCTTGTTGTTTCTGATGTATACCTCAATGCCACACCTACAGGCACACATGTAGCATGTACTGTAAGCTTTCCTATCGTAAAAGCTGCCACCAACATCCATAAGGAAACCTCCTGATTTTATAGATTAATCCATCTCTGATGTGCTTAACTTTCAATGTTCTTATATTAACATAAGGATATCTTATACATGCTATAAAACACTTTCCTTTAGTCTCTGTCTTCTGAAGAAGTATTAGAAACTAATCACTGAATGTATAGAAATCTATTGACGTATATAGAAGTTTAGAAATATAGAGACCTCTTGACGCTTATAGAAGCGGACATTACAATGTTAATCTGCTATGCAAAGTAGCATCAAAAGAAGTCTGCTTTTCTCTCTGGACTTTGCAAACACAGGCAAGTTAGACTTCCTTGAAAACCTTTGGCAAGAATATCAAAAGGCATGCCAACATTTTATAGATGTGGGCTATGAAACTAAAGCCTTACCATCATATAGCTGTGTCAAAATCTACCCAGACCAAACTTGGCTAAGCAAAAGATATCTTGGCTGTGCCTTAGAGCAGGCAAAGACAGTCCTTAAAAGTTTCTTTTCAAAACTCAAAAAAGGTAAAAACCCACAAAAGCCTTTGATAAAAAAGCCAGCTTTAAAACTTGACAGTAGGTTCTACAGGATTGAGAAAGGTAGAAACTCCTTTGACTTTTGGCTTTTTCTAAGAGATACTCAAACCCAAAATTGGCGAGCTTTTCCTTTCAAAAGCTATGAGTATGCAAAAAGCTACTTCAGAGATTGGAAGCTGTGTTCTAACATAGAACTTTTGAAAAGAGATGGCAAGTGGTATATAAAGCTCATATTTGAGAAAGAGGTCAAGTTAGAGAGAAAAAAGCCAAAGGGCATAGATATAGGATACAGGAAGCTAATTGCTACCTCAGAGGGGGAGGTATTTGGCAAGGATGTAAGGGAGATAATAGATAAGAGGATAGAACCCAAAAAGCAAGGTTCAAGAAGGTGGAAAAGGGCGAAGCACTATTTAAAGACAGAGAT
>JAXSMZ010000020.1:0-27661 GCA_037924335.1 Aquificaceae bacterium
GAGAAAAGCAAGCTTCTTTTGATGCTACTTTGCATAGCAGATTAACATTGTAGTGTCAACTTCTATAAGTGTCAAGAGGTCTCTATATTTCTAAACTTCTATATACGTCAATAGATTTCTATACATTCAGTGATTAGTTTCTAATACTTACGGTTTGCCTCCTTTACATATAGTTCAGATAAAACTAATCTACTAAGTCATAGGCTTTTCTTTGGGAAGCTCCAAGTTGATCTTAGCCCAAAGGGGAAAAGTCTTTGTGATACAGCTCTTTTAGATCTTCCTTGCCTATGCTTTTTAGTTTTTCTACCATGATTTTTAATTATATGCTAGCCTGCTTCAAGGTGCGCAAAGTAATGCTTATGATAGAAGTGTCTTATGGATTTTCAAAGCCTTTAGCCCTTCTATACTTCTTCAGAAGACAGAGATTGAATGAGGATGCTTATTTCTCACTTGGGTGCTTCTTGTGGTATAATTTAAGGTTCCAAGGAGGTAAGATATGAGCGACCTTATTCGTGAAGTGGAAAGAATGTATGAGGTCAAGAGGAGCTTTCCCAAGTTCAAGGTGGGTGATACTGTAAAGGTTTACTACAAGATCGTCGAGGGGGACAAGGAAAGGGTACAACCCTTTGAAGGTGTTGTTATGAAGATAAAAGGGGGAGGAATAAACAAAAGCTTCACCGTTAGAAAGGAATCTTACGGTGTAGGTATAGAGAGAATATTTCCCTACTCAAGCCCAAACATAGAGAAGATAGAACTGATCAAGCACGGTAAGGTGAGGAGAGCAAAGCTTTACTTCCTCAGAAAGTACAAAGGTAAAGAGGCAGCGGGTAAAATAAGGGAGATAAAAGCTTGGGAAAAGAAAAAGTAAGCTGGGAGTATGAACTCAGCTTTTGGAAGAGGGGGCTTTTTGTTGCGGGTGTTGATGAGGCTGGAAGAGGTCCTCTGGCTGGTCCAGTGGTAGCTGCGGCGGTTATACTCCCACCATTTACGGAGGCTTTTATAGACAGGGATTCTAAGAGAATGTCCAAAAGGGAAAGAGAGGAAGCTTATGAGCTGATAAAAGGGAAAGCACTCTCCATAGGGACTGCCGTAGTTGATAGTGTAGTCATAGACAGGATAAACATCCTAAACGCAACAAAGTTAGCTATGAAGAGAGCTATTGAAGACCTAAAACATTCCTTCCATGTGGTCATAACAGATTACGTAAAGATAGATGGTTATAACTGCTTGCCCTTAGTAAAGGGGGATGAGAAAAGCATAAGCTGTGCCTGTGCTTCAGTAATAGCTAAGGTTCTGAGGGACAGAATAATGGAACATTACCATAGAATATTCCCAGAGTACAACTTTATAAACCACAAGGGGTATCCAACAGCCCAACACAAGGAGAGTATAAAAAAGTATGGGACTACGGTCATACACAGGATGAGTTTCAAAACTGACTGATGCATATACCAGTGTTGCTAGAAGAGTCCACTAACCTTCTTCTTGGAGAGGGGCATCTGTATGTAGATGCCACTGTAGGACTCGGTGGACATACCAAGAGGATACTGGAGAAAGACCCAAAAAGCTACGTTATAGGTATAGACAGGGACCCTTATGCCTTGGAGATAGCCAAGGAGAACTTAAAGGAGTTTGAAGGTAGGTTCTCCCTGTACCATGCTAACTTTGCAGACTTGGATGAGGTTTTAAAGCAGGAAAGAGTATCCTACGTTGATGGGTTTCTCTTTGACCTTGGTATTTCCATGCTCCAGCTCAAAAGCGCTAGAGGTTTTTCCTTTCAGAGGGATGAACCCTTAGACATGAGGATGAATCCAGAAGACAAAAAGACGGCTTATGAAGTAGTAAACACATACTCTGAGAAAGAGCTGGAGAGAATTTTCAAGGAATACGGAGAGGAAAGAAATGCAAAAAAAATAGCTAGAGCCATAGCCCTTCACAGGAAGAGAAAACCTATAGAGACAACTGGGGAGCTTGTAAATCTGATCCTATCTTTGGTTTCCAAAAGGCATGGAAGAATACATCCAGCAACGAAGGTATTCCAAGCTATAAGGATAGAGGTGAACGAAGAGCTAAGGTTCCTTGAGATAGCCCTCGAAAAGACCTTGACTTTCTTGAAAAAGGGCGGCAGGTTGGTGGTCATATCCTTCCACTCTCTGGAGGACAGGATAGTAAAGAACTTCTTCAGAAGAAATAAAGATGTGATAAGGCCCTTGACAAAGAGCCCCATAAGGCCTAGCATAGAAGAGGTAAGGGCAAATCCTGCAAGCAGAAGTGCCAAACTAAGAGCTGGAGAAAGAGTATGAGGTACTTTCTTATCTCTGTTTTGTTGTTGGTCATAAACCTAATGTACGCATCCTATGCCATCAAAGTTTCCAAGGAGTACACAAAGAAGCTTTCAGAGCTAAGGCTTCAAAAAGAGAGGGAGCTTAAGGCCAATGCCGAGATAGAAGAAAGGATAAACTACTCTGTGGCAAAAGAGTATGCAAGAAGGAATGGCTTTGTACCAATAGATTGGAGGAGGGTAAGAATTGTAGAAGGCGACTGACTAGTAAGGGACTATCCTGTAAAACCTCTTCTTTCCTACCTGAAGCTTTAACTCTTTGTCTACTTCTATCTCCTCGTTCTCATCCTCTATCCTTCTGAAGTTTACCCTGAGACCTCCACCTTGGACTACCCTTCTTGCCGAATTCTTTGAACTTTCTATACCAAGCTCGTAGAGAAGCTCGTAAGCTCTCTTTCTGATTCCCCTTTGAACCTTTATGACCGGTACATCCTCAGGAAACTCCTTTTTGGAGAATGTTTTCTCAAAAAACTCAAGAGCCATGTCCGCCTCATCCTTGGAATGATACCGAGAGACTATATAGTGTGCGAGTTTTTTCTTTGCCTCCATAGGATGGTAGCTTCTCTTCATATCCTCTATCTCCCCTTGGGTGTAATCTGTCAGAAGGAGATAATACTCCCACATGAGGTCATCGGAAATGGACATTAGCTTTCCAAACATCTCCTTCGGCTCTTCCGTTATGCCCACATAGTTTCCATAAGACTTGGACATCTTTCTTACACCGTCAAGCCCCACAAGTAAGGGAAGAGTTATACAAACTTGAGCCTCTTGTCCAAAAGACCTTTGAAGGTCTCTTCCTACAAGAAGGTTGAACTTTTGGTCTGTTCCACCAAGCTCCACATCAGCCTTTAGAAAAACAGAATCATAACCTTGAAGAAGAGGGTACAAAAACTCATGTATGTATATAGGTACACCCTCCTTGAACCTTTTGGAAAAATCTTCCCTTTCAAGCATCCTTGCAACTGTGTACTTACCTGCCAGCTTTATGATCCCATCTGTCCCTAACTCAGAAAGCCATGTAGAGTTGAATACTATGTTAGTTCTCTCGGGGTCAAGTATTTTAAAAACCTGATGCTCATAAGTTTTTGCGTTCTCAAGCACCTCCTCCCTTGTCAGAGGTGGTCTTGTTTCCGTCCTACCAGTTGGGTCACCTATCATAGCAGTAAAATCACCTATAACAAAATAAACCTCGTGCCCTAACTGTTGAAAGGTTCTCATCTTTTGGAGGAGGACAGTATGACCGAGATGTAAGTCTGGAGCCGTTGGGTCAAAACCAGCTTTTACTTTCAAACTCCTACCTTCCATTAACTTCTTTAAAAGCTCCTCTTCCTCTGTGACCTCTGCAGTACCTTTCTTTATGAGCTTTAGCTGTTCTTCGGGCGTCATGTTCAATATTTTAACAACGAAATTAAGTCTGTCTGAACTTTATAAAGCCGAAAAGTACAAGCAGAACTGTGAAAATAGCAAGCGAGTATACAAGATATTCTTTTACCACATGAGGAGATATGGCAAGGACCACAAGGGATGAGGATAGCATAAAACCAAGCGTCATTACGCTCATGGAAAGCCTGTTTATATCTCTTCTCAGGTCTTTCATAAACTTCTCCTCACCCCTGTAATCTATAGAAACGTTAAACTCTCCCCTTTCAAGCTCATTGAGAAACTTTTTTGTCCTACCAACACCTTGAAGAAGCATCTTTGTGGTCATAAGTAAGTTCTTAGTTACCTCATCCTTTGACAGCATGGGAAGAAAAACCTGTCTAAACCCTTTACTAACGTATGGTTTCATCTCCTCAATTAACCTAAACTCTGGGTCAAGGTTTAGAGCTGTACCCTCGGCGAGCGCAAAGGTCTTTAGGAGGAGGAATAGGTCAGAGGGTATCCTCATGCCATACCAATATGAGAGCCTAAAGGTATCATGCACTACCTTTGAGAGTTTAACTTCCTTCAAAGGTTGCATAAAGTAATAAGAGAAGAGTATCTCTAACTCCCTCTTTAAGAATTTCTCCCTCTTTGTCTTCATGGATATTCCAAGATCATAAAGGGCATCCATCACAAGGTCAAGGTCATTCTTTATGATGCCATACATAAGTTGAAAAAGGTTTATCCTTGTCATACTATCAATAGCTCCCACCATACCATAGTCTAAAAGTCCTATCCTCCCATCATTCATGACTAAAAAGTTGCCAGGGTGTGGGTCTGCGTGGAAAAATCCATCCCTGAATATCATCTTTAGGTATATACCAGCCCCTTTTCTTGCAATATTCCCAAGGTTAAAACCCCTTCTCTCAAGCATATCCTTATCGCTTATCTTTATACCTTCTATCTCCTCAAGGCAAAGCACTCTCTTAGTTGTAAGCTTCCAATAAACCTTTGGTATATAGACCTCCGTATCCTTTGAGAAGTTTTTTCTGAAGGTATCACAGTTCCTTCCTTCTCTTGTGTAATCAAGCTCGTTCCTTATCGTGTAAGAGAACTCCTCAAAGATGGACTGAACATCCCATTTCCGTCCAAGCTCCGTTTTCATTGCGTTCTGGACTAGCTCCTCAAGAATTGCTAAGTCCTCCTCTACCTGTTTTTCCACATAAGGCTTTTGAACCTTTAGTACTACACTCTCACCAGACCTTAGCCTTGCCCTATGAACCTGACCTATTGATGCTGATGCCAGAGGCTCATCCTCAAAATAATCAAAGAGGTCTTTGTACGACTTTTTAAACTCTTCTTCTATAACCTTTTTTATACTTTCAGAATCAACGGGTGGAACTCTATCCTGAAGCTTTGAAAGCTCCTGTATGTAACTATCCGGCAAAAGGTCTGGCCTTACGCTGAGTATCTGTCCCAACTTTATAAAGGTGACCCCAAGCTCCTCAAAAGCCAACCTTAGATGCTCCTCTGGTGTGTATCTCTCTTTCCTTCTTCTATGTCCCAATATCCCCCAGTGGAAAGGGACAAGATGCCCAAGGCCGAGTTTAAAGAGTAATAGTCCAAAGCCATGCCTTGTAAGCACTCTAGCTATGTGTACCTTCCTCCCTATATGGTCTATGAACATCCTACCTCCCGGAAAGCCTCTCGCATAATCTCAAAGCGTGAAGGGACGAAGATACATCTGCCATCCCCTTCCATGCTATGTCATAAGCTGTTCCATGGTCTGGCGATGTTCTAACAAATGGTATACCGAGCGTTAAATTCACACCTTCTTTAAAAGCATAGAGTTTAAAGGGTATTAGCCCCTGGTCATGGTACATACAGAGAAAGAGGTCAAACCTTTCTGGATTCAAAAAGGCGGCATCTGGAGAGAGAGGACCATCCACCCTTAAACCTTCTCTTTTGAACTCTTCAATTGCAGGAAGTATCTCCTCCATATCCTCCTTTCCTATCTCTCCCATCTCCCCAGCATGGGGGTTTAGACCACAGACTCCCAAAGAAGGTTCGTATCCAAAGAGCCTTTTGAACTCCTTTGTTATAAACGTTATCTTTTTCTTGACTTCTTCTCTCCTGACTTTTTCTATAGCTTCCTTAAGAGGAAGGTGCGTTGAAAGCAAAGCAACCTTTATCCTCTCCGAATACATAAGCATAGCATAATCCTTTACATTACAAGCTTGTGCGAGAAACTCCGTCTGACCACTGTAAGAGAATCCAGCAAGCCTTGCCCAAAACTTGTTAATGGGCATTGTCAAAAGCCCATCTATATTTCCAACTACAGCATCGACTACAGCCCTTCCAAGGTATGCAACAGCAACCTTGCCAGATGTTATGGATGGTGTTGGTACTTCTACCTCAGATATATCAAGGTCTGCTATATAAACACCGGGAGACTTTACTTCATCCGCATCGTGTATCTCTATCAAATCTATGTTCCTACCTAAAAGCCTCTGTGCAGCTTCTATGGTTTTCCTTTCTCCGTATATTATGTAGGACCCATCAGGGCTCAAGTGTTCGTAAAGTTTGACTATGAGCTCAGGTCCAACGCCAGCTGGGTCTCCAATGGTTATACCTATCTTAGGCATTGATATTAAATTAATCAGATTGCTTGTCAAAGACAAGCAAGACAAGGAAGCTATATGTGATAAAGCATACAGGGACTATCTAATGGAGGATGTTTTAAGGGAAGAGGAGATAATACTTTCACCTTTGGTATGAGGGTGAGTGGCTTGAATATGCTAAGAGGTTATACAGGAGGCTTGCGGAGAGTGTGTTTAGTGTCCTTAAAAGATTTATCTGTATGAGACCTTAGTCTGTTAGCCTTCGTGGGCTTCTTATAAAAATCTATACTGCTGTGGTTTCCTACAATCTATATAGAATTTGGAAAATGAACCTGATATAACTTGCAACTGCGTTATAGTAGTATAATTTTGACTGGAGTTACAATAAATGCTACCAGGTATGCGAAAAGAACTTTTAAAGACCCATGGGAATAAGCTGGCTTTCCCAAATACCGCCTGCTGGGGCTGGGAAGGTCTGAATGGCGGACAACAAATACCCCAGCTGCCCAGACTGGAAGTTTGGGTAAAAGGTCTGTCATGCCTAAGGTAGCTCTATTGCTTGCTGATGGCTTTGAAGAGGTTGAAGCTGTGGCTGTCGTTGATATTTTAAGGAGAGCTGGTGTGGATTTGGTCTTGGTGGGGCTTTCTAAAGAGCCTGTCTCAAGTGCAAGAAACGTGAGGATTATACCGGATGTGTCCATAGAGGAGATAAAACCTGAAGAGCTGGATATGGTCGTGCTGCCAGGAGGTTTGGGTGGTGTAGAAAAGCTAAGGTCAGACAGGAGGGTCTACGAGCTCCTGAAGGCTCTGAGAGAAAAAGGGAGATACATATCGGCCATATGTGCTGCTCCAACAGCTTTGGCGTCCTTTGGCCTGCTTGAGGGCAAAAGGTCTACTGTCTATCCTGAGCTAAAAGAACAAATAAAGCCAGCCCTTTTTGTGAATGAGAAGGTAGTTGAAGACAGTAGGATAATAACAAGCCAGGGGCCTGGAACTGCCTTTGCCTTTGGTTTAAGGCTTGTGGAAAGGCTCCTTGGAAAGGATAAAGCCAAAGAGGTAGCTAAGAAAATGCTCATAGATTGGAATGATACAAGTGAGAGTAAAGCCTAATGTTGAGGAAAAACTGAGGGGTTTCTTCCCTTGGGTTTATAGGCCAGAGATACTATCATACACAAAGGGACCAAATCCGGGTGACGTGGTCGTTGTCAGAGACGCTGGAGGTCACTTTTTAGGCTACGGGTACGTAAACCCAAAGACAAACATAAACGTAAGGATGCTATCTTACAGGAAAGGGGAGAAGGTAAGCGAAAAATTGATAAGAGAGAGGATAGAGCAAGCTTACCTTTACAGAAAAAGCCTTTCTCTTAACACCAACGCCTTTAGACTTGTCCATTCGGAAGGGGATATGCTTCCTGGGCTTGTGGTGGACGTATACGGTGAGTATGCAGTGATTGAGTTTACTACTTACGGTATGAACCTTATGAGGGATTGGGTTATAAATGCTCTCATAGATGTTCTAAAACCAAAAGGAATGTACGAAAGGGCTAACGATTACGCACAGAGTGTCGAAGGTTTTAAAACTTCCGAGGGAGTTCTTTACGGATACGTTCCCGATGAGGTAGTCATATACGAGGACGATGCAAAGTACTATGTGAACATACCCCAAGGGCAGAAAACGGGCTTTTTCTTAGACCAAAGAGTGGCAAGAAGGCTAATAAGGGGCTTAACAAAGCCCAGCTTTAGATGTCTTGACCTGTTTTGTCATTCTGGCGGCTTTGCCATTAACATGAAGAAGGCCGGAGCAAAAGAGGTAATAGCCGTTGATGTTTCAGCGTTAGCCTTAGAGCTTGGAAAGAAGAACGAAAGGCTCAACGGCCTTTCTGGTATAACATGGATAGAGGATAACGCCTTCGATTTTATGAAAAGGATGTTTCAGGAAAAGCAGAAGTTTAACCTGATCGTTATAGACCCACCCTCCTTTGCTAAAAACAGAGCCAGTGTCCCCAACGCACTTAGAGGCTACAAAGAGCTATGCGTGAGGGCCTTGCACCTTATAGAAGCATCAGGATACATAGCACTCTTCTCTTGCTCTTTTCACATAACAGAAGAGCACCTGCTTGATATTCTTTGGGATTCTGCAAAAGATGTAAGAAGGTACTTAAGAGTTGTAAACAGAAGCTTTCAAGACTTGGACCATCCTTGGCTTATACAGATACCAAACACTCTCTACCTTAAGGGAGTGTATGTGGAGGTGTTTTGATGGACATATACCAGGCTGTAGTTCTTGGCATAGTAGAGGGTCTCACCGAGTTTCTGCCAGTATCTTCAACGGGTCATCTCATACTTGCAACCCATCTTATGGGAATAGCCCAGAATAGCTTTACAAAAAGCTTTGAGATATCCATACAGCTTGGTTCCATATCAGCTGTTTTTTTTCTATACCTTAATAGGCTTTTGAGAGACTGGGAGGTGTGGAAGAGGATATGGATGGCCTTTTTACCAACAGGGTTTTTGGGATTTTTCTTTTATAGGTTCATAAAGGCGTATCTTATAGGAAACGATAAGGTAGTTGTGGCATCTTTAGTAATTGGTGGTGTATTTTTGCTTTTTGCAGATAGATTCTGCCAGAGATTTTGCTATATAGGTGATGTAAAGGACATTAGCCTTAAGAGAACATTCTTTATAGGGCTCTTTCAGTCCCTCGCCATGATACCTGGCGTTTCCAGGTCTGCATCCACCATAATAGGTGGTATGCTCTTGGGCCTTCACAGAAGGTCATCAGCCGAATTTTCCTTTATGCTTGCAATTCCTACAATGCTCATAGCGACAGCCTATGACCTGTATAGATCTCATCAATCTTACACAGGCAACGACTGGTATACGCTCAGCATAGGTTTTTTGGCAGCTTTTGTTAGTGCTACTATCACCGTGAAAGCTTTTTTGGGCTTTATATCAAAACACTCATTCCTTCCCTTTGGAGCTTACAGAATAGTGGTAGGCTTTGTTTACGCTTTCTTCTTCATCTTTTGAAGGATGCGATAAACTTTGTTTTTGCTTTTGAAAATAAAAAGAAAGACTTCAGGACATTACACAGGGCTTATTACAGGATATTGAGAGAAAGGTTTTCTTTGCCATCTCAGTATGCGGTAAATGTATCAAGGAAAGTAGGAGTAGTTTTTGCAAGCAAAGGCAAGTGGGAAAAGCCACCAAAGAGGAAATCTCTATCAGTAGACCTTACTTTTAACATAAATCTTGCAAGAAGTCTCCCTAACGGGTGGTAGGGTAGGAACTACCCGAACTGAAGCCTGTGGAGAGGTGAAAAGCCTCTATGAAGCAGGAAGCTCCATCTTATAGAAGATGGAGTAGTTCACCAGGACATTCTCCATAAAACCTGAAAAAAAGTAATATCAATAACAACTTTCAATGGCAGGTTAAAGAATATTCCTTATCTTGGATGGGAAAGGCATAATAGGAGACCCAGTTTTGGTTTATGAGAAGGCAAGCAAGGAGTTTTTCTTGAATATTTTTTGTGGAGATAGAAGTGGAAAAGCAAACTCCACAAGAAGTTATTGGAATAGATGTAGGAGAGGTAAACACTGTTGCATCAATTAGTAGCAAAGGACACAAAGAGATAGTTCCAAAGGTAGAAGAATACAAGAGGATAAAGGAGAAATATCAAAGGTTAAGACAAGCCTTCCAATCAAAAGCACCCGTTCTGCAAAGAGGAAGTTAAAAATCCTCTCAGTAGGAACATGCGGATATTGTGGGGGCAACAAACATAATGATAAAAGGACTTGTAAAGGTTCAAAACCAATATTTACAAGAGCTGTTTGTCAACCAGCCTAATGCTCTCCCTCATGGGATGGAGCAAGCTCCTGCTTCTTTAAGTTGGAGTAGTTGACTTAAACTTAAACTATGGACAGATGGACCCTTTACCCAGTGCTTGCCCTCTTTGTTATTGGTGAAACAGCCCTGATAAGCTCCAACATAGTACCTTATATCTTCGATAGGTACAGAGAGCTTGGCATATACAAAAAACCCCTCATCCAGCTTATAACCTTCCTGCTTGGGCTCTTTTTAGCTGACAGGATGGCAAAGCTTTTTGATTACAGAGTGTTGAAAAGTAAAAAGATGGCTTATGCCCTGGTTCTGACATCTACCATTTCCCTTTTCTTTGTTGTTTTGAAAAAGTACTTAATGCATATGTCTGTGAACAGATGGCTTATTGGCACAAGCGTCCAGCCCCTCGAGTTTTCCAAATTGGCCCTCGTTATCTTTGTAGCTTATTACATTGTGGAAAAGGGAACACTCAAAGAGTGGAGATATCTCTTTTGGGCATCTTTCATAGTCCTTGTCAATGCCTTTTTAATTTTCCTTCAACCGGACAAGGGTGGTGCCATCTTCATTCTCTCAGTTGCTGGGGTCATCTTCTATGTGGGTGGTATACAAAGAAAGGTTTACGTGCCAATAATAGCCACCTTTAGCCTTTTTATCTTATACATACTAACTTCAAAATCTAGCTATGTGCAAGGCAGGCTCTCTGCATGGAAGGACCCCTTTGCAGACCCAGATGAGCTTGGATACCAGATAGTGCAGTCTCTCTTTGGCTTAGCTCATGGTGGGTTCTTTGGTGTGGGAATAGGTCAAGGTATGCAAAAGATGGGAGCTTTGCCGATTGCTGATACAGATTACATAATATCCTTGGTAGGAGAAGAGTTTGGTTTTGTTGGACTGTCTTTTGTAATGCTCTTTTACTCTCTGTTCATAGGTAGGCTTTTTTATTACACATTCAGAACAAGGGAGAACTTCGGTAAGCTCATACTGCTTGGCATCTCTTTGAACTTCTCCATCTCTTTTTTTTACAACACCGCCATGGTGGTAAACCTTCTTCCCCCAAAGGGAATAGCTCTGCCCTTCTTAAGCTATGGAGCTTCGAACCTTTTTCTGTCCCTCATAAGTTTTGGTCTGGTACAGTCTATAAAGAACAGAAATAGGTTATAATTTTATAAACAGGCGACGTGGCCGAGCGGCTAGGCGAGGGACTGCAAATCCCTTTCACGGCGGTTCGAATCCGCCCGTCGCCTAAAAAACTTTAGGAGGTAGTGTATGCCCAACACAAAACAAGCAGAAAAACGCATGAGAAGAGATGCCAAAAGAAGAGTTAGAAACAGATACCATCTCTCCAGGATGAGGACATACATTAAAAGGCTAAGAGACCTGGTAAATGCCAAGAAGCTCGAAGAGGCAAAGTCCTTTCTGCCAGAAGTTGTAAGTCTAATATATCATACAGCATCCAAGGGTGTTATACATAAAAGAGAGGCAAGCAGGAGAGCATCAAGGGTTAATCTTCTTCTTAACAAGGCTCTCAAATCTTCTGAGAGTCAAAAGGGATAAAGATTCCTTGAAAAGCACCAACGCAATAAAGTAAACTACCATAGCTGCTGGCACTATAAGCAGTGTATATTCAGGCTCTGTGAGAAAGCGTTTCATAAAGAGCACTGCAGCAACCATAACGAATGAAGCCAACAGGGGTTTTGGCAATATACGTAAAACATCGGTTATATGAACACCATCCCCACTTGCCTTAAGGAATAGGTATAAAAGCCCTACGAGAGAGGATGTAGATGTGCCAAGGGATAAGCCAACAGCCCCCCATCCAAGGACAAAAGCGTAGAGGCTAGCAGATATACCCTCAGATAAAATAGATACAAAAGAAGACTTTACTGGTGTTTTTGTGTCTCCCTTAGCAAAAAAGACGCTGCTTATAACCTTTTGAAGAGAAAAGAACACTAAGCCAATAGCGTAAGCCCTTAAAACTGCAGAGGATATGAGTATGTCTTCCTCTTTGAACTTTCCCCTTCCATAAAGGAAGGCTACTATGTAGTCAGACATGAAAAGAAGGCCAAAGCTTGCAGGAAGAGATATGAGAAGGATAAACCTGAAAGCTAAGAGAGTGTTATCCTTAACGTTTCCACCACCGGATATTACAGATAGCAGAGAGTTTGCTACACCAACGGACACAGCACCCAAGGGAAGTTGAAATAGTCTGTTGGCATAGTAAAGATAAGAGATAGAACCCGTGGCTAAAAAGGATGCTAAAAAAGTATCTATGAAGAAGGAGAGCTGTGCCACTCCAAACCCCAAAAGGGCTGGAAGAAGCCTTTTGACTAGCAGGATTATATCCTTATCTACCTTCAAGGATATTCTTAATCCAGCGCCCAATTTCAGAAAAGGTGGTAGGTTGAAAAGAAGCTGAGCCATACCACCCAGAAGAACACCAGCTATAAGAGAATAGTAGCCAAGGGGTTTAGCAAAAAGTGCTACCAAAAAGGAAAAAAATATGTTAAAAACTGCCTGTGCAAAAGCTGGTATAAAAAAAATTCCTCTTGTGTTCAGAATTGCCATAAAAAAAGAGCTAAGCCCCACAAAAAGGAGGTAAGTAAACAACCATCTTGACATAAAAACTGCAAGATCAAAGTAAGGTTTGCTTCTTATGCCTGGGGCTATTAGCGTAATTATGTATTCAGACAGAAGTATACCCAAAAAGGTTATCAAAATATTTGCTAAAGTATAATAGGTAAAGGCTGAAGATAGGAATTCTCCATCTTTCCTTTTTGCATATATGGGTATAAAGGCTGCATTAAAGCCACCCTCTCCAAGCAAACGCCTAAAGGTGTTGGGAAGTCTAAAGGCTATAAAAAAAGCATCCGTAATCTGAGAGGCTCCAAAGTGATAGGCTATGATGGCATCCCTCACGTACCCAAAGATACGGCTAAGAAAGGTGGCTAAAGAGAAAGCTAAACTGTGTTTTATCACTCCCATTCTTCGAATGCCGGAGGCGGGAGTCGAACCCGCACGCCCTCACGGGCACTGCCCCCTCAAGACAGCGCGTCTGCCAGTTCCGCCACTCCGGCTTGAAGTTATATTATATCATTCCATGAATACGTTGCCAAGACTTTATGCTATAACGGACAGCGAAAGGTACGGAGAAAACTTCTTCGATACTTTAAAAAAAGTGCTCGACAGAGGAGTAAAAATGATACAGCTAAGGGAGAAGAAACTGAGCGCCAGGGAATACTATGAAAAAGCAATCAAGGTAAGAGAGATAACAAAAGAATACTCAGCCATGCTCTTTATAAACGAAAGGGTTGATATAGCGTTGGCTGTAGAAGCCGATGGAGTTCACCTTCCCCAAGACGGACTTCCTCCATCCTGCGTAAAAAGGATAAAAAAAGAGCTTATTGTGGGATTTTCCTCTCATAGCTTGGACTCCGCTCTCTATGCTCAAAAAGAGGATGCCGATTTTATAACTCTGAGCCCCATATTTAAAACCTCTTCCCATCCAGGGATAGAACCTCTTGGACTTTCTTTTTTACGGGATGTATGCCGAAAGCTTAGCATACCAGTGTATGCCTTAGGTGGTGTAGATTGGGAAAAGATAAAGCTATGCTACAAGAATGGAGCTTACGGTGTGGCTGGGATAAGCCTGTTTTTATAAACTATAAACATTCACTATTGCAAATGAGATTCATTTGGATTATATTAACTCCATGGATATTAAAGAACTTAGCAAGCAGTTTGAACAGTTTTTAAGGCAGAAGGGATATAAGGTAACAAAGGGGAGAGTTGACCTTATAGAGAAGATAGCGAATTACGGTACACACTTTGAGATAGAACAGCTTGTTATGTGGATAACGAGCTCAGACAGAGGTACTGCATCAAGGTCAACCATCTACAGGACCATAAAGCTACTCCAAGAATTTGGCGCTATAAGAGAGGTAATAAAGCTTGGCAACAGGACCATATACGAGTTTATAGCGGGGAAGCCCCATCACGAACATCTTGTATGTGTAAAGTGCGGTAACATAGTGGAGTTTTACAAAGAAGAGATAGAAGAGCTTCAGGATAAAGTCTGCGAGGAACACAGTTTTACTCCAATAAATCACAGGTTAGAAATTTTTGGAGTGTGTAGCGAGTGTAAAGAGAAAGGTCTATTATCATCCATTTAGCCATTGCAGAAAGATATATATCAGCCATCCCGTAAAGGCAACGTATATCCAAACGGCAGCCGTGAAGGGTGCTACTTTTCTATGCTTTTCAAAGGTACCCTTGAGAGCGTATCTCAATGTTATGATTGCAAGAGGGAAGTTTATCACAGCCAAAGCGGTATGCGACCAAAGTACAAAAAGAAATAGGTTTCTGTGCGGACCTTCGTACTTGGAAGGTGGGAAGAGAGCGTTTTTTAGAAGGTATAAACCCACAAACACCAAGGCAAGAAAGGATGCTGTTAGCATAGCCCTTTTATGAAGGTCTCTTCTACCAGCTTTTATCAGAAAAAGCCCAAATATTATGGATAGCCCACTTAGGCCTATACTCAACAAACTCAGATAATTTATTATTGAGTAAACCATATGTCTAATATTTTATCAGTCAATTCCATAAAATGTGTAAAAAAATAAAACATCTTACTTGATCCGTTTGCCAATAGAATTAGATTAAATTTCTGTATGAAAGAAAAGAGAAGTTCCTTTGTTTGCCAGGTGTGCGGGTACTCATCCGTTAAGTGGCTTGGAAAGTGCCCATCCTGTGGAACTTGGAACTCTATGGTGGAGGAGCTTAGAAGTACAAACCTAAGAAGTTATAAAAAGCCATCTTTGGTAAAACCCATATCAGATTGGGATGAGGAAAAGCTTGAGAGACTTAATACGGGTTTTGAAAACCTTGACATTGCCCTTGGTGGTGGTATAGTTGAGGGTCAGGTTATTCTCCTTGCCGGTGAACCGGGAATAGGGAAGTCAACCCTTCTTTTGCAGGTCTCAGATAGGTATGCGGGGAGATATGGACCAGTGCTTTACGTGTCTGGAGAAGAGTCTGGTCCTCAGATAGCCATAAGGGGAAAGAGGACTGGTGTATGGAGTAAGGATGTGCTAATTCTTCCAGAGACGAACCTGGAAACTCTTCTTGAAAGCTTGAAGGAAACAAAACCAAGCCTCTTAGTTGTGGATTCTATTCAGACTGTTTACACAGAGTCTTTGGAGTCATCCCCAGGTAGCGTATCGCAGGTTAGGGATTGCGCTTTTAAAATAGCAGAGTTTTGCAAATCTAAAGGTATACCAGCCTTTTTGGTGGGTCAGATAACGAAGGATGGGAGTATAGCAGGGCCAAAAGTTCTTGAACACTTGGTTGATACTGTCCTTTACTTTGAAGGTGAGAGGTTCAACTTCTACAGAGTGCTCAAAGTTGTTAAAAACCGTTTTGGTTCATCCGGTGAGGTGGCTGTTTTCAAAATGTCCGACGGTGGTCTTGGGGAGATTCCAGAGCCTTCGGCCTTCTTCCTCCAGGAGAGAACCAATTCGGTTGGAAGCTTGGCCTTTCCTTACACAGAGGGTAGCAAACCAGTTCTCGTTGAGGTACAAGCCCTCACCATTCAAGCCTTGTACACTACTCCGCAGAGGAGGTCTCAGGGGTACGATATAAACAGGTTGTCGCTTATGCTTGCCGTACTTGAAAAGGAAGGGAAGATATTCACAAGGGACAAGGATGTGTTCATCAATGTGGTAGGTGGTATACAGATAAGAGAACCCGCCATTGACCTTGCCGTTGTTCTGGCAATAGCTTCATCAGTCAAGGAAAAACCTATGGATAATCTGATAGCCTTTGGAGAGGTTGGACTATCTGGGGAGGTGAGAGCTGTTCACTTCTCCGATTCAAGGCTCAGAGAGGCAAAAAAGTTTGGCTTTAACCGTGCCATAGTTCCCAAGTCTGCTTGTATAGACATAGAGGACATGGAAGTTATAGGTGTTTCCCACCTAAAGGAAGCCTTGGATTTCATCATGTGATAGGCTCCAAGAAAGCTTTGTGTATGGACTTTACTCTTCCATCAAAGTCTACAACTGCCTTTTCTCCATCCATGGATATTATCCTTCCTGTACCAAAGATCCTGTGCTTTACCCTATCTCCAACGCTTAAAGAGTGTGAAACTCTGAACTCTTCCCTGTAAGATGTCCTTTTTATTTTGTATGCTGAAAGGTCTAAGTGTTCTTTTGGTATTTCTGAAAGGAACATGCTTGGCTTTCTACCCTTTGACCTTGTATAGGTCATGTAAAGAAACTCCTTTGCTCTGGTTACTGCCACATAAAAAAGCCTTCTTTCTTCTTCAAGCTGGTTTGTGTTTTCCATCGCCTTCTCGTGAGGTAGTATACCATTCTCAAGCCTTGGCAGAAAAACAGCAGAAAATTCGAGCCCTTTGCTAGCATGTACAGTCATGACCTTAACAGAATCGGAGCTATCCTCCTCTCCTCCCATCAAGCTTATCTCTTCAAGCACCTCCATAAGCGTGTCTCCTCCTTTCTCTTTCTCTTCAAGAAAGCTCATGAACTCTCTCAAATTCTCCCTTCTCTCCTCGTAGTCCTTTTCGTACCTTCTCTGCATGTAGCTCTGATAGTCTATCTCTTCTAAAAAATCTCTGAGAGCCGAAGAGTATCTCTCTGAGTTTTTACTCAGCTTTTCTAAGCTTTGCAAAAACTTGTACATCTTCTCTACCCTCTCCTTAGGAAGATGTCCAAGAGCTTCCTTTGATGCATCAAGCCAGCTTTCTCTGTAAAAACTTCTTATTAACTCAAAGCTTCTGCTTAGACCAACACACTCTAAGCATCTCAGAAATGATATTTCATCTCTTGGGTTTAAAAGAGTTTTTAAAAATCCAAGCACATCCTTTATCTCTGACCTTTCAAAGAATCTCACAGCACCGACCACTTTATAGGGTATTTTAGCCTGAAAGAGAGATCTCTCCATAGCATCTGTTACGTATCCAACCCTTACAAGCAGCGCTATATCTGAGGGGGGGAAGAGTTTGAGAAGCTCCTTTATTTCCTGGGCTATCCATGCCGATTCATCCATTTCGTTCTCAAACTTTCTTACAACAGGTTTTTTGTTTCCATCCTTGTTGGTTTTTAGGACTGGCACAAGATGCTTCCATGGTGCATGGGAGTGAGAGAGTATAGCGTTAGCTATTGCTATTATGTTTTTGTTGGAGCGGTAATTGTACTCAAGCTTGATAACATCTGGCTTAAAGTCTTCCATGAATCTTAGTATGTTGTCGGGTTTTGCATGCCTCCACTCGTATATACATTGGTTTGGGTCTCCAACAACGCACACATTTTCCTTTGCCAAGAGCCTTATTATTTCGTACTGAACCTTGTTTGTATCTTGGAATTCATCCACCAGAACGAACTTAAAGAAATTCTTCCATGAGACACCATGAAACTTCAAAAGGTTGTAAAACCGGTACAAAAGTTCAGAGAAGTCCAAAAGGTTTGAACTTTTCAATGCCTCCAGATACTCCATGTATATGTCCTCTAAGTCTCCCCCTTCTTGCAATTTTTCCCTTCTCAGAGATAGGTAGAATAGAACCTTTTCTAAAAGCTTTTTATCAGATCCCTTCTGTTTTAAAATCCTTTTAATTATTCTTTTTTTGTCCTCCTCATCAATTATAGAAAAGTCCGTAGAAAGCCCTATCTTTCCACCATCCTTTTTGAGAATTCTGAGAGCTACAGAGTGAAAAGTTCCAACCCATTGGAGTTCCTTTCCCATTATGCTTTTTATCCTTTCCTTTATCTCCCATGCTGCCCTGTTGGTAAAAGTTACAGCCAGTATTCTGTCAGGTTCTATGCCTACATTTCTAACAATGTGTTCTATCTTTCTCACTAAGGTTTTTGTCTTACCAGAACCAGCTCCAGCCACTATAAGAAGAGGTTTCCCAAAGTGTTTTACTGCTTTTTCCTGATATTGGTCCAGTGTGTGAAAGATATGACTCATGGTCATAGACTACCTAAAAGCCTTCTATATGCATATCTCTAGCTTATTTTATCATGAGTTTGAAAGCATGATGGTATTTTTGACATATCCTCATAGAAGCTTGACACTTTGACAAGCCTTTTGCCACATTGACAACATCATAAAAGCCCAATCGAAAGCAAAAGGTTGGGAGAAAGGTATCTGTTCATCAAACTTTATGGCATGAACTTTGCGATTTATAGGGAAGGAGGTAAAGGTCGATGGACAGAAGAGGATTCTTGACTACTTTACTTGGGTCAATTCCTTTCATTGGTAGTATCGCTTTTGCTCTACCAAAGAGGATAGAAATGAGGGACATAAAAAAAGAATCGGATATAGCTGTGGTTTATCACTGCGACTTTCCTCAAGAGCCCAGATTCAAAGCCATGTTAACCAACATAAGAAATCACCTATCCGTATACAACTTCGACCCATTTAAGATAAAGATAGTAGTTGTAGCTCATGGACCTGGAGTAAAGTTCTTCATGAAGGACCTTTACGGAAGTCCGTGGGAAAACGAACCTATAAACATCAAAGAGCTATACCAAATGGAAAAGGACCTCACCATCTCCGGTGTTGAGTACTACATATGTAACATAACGCTGACCAGGTTAAGATTGGACTCCAACAAGCTCCATGAGTTCACTGCTATAGTCCCATCAGGTGTAGGAGCATTAGGAGAACTCCAAGCTAAAGGCTTCGGTTACATAAAGGTTCAGTAAAGGAGGTAAAGATGAGAAGAGACATTGTATTTGGATCTTGTGTATTGGCTTTGGCTGTTTTCTCACCAGACTTTGCCCACGCTATAAGAATCTCGGGTCCTGCAGAGGAACAGTATATGGATATAAACGCTCTCATACAGCTCTGGTTCAGACACCAAAATATAAGCTCTCAGAACAGACCCAACTTTGTAAATGCAAGCGATAGAGATGATGTTTTCTTTAGGAGAATAAGGCTTAGATTTTTTGGAAGTGCATCCAAATGGTTTAAATTCAACCTTGTCCTTAGAGATAACGACTTTGGGAGAGACCCCTACGATGCTCCTTTTGGAGGACAGCCAACACACTCAAAAAGACAGAGCAACAGAAACACTGGATACATACATGAATTTGATGCTGTACTTGCTCCAAGCGCCTTTACTAACATGGGTGGAATAACATTAGACTTACACCTTGGATATCCTAGGGTACCCATAGGTAGGGAACAATTCCAAAGGGCATATGACAATTTGGACCTGGACAGAACGAACGCCACATTGAGATGGACTCACCTTGCCGTGGGCGATGTTACTGGAAGAGCCTTTGGTGGATATATGCATCTTAGGGGTTCAAGCAAGGGGCAAGGATATTCTATGGTCACATGGGATGGCTTTTTGGGTGTCTTTGGAGGGTTCAAGAACGTAAAGAATCCGTGGGATGAGACAGTAGTTGGGGCAAGCAGCAACACACCACTGTGTGGATTTACCACACCAAACCCCAACATAGCCACATGTCTTTCTAAAACCAGAGGAAATGCTTCTGATAGTTTTCTTTACACCTTTAGAGCGACTGTTCAACTTGGAGACCCAGAAGGAAAGTCAGGTATATACAATTGGCTCTATAGGGATACTTATCTCGGAAAAAGGAAAGGCTTAACAGTCGGAGTTTCTTACGCTTTCCAAAATAGGATTGACCAGCACATTCTGACCGATACACAGGGTATATCCCCAGGTTTTCTCGGAAATGGTTCCCCTACGAACGGTGCTGGCACTGTCAACGTTAGGATACCCTACCTTCTTCTTCCAAACCCAATAGGTGTTAACGACCCAGCCTTATCCAACAGATTACTGGACAACAAAGTTGATATGAAGTTTTATGGAGTTGACCTTGCCTGGCATCATGGTCCCATATCTTTTACAGCCGAAGTGGGTCAGGTAAAGTTCGATAAACTCTTACTCACAGATGGAGCCAACAACACTTATCCTAACAGAAGTATAAAGAATGATTTTTGGTTGCTGAAATTTGGATATCTGATAAAACTAAAAGAGCCGCATATGCTCTTACCTTACGTGAGCTATTCAGAGTACAGATCTCAGATAGTTAGAGTGGGTTCTGGTACTAACACAAGATTATACGGAGACGCTACAAACTTTGTTGGAGTTAATCAGTTAACAGCTGGGCAGGACAGGTCAAGCCTTGGCAACATAAAACAGGTGGGGGTGGGGATAAACTACTATTACCTGAGTGAAAATTTCAGATGGACGTTAGAATACACAAGGTTTGAAGAGCAGAGAAATAAAATAAATAACGATGCGATCACTGCTCAGTTTCAGTGGATCTTTTAAAAGCCGTAAAGCCCCTACTCACCTCCCTTTCTCTTCCTTTTTTTCTATAATTATCTTATGAACGCTCTTTATAAGCAGGCTATATACGATAGGGCGGGAAAGGTAGCTTTTTATGAAGTCTTTATACAGGATATATCGACGGGTAAGTATCCTCAAGGGCTTGACCCCCTCAAAGCTACGACAATGGCTATAGATATACTTGTGGAGCTAAATCCTGCTAGGGTTGGAAATGGAAAACTCCTTTTTGTGAACGTACCTGCCATATTCCTCGAGGCATCCATGTTTGACCTACTATCTCCAGAATACATAGGTATAGAGCTTGTAGAAAATAAAAGGCTAACTAATCAACTTTTGAGCTCTATAAAAACATTGCTAAAGAAGAACTTCAAGTTCTCCATAGACGATTTCGGTTTTGAGAAGATAGACTACCTTCCACTGCTTGGAAAATGCCATTATGTAAAGATAGACTTTAAAAGCAATCCTTACGATACGGAGGAGCTTAAAGAAGTTCTGAGTATTCTCAAAAGCTTGCGAAAAGGAATAATAGCTAAGAACATAGAAACGAAGGAAGATTACGAATCCGCTCACAAGCTTGGTTTTACTCATTATCAAGGCCTTTATCTCTCAAAGCCAGTAAAGGTAAAAGATACAAGGACCATATCTTACCTGAAAGAAACTATCCTTAAGCTGTACAAGGCTATAAAGGAAAAAGATTCAAAGAGTGTGGTAGACATTTTAGAAAAGGATATAGGAGCTACTTATAAGTTTTTGAAACTCATAAACTCTGTTTATTTCCCAAAGATGAGGAATATAAAAAGCATAGATGAGGCTGTAGCTCGCTTTGGACTTGATAATATAGCCAAGTTTACCATTGTGCTTGCACTTTCCGAGATGTTTGCACAAGATTATGAAGCAAAGCTATGGGAAAAGGCTCTCTTTAGAGCTAGCCTTGCCGAAAGGTTGTCAAATATATATGCTCCACAGCACAGAGAGAAAGCCTACCTTGTTGGACTGCTTTCCTTAGCGGACGAGGTTCTAGGACAGAGGCCAGAGGAAGTGGCAAGGGACCTTATGCTGGATAGGGATATAATTGAGGCTTTTGAAAAGAGGTTGAACGAATTGGGATTCATACTTTCTCTCGTAGAACTCGTTGAGGATAACAGGGAAGATAAGATAATAAACAAGGTTTCAAGGATACTAAGCATAGGTCCAGAGGACGTTAAAAGAGTAATAAGAGAAGCAGAAAAGGATGCTTCTCAACTGTTTGTCAGTATGGACTAATCTGTAGCGTAGCTGTGAAGGCCTGGAAAGTAGAGGTTTATAGCAAAGAAGCAGATCAGCACGGTAATGAATCCAAAGACCACCATCCAGGCAGTCTTTTTGCCCTTCCATCCTAACATCTGCCGAGCATGAAGGTAAGCACCAAAGAAAAGCCAGACTATCAAAGACCAAACTTCCTTTGGGTCCCAACTCCAATAGCCTCCCCATGCCTCATTGGCCCACGCAGACCCGAGTATTATCGAAGCCGTCCACACTGGGAAAACTAAAACTATAGCTTTGTACGTTATCTCTTCGAGCGTATCCAAAGATGGCAGAATGCCTATACCTGGATATCTTCCTTTAATAAGGAAGAGAACAGCTCCAGCAAAGGATACAGTAAAGCCAGCATAACCCATAAAAGCAGTAACAACATGAAGGTAAAGCCAATAGCTCCTAAGAGCTGGCATGAGAGGAGTTATGTCCTTTGAAGCTTTGAAGATGGCAAAGGCTGAAAGGATAAAGAGCAATGGAACTACAAAAGTTCCCAAAATTCTAAAAGAGTACTTCCTTTCTACTATGAGGTATATTGAACCTGCAATGAAGCTCCAAAAGGTCAAGGCTTCAAAGAGGTTGCTCCATGGCGGATGAAAAACACCCAGTTCATAGCTTTGTATGCTCCTTCTTATCATGGCAGTGAGATTAACCAGAAGTGAGAAAAACAGCGACCATGTTGCTATCCTACCAAGCAGAGCATTCCTCAGAAGAGGATAAAACAGATAAAGAATTGAGGATATAGCATAAGATAGCATGGCTGATTTATACCAGAATATATTATCCACATTCAGAGAGGTTAGAAATATCAGAAGGAAGAGACTGACAAAACCCACAAGGACGTTGTTTAACTTCCCTATTCTTTCACTGTAAGCTGCGTATCTCATGGTTTTAGTTTACACCTTTGGGTTTTAACTTTCAATATGATCATCCTCTTGAAAATAATTCCTAAATGCTTTATATTATAACACATTATGGTGAAGGAGATAAAAGAAAGGGTCGAAAGTTTCATAAATGTGTGCAAGAGTATGGGTCTTAAGATAACTCCGCAAAGGGTGAGTGTTTACGAGGTGCTTTTAAACAGAGAAGACCACCCTACTGTAGAAGAGGTGTACAACGAGGTCAAAAAGAAGTACCCCTTTGTATCCTTAGCTACAGTTTACCGGACAGTGGAGACTCTTGAAGAGCTGGGTTTTGTAAAAAGGGTTGCTTACTGGGGTGGCTCTGTGAGGTACGATGCCAATGTGCAAGAGCATCACCATCTGATATGCATAAAGTGCGGTGCCATAAAAGACGTACATATCCATATAGACTGGAAACCACCCATGGAGCTGGAAGGCTACAGCGTAAACACTTATACGGTACATATGTACGGACTTTGCCCACAATGTCGGAAGGAAGAGACCTAAAGGTCTATACACCACAAGAAGTTCAGGAACGATTGTCCAAAGAGCTTCCAGAGTGGTCTTATCAGGATGGCTACTTGACAAGGAAGGTCTCTACCAAAGACTGGAAAGAAACTGTCCTTCTGTTTGGAGCTATAGCTTACATCTCCGAAGCTCATTGGCATCATCCCGATATGGAGGTCTCCTTCAAAAATCTGAAAGTAAAGCTCATAACTCATGAGTTCGGTGGCATAACGGAGAGGGATTTTGACCTTGCCAAGGAAATAGAAAAGACCCTTTCCACAAGACGGAAGAAGTGATATAATTAAAAACAAAGGAGCCGTAGTTCAGCTCGGTCAGAACGCCGGCCTGTCAAGCCGGAGGTCGCGGGTTCAAGTCCCGTCGGCTCCGCCAAAATTTGAGCACTTAAACCTGCGCTTTGAGTTTCTCTTCTATGTAGTATTGACTTAAAGCATCTATCAACTCATCAAGTTTTCCTTCAAGCACTTCTTGGAGTTTATAGAGGGTCAGTCCTATTCTGTGGTCTGTTACTCTGTTCTGTGGAAAGTTGTAAGTTCTTATCTTTTCACTCCTCTCCCCAGTACCAACCTGCACTTTTCTCTCCCTTGCTAACTCTTCTTCCCTTTGCTTTTCATAAAAGTCTTTAAGCCTTGCATAAAGTATCTTCAAGGCTTTCTGTTTATTCTGAAACTGTGACCTTTCGTCTTGACAAGCTACAGTTATACCCGTAGGTATATGAGTTATCCTTACCGCCGTTTCTGTAGTGTTTACATACTGGCCACCTGCTCCGCTTGCCCTGAAGGTCTCTATCTTTAAATCCTGAGGGTTTATCTCTACCTCTGTCTCATCCACTTCTGGAAGAACTGCCACCGTTGCCGTTGATGTGTGTATCCTCCCACCGGCTTCTGTCTTTGGAACTCTCTG
This sequence comes from Aquificaceae bacterium, assembly GCA_037924335.1. Lineage (GTDB taxonomy): Bacteria > Aquificota > Aquificia > Aquificales > Aquificaceae > Hydrogenobacter. The sequence continues at coordinate 24,124 of JAXSMZ010000020.1, forward strand.
CACTCTGTGCACTCCTCTTTCGTACTTCATCTTTGAATAAACACCCTCACCCTCTATTAGAGCTATAACTTCTTTGTAACCTCCAAGGCCTGTTTTGTTGGCACTCAGTATGCTAAACTTCCAACCTTTCTCTTCCGCATACCTTTGGTACATGTTTAACAGGTCAGCGACAAAAAGTGAAGCTTCTTCTCCTCCCACACCTGCCCTTATTTCCAAGATCACATTCTTGGAATCTCTCTCATCCTTTGGTAGCATAAGTATTCTAAGCTTTCTTTCGGTTTTTTCTAGAGCTTCTTCTATTCTCTTTATCTCCTCTTTGGCAAGCTCTTCAAACTCTTTGGATTTGACTAGCTCCTTGACGCTTTCCATATCGCTAATAAGCTTTTTATACTCTCTATATGTTTCGACTATCTCCGAGATCTCTTTGAGTTCTCTGCTTAGCTTAGCAAACTTCACTTTATCCTGTATTATATCTGGAGAAGCAAGTTCCCCTTCCAGCTCCTCATACCTTTTTTCTAAACTACTCAGCTTGTTTTTGATCTCATGAGACAGCATCATTCCTTTTGTGATACACCCGTTAGTTCAAGGTAGGCAGGTTTGACCCTTAACTTTCCAGAATAGAAAGGATGGCATAGATTACAGGATTCTATGTAAACCGTTCCACCATTTGTAGAGAGCAGAGTAAAGGTATTTCCGCATCCACAAACAAAAGTGGTAGGTTTAAGCTCTGGATGAATACCCTTTTTCATGTTCAAACCTCCGTAAGAGTATTAATATAAATTATCTCCCTTATTTTTTCAATGGCATTACCTATTGCCTCTGGCTTTGTACCGCCCCCTTGAGCCAGGTCATCCCTTCCGCCACCGCTTCCCCCAAGCAATGCTCCAACTTCCTTTATTATCTCTCTGGCAGAGAGCTTGTCTTTGAGAGGCTTAGATAAAGCCAGCAGAGTAGAAAGCTTTTCGGCTCTTTTACTTACAAAGAACACAACGCAGTTGTTGCATGAGCTCCTTATATTGTCAGCCATAACTCTCAGGCTATCCGCGTCCACATCTTCAAAGACCCCCCAGTAAAACCTCACATCCTTTATCTGCTCTTCTTTGATATCCCTTTGCATCTTCTCTTTGTATAAGATCTCTTTTAGCTTGTGTACCTCTTTCTCCTTCTCCTTAACTTGATTTTGAAGCCTATCTATTGCTTCAATAAGCCCATCTTGAGGAACGCCCAACTGCTGAGCAAGGTTTTGGAGAAGGTTGTGTTCCCAAGCTGAATGTTCTACAGCCCATCTGCCCGTCTTGGCTATGATCCTCCTTATGCCAGACCCTACAGAAGATTCGGATATTACCTTGAAATAACCTATGTCTCCTGTTCTTCTGACGTGTGTTCCACCGCAAAGCTCCTTTGACACTTCACCAGCAGTCACAACTCTAACTCTTTCCTTGTATTTTTCCTCAAATATGGCAATGGCCCCTTCTCTTATGGCCTGTTCATAATACATCTCCTCCACTACTACTGGATAGTTCTTCCTTATGTGGTCGTTTATAAGCTCCTCTATCCTCTTCAACTTTTCCCATGATATCGCTTCAAAATGCGTAAAGTCAAAGCGTAAATACTCATCAGTCACGAGGGAGCCGGCCTGTCTTACGTGCTCCCCCAACACCTGTCTCAGTGTGGCATGAAGGAGGTGCGTTGCTGTATGATTTCTCCTTATATCCTCTCTTCTTTCAGTATCTATCCTTGCATAAACCCTATCAAAAAGCTTTAAAGTCCCCTTTATCTGCTTTCCTCTGTGGGCTATAACACCATCCACTGGAGATTGGGTATCTTCTACCAAAAATTGTGACTCGTCAGTTTTTATAATTCCTCTATCGCCAACCTGTCCACCTCTCTCAGCATAGAAGGGTGTTTCCTTTAGAAAAACTTCTCCCCATTCTCCTTCTTTTAGCTCTGAGACAAGCTTGCCATCTTTGAGTATAGCTATGACCTCTGTCCAGACATCATCCTGCTCGTAGCCTACAAAGGTAGAAACCTTCCCTATATCTTTGAGATGCTCATAGTATGGTTCTGTCTCTTTGAAAGCTACTCTGAAATGTTTCCTTGCCTTTTCCCTCTGCTCTTCCATATAACCTCTGAAACCTTCCATGTCCAAAGATACGCCTCTCTCCCTGGCTATCTCTTCAAGCATGTCCAAAGGAAAGCCGTACGTGTCATAAAGGTCGAATATGTGCTTACCGCTCAGGATTCTTTTATCCCTCTTTGAAACTTCTTCTAAAAGGTCCTCCAAAAGGGGCATGGCTCGCTCTAGGGTGCTTGTAAACCTTTCTTCCTCACTCCTTAGAATACCCTTTACAAAGGATGCTGATTGCTCGAGCTCAGGATACGCTTTCTTCATAGTGCTCACTACAACATCAACAGCCCTGTAAAAGGAAGGCTTCCTTATATTCAATTTGTAAGCATATCTTAAAGCCCTTCTGAATATCCTTCTTATCACATAACCCCTTCCTATGTTGGAAGGAAGCACGCCGTCAGATATGGCAAAGGTACATGCCCTTATGTGGTCAGCAAAGATCCTGAGTGCCACATCAACCTGTGGGTCCTCTCCATATTTTTTCTTTGAGAGTTCTTCACCAAAAGCTATGAGAGGTCTGATTATGTCTATCTCATAATTGGTTCTGGTACCTTGAAGGATACTTGATATTCGCTCCAGTCCCATACCAGTGTCTATGTTTGGACTCGGAAGTGGATGGAGGACTCCCTTCTCGTCTCTGGTGTACTGCATAAAAACAAGGTTCCAGACCTCCAGGTACCTTTCTCCACCATCGTAAGCCTCACCTCTGTCATAGTGTATCTCCGAAGATGGTCCGCATGGGCCTGTATCCCCCATTTGCCAAAAGTTGTCTTCTTCCCCCATCTTCCATATGCGTTCACTGTTTATTCCTATGTGCTCGTTCCATATTCTGTACGATTCTTCATCCTCTCTAAAGACAGTTATGTAAAGCTTGTCTTTAGGAAGCTTGAGATGGTCTATAACAAACTCCCATGCATACTCTATAGCTTCTTTTTTGAAGTAATCCCCAAAGGAGAAGTTTCCAAGCATTTCAAAGAATGTATGATGCCTTGATGTGTAGCCTACGCTTTCAAGGTCGTTATGCTTTCCAGAAACTCTCAAACACTTTTGGCAAGAGACAGCTCTCTTGTATGGTCTTGCTTCTATACCTAAGAAAACGTTCTTAAAAGGAACCATCCCAGCGTTGACAAAAAGAAGTGTTGGGTCAGACTCTGGCACTAAGGGTGAGCTTCTAACTCTTATATGTCCCCTTTTTTCAAAAAAGCTCAAAAAGAGTTCTCTTATCTCATCCGTAGACAGCATACAAACATAATTATAATTCATACATGCGAGAAATTTCTTCAATGTATTAGAAACTAATCACTGAATGTATAGAAATCTATTGACGTATATAGAAGTTTAGAAATATAGAGACCTCTTGACGCTTATAGAAGCGGACATTACAATGTTAATCTGCTATGCAAAGTATCA
>JAXSMZ010000021.1:0-26389 GCA_037924335.1 Aquificaceae bacterium
GTAGCCATCCTCAAAAGGCGGGATATTCTCTCTCTGCAGAAGGTTTACAGCTTTTCTTATGTCTGTCTTTGTGAGCTTTTGCGTTCCTACGAGTGCAGATCTGGAGCTCACACCGCCCGCATAAAGCACATTCGTGCCACTGCAAAGCTCGTTCATGGCTATGGTGTCCAAAGACCTCTGGGCTTGGTCTGAGAGTATGTCTGTTGTGTAGTCAACAAGTGGCACAAAAGAAGTCATGTCTGCAAACTCATATAGGTCTATGCTGTCGCCGTATTCTTGCACGGTCACCTGTATCGGTGTAAGGTTGGGAAGTGCTGTAGCCTGTGGTGTAGGCTGGTCTGTGATGGGCGTGGTGTTTATGGGCTTAGGATTTGCCCTGTAAAACTCTATAGTTCTTCCAGAGTTGGCAGGAAGGCTTCTCCTTTGTCCGAACCTGCTGGCTACAAGGTTCGCCTTCACATACTCAAGGAGCTTCTTCTCATAATAAAGAGGGAAAAGCTCTGGGTGTGTTGTTCTGCTAACTGTGCTCATTATCTTACCTCCTCATAAAGTTTTTGTTTAAGTTTTAAAAGCTCTTGATAGCTTGCTTTTTCAAGCCACTCTTTGGTAAAGGTCTGTGGCTCTTCTTGTGTGTGGGTTGCAGATGCTTTGAATTTCTCTTTTGCTTTTTCTTGATACTCATCTACTATGGCTTTTAGAGTATCCACGTCTGCTTTGTCTATGAGCTTCAGGATTGGTGCGTTTTCTCCGTCAACTGCACGCACGAGTCTTACAGCTTCTGTCTGTAAATGCTCGTAGTATTTCTTGCCTATGTCTGCGAGGGACTTTAGTTCGTCCCTTTCCTTTTCCAGCGCCTGAACTTTGAGCTGAAGCGTTTCAACCGCTTCTTGTAGCTCTTCCTTGCTAAGTGTCAAAATTGTCTCCTTGTCTAACATGCTTTAACCTCCTTTACAATGTTTTTCATAAAGTCTTTTAGCTCTGTCATATATTTGCTTGTGTCCGTGCAAAGAGGACAACTGCATAGCCGCTTTAAGTCTCTCGCAGGAGATTTTCCCATCCCACGTTTTGTATGGGTATCTGCGAGAGGATGGGTCTAAGAAGAAGTCATTTGGAGCTTTATCTCTCAGCTCTGGGTCATCCCACCACTCTGAAGTAGAAAGTTCTATGTCCTCGTATCTGCCTGCCATTATTTTTGCGTTTGGGTCTGCTCCTTCAAAAACCAGAGATATTTCTTTGAACTCTATATCTTTTACTTGACCCTCTTGTTTTTTAACAACTGCACCTATTGACACAGACCTTATTGGACTTGGCTGAAGCTTTATAAGGCTTATAAGTTTTTCATTACCTTCTTTTGCAACCCTTACCCTTGCCATGACAGCCTTTTGTGTGTCATCAAACCAGCTGTGTACTACAACTCCCACTATCTTGTCTACCTTCCACTCGTGGTCAAGTAGCAATGGTTTACCTATTAGGTCTCCTTGCCTTTTTATAAGCACTTCGGAGGGGAAGACTACTGCTCCCTTGCCAGATTGTATTTCCGTGTCTGCAGACAAAGCTCTGACAGTAAACTCTATATATTCGTCAGTCTCTTCTATTCCTTCAGCAACAAAGTTAAGAGTTAAATACATGCTTTTGATATTAGCTTGGTGTTATGCGTGCATCAAGCAGAGATTTCAAAGGGAAAGATAGATTTCTCTCAAAGGCTCTGGTAAAAGCTCCGCTGGATATTCCTTTTTTGCTATTTTATCTAAGTGCCACCACCAGTGAGGGAGTGGCTTATCGCTGTTGTCAAGCCTGTAAACTATTAGGTTGCCAAACTTTTTCAGACCCTTCAAAAGCCTTTTGTCAATCTCTATAACTCTTTCATCATTGTCAAGCCCTAAGCGATGTATCTCATCTCTTGCATCAAGCATGAGCCACATGTTGTCATAGCTGTAAGCATCTGGTAGGTTTGGAGGATACTCAAGGCTGAATTCATAATCCTCTATAAGCTCTACAATATTCTGATTATTGCTGACATGCTCTTTTTTATCCATTGCTCCGCCTCCTGCCTATATAGGCTTAGAATTGCCATATTGTCATTGGAGCATACAACTTTCATATCGCCCTTATAGTAGATAAAATAAGTGCCTCCCTTGTTTCTTTCAACGTAAACTGCAGACGGCTTCTTGATGATATCATAAGCAATCTTTTTATAATCTCCCGCTGAACTTGCTCCTACTTCCTCTCCATGCTTTAGAAAATGCTTTTGTAAATATCGCCCAAGGTAGTTCTCTATATCTTTGTCCTTTGGTTGTGCTGGCACTCTCCCCCAGCTACTTCCAAGATGTGCTTTTATTTTGTTTGTAATTCATTTTCAAGAACCACAGTGAAGAAGGATTGGAATAACAAAAAAGCTTAGCAGTATACCAAGGCCAGCGCTTGCAAAAGCAAGCTCATGGTCAAGACCGTACTTGAGGGACAAAACACCTGCCATTATCATGGTGGGCATGGAAGCCTGCATTACAGAGACCTTGAAAGGAAGACCCTCTACCCTTAGAAGAGAGCAGAGCAAGTAAGCAACAAGTCCAGAAAGGGCCATCTTTATAAAAAGGGCAGAAGTTATGCTTTTTAGCCTCTTTCCTATTCCAGAAAGGCTAAGAGAAAGACCCATTGCAAAGAGCACTACAGGGCTCAAAGAAGCTGAAAGAAATTCTATAAAGTCTCCCAAAGGCTTAGGGATCGCAAGGTCCCTCAGCAGAAAACCAAACAGAAGTCCCAAAAAGGGAGGGAAGAGGAAAACCTCCCTCAGGTTCATACTGCCTCTTGAGAGCATAACACCAACCGAGGACATCATAAGAAAAGAGCCAAGAGAATCATATATTACGGCGTATTTTAATCCTTCCTGTCCAAAGTAAGAGAGAGCATAAGGATAACCAAGGAAGGCTGTGTTTCCAAAGGAAGAAGAGAGAATAAAGCTCCTAAGAGCTTCTTCTTTTAGCCCTAAGGCTCTTCCCACAGGGAAAGAGATTAAAAGGCAGGATATTATACTTCCCCAGGCTACAAGGGCTATCTTTACAACATCCCAGCTTAATCCTAAGTTATGAGCGGATTTGAAGCTTACAGCAGGTAAGGAAAGATAAACGACGTAGTTGATGAAAACCTTTGCGTGGTCCTTTTCAAAAAGACCAAAGCTCCTCAGCACATAGGACAGGAGTAAGAGAAGAAAAATATCAAGCATATATAAACCTTTCTATCTCCCTCCTTACCAAGGAGTAAGAACCTAGATGCCTTCTGAGAAAGTTTTCGAGGCTTTTTATAGGGAGAAGGTTCTGAGGAGACCTTTTGTCTTGAAAGCTCATGCTCTCAAAGAGCGGTAGTGTGCCAGCTGTTAAGTCAGCCAACCTTTTGGCAGTATTGAGTCCGACCTTTTCAAAGACCTCAAGTCTGGCAAAGGAGCCTATACCCTCTCCCTCTGTCAACTTTACGTACCAGGTGTATTTTTCCACTCTCTCTTTCTCCTCCTGTTTCTGCTGATGGTGGACTTTTATGAGTGGGCTTCTCTGACCCCGTTTTAATTCGTTTAGAATATGTGTATCTTCCCTTCTCATGTAGAGCTTTTTTATAGTCTTTATGTATCCCAAGCATGTGCTATCCCTGAGTTTGTAGCTTAAAGTTCCGTCGCATAAAACAATGGTAGGCTTTACCTCTTTTAACACTTTTCTTGCCACACCGACCTCAAGCTCTTCCTTCATTATTCTGTTTATCTCTTTTGAAACGTCACCGTCCACAAAGCGGGACTCAAAACCTATTTCCTTGAAAGGGTCTGTGTCCAAAGAACCTTTTATGACTGCGTATCTTCTCACTACAGGATCGAACATGGATTCTTCTATTATGTTCATCCTTCCTAACTTTATTAGGACAGCGCCAGCTCCAAGGGAAGCAAAGGCCCCCTCGTAGCTTGAACCCATCTCATCCATAAGGTAGAGGGCGTATTCGGTCCTCCTCACACCGTCCACAAAGGCTATGCGTATGCTTTCCTTTGGAAGAAGTCCATCGTAAGGTTTTATCTCTTCAACTGTATCCACAAACTGCTCGGACTCTTCGTACTCCAAAGCTTCTATATCCGGAAGCTCCCAAGGCCTTAAGGTTATCCTATACTTGCTAATGTCTTTCAAGTTCAAGCTCCTCAAACTTCTTAAGCAGCATCTTCTTTAGCCTTTCCATCCCATAGCCAGTTATGGCTGATATGGCTACAAAATCGTAGCCCATCCTTCTGAAGGCCTCTTCCAACCTCTTAGTATATTCCATGTCAGAAAGCATATCCACTTTTGTCCCAACAACAATCTGTGGCTTCTTTGCAAGCTCCGGGTTGTGCTTTTTCAGCTCTAAATTTATGACTCTGAAAGCTTCCAATGGGTCTACCTGTCTGAAGTCTGAAATATCTATAAGATGCAGGAGAAGCCTTGTTCTCTCCACATGCCTCAGAAACTCGTGTCCAAGGCCCTTGCCCTCCGATGCTCCCTCCACAAGCCCAGGTATGTCAACCAAAACTATCCTTTTCTCCTCATCGTAGCTAAAGACACCCAGTATGGGTTTTAAAGTGGTGAAGGGATAGTCTGCTATTTTTGGTCTTGCCTTTGTAAGCTTGGATATAAGAGTTGATTTACCGGCATTGGGAAGCCCTACAATGCCCACATCGGCTATTAGCTTTAGCTCGAGCAAAAGCCATCTTTCTTCTCCCTTCTCCCCCTTCTCCGCATACTTGGGAGTCTGATCTGTTGGAGTTGCAAAGTGAGCGTTTCCTCTTCCACCCTTTCCACCCCTTGCCACAAGGCACACATCCCCCTCTTTTAATAAGTCGCATAGTACCTTTCCAGTGTTAGCATCCTTTACCATTGTTCCGAGCGGAACCTCTATGAGAAGGTCCTCCCCGTCTTTTCCGTGCTTATTCTTTCCTTTTCCGTTCTCGCCCCTCTGTGCTCTGAAATGCCTGTGGTATTTAAAATCGTAAAGGGTGTGCTTCCTTGAGCTTGCAACAAGCAACACATCTCCTCCCCTTCCACCGTCCCCACCAGCCGGACCACCAAAGGGTTTGTACTTCTCTCTTAAAAAGGCAACGGCTCCATCTCCTCCATCTCCAGCCTTAACGTAGACCTTAGCCCAATCTACAAACATTATTTATAATTTTATATTCAGCGGGTGTGGCGGAATTGGCAGACGCGCAGGACTTAGGATCCTGTGGGGTTAACCCGTGAGGGTTCAACTCCCTCCACCCGCATTACTACTAAAAAGGAGAGGTAGCATGTTAAAGCTTGAGAGAGTATACAGATGGGACAATGGGGTAAACTTACCGCAGGAAGGAGAGTTTATAAAACTCAGAGAAGATAAGAGCTTGTATGTACCCAACGAGCCCATAGTACCCTTCATAGAGGGAGATGGCATAGGGTCGGAGATCATGCCTGCCATGATAATGGTTGTAAACACTGCCATAGAAAAGGCTTACAGAAGTTCGAAGCGTATACACTGGGTTGAACTCCTTGCAGGCGACAAGGCGGAGGAGAAAACTGGGGATAGAATGCCAAAGGAAACTTTAGAATTTTTGAAGGAGGCCATAGTTGGCATAAAGGGACCCCTTGGCACTCCAGTGGGCAAGGGAGGGAAGTCTCTAAACGCCATACTAAGACAGTCTATGGATTTTTATTCTGCCATAAGGCCTGTCTATTGGCTTGGCCAACCTGCACCCATACCAAACCCAGAGAGGGTCAACGTAGCTGTCTTTAGAGAGAACTCTGACGACGTTTATATGAGCATAGAATACATGCCAAGGGGAGAAAATACCCAAAAGGTAAGGGAGTTCTTTATAAAGGAGATGGGTGTTTCTGAGTATGCCCTCCCTGAGGATTGCGGCATTACTGTAAAGCCTATGAGCGAATTCAAAACAAAGAGACATGTAAGGAAAGCTCTAAGATGGGCCTTGGAGAACGGGAAAGGAACTGTGGCCGTAGTGGGGAAGGGTAACATAATGAAAGCTACAGAAGGAGCCTTTATGAACTGGGCCTTTGAGGTGATAAAGGAGCCAGAGTTTGAAGGTAGGGTTATAACTCAGGGTGAGCCCAAAGACGGACAAGTTCTCATGATAAAGGTGATAACCGACCAGATGCTCATGCAGCTTGTTTTAAGACCAGAAGCTTACGATGTTATCATCACACAGAACCTGAACGGTGATTACATCTCAGACCTTGCATCTGCTCTTGTGGGTGGTCCTGGCTTTGTACCAAGCGGAAACATAGGAGATGGCTACGCTCTCTTTGAGAGCACTCACGGTACCGCTTACGATATAGCGGGGAAAGGTATTGCCAATCCCATATCCCTTACACTGTCCGGTGGTATGCTCCTTGAATACATAGGTTGGAAAGAGGCTGCTGACCTCATATACAAAGCCATAAAGAAAGCAATAGAGGACAGGTTGGGAACTGCAGACATAGCCATGGGTTTTAAAAGGATAGGGGTGGAAGCAAAGGCACTGTCCACGATGGAGTTTGCTCAGGCTATAGCGCAGAGGGTTTGAAAAGTTCCCTGAACCTTTCCCCTCTTTCTTTGTAATCCTTGAACATATCAAAGGAAGCACATCCAGGAGAGAAAAGGATGACGTCCCCCTTCTTTGCATAATGCTTTGCTATATTTACAGCCTCTTCCAAGCTCTCCGCCCTTTCAAGAACGGTAGTACCCATCCACGCTCTAAAGATCTCATCCTTTGCCTCTCCTATGAGAATGGCTATTCTTACCTTTTGAACAACTAAGTCATAGATGCTCGAAAAATCCCCTCCTTTGTTTTTCCCACCGGCTATGAGCACCACCCTCTTGTCTGGCATGCTTTTTAGTGCCGCCTCAAGAGCGTTAACCGTTGTGGATTTAGAATCGTTGTAGACATCTATTCCATCCCATTCACCCATGTACTCTAGCCTGAAGGGTAGGCCAGAAAACTCATAAAGGACCTCTCTTATGACCTCTGTTGGAACTCCCAAAATTTTTGCCATCATAGCGCCCGCCAGTGCGTTCCTGTAGTTATGATGGCCTATGAGTTTTAACTTATCAACTTCAAAGAGCTCCTCACCCATAAAGTACGCCTTCCCTTCGCTTATGAAACCATGCGAATCCTTTGAACTCATCAGGTACTTTTTAGCCCTTGTTGGAGTCTGGACTACCTGCTCTTGCCTCGAATAAAGAACTATGAAATCATCCTCCCTTTGATTTCTAAATATGTTGTACTTGCTCTGAAGGTAATCTTCTAAGGACGGATGCCAATCTAGGTGGTCCTTAGCAAAGTTAAGGAAGGTACCCCCAACAGGCCTGAAGGTTTTGAGCGTTTTCCCCTGAAAGGAAGAAACTTCCAACACGGCTAAGGATTCAGGGTTTTTGAGAGCTATCTCAGAGAATGGAACGCCCATGTTGCCACCTTCCTCCACGTTGTCAAAATGCTTCTTTAGTATAAGGTAAGTTATCCTGGTGGTTGTTGACTTCCCATCCGTTCCAGTTATGGCTAAAACTTTCCCCCTGAAAAACCTGTAAGCAAGCTCAATCTCACCTATAACTTCCAAACCCTTCTTTTGAGCCTCTATCCAAAGAGGGTGGGATGGTGCTATACCCGGAGATAGTACAACAGTATCTACCAAGTTTATGTAATCTCTAAAATCTGTTTTTTCCTTATCATCTCCAGAGTACACCTCTATACCCTTCTCTTTGAGTAAGTTTACGGCAGCCTTTCCGCTTATCCCAATCCCCCAAACTAACACTTTCTTCATATCTCAGATATTTTAATGTGTTTTAATATTAATTGATGCCGAAGGAGGTTATGTGCCTTTCCAACGAGGATTACGTGTTTACCTTCCTTATAGGAGATGGGGAGGTGTTCAAAATAAGAGTGGAAAAAAGGGGGTCAACAAAGATAGTGGATAGTTTGTTTGTTGGGAAGGTAAGGAGGGTGGTAAAAGGTATGGATGGTGTTTTTGTTGATATAGGGTTGGATAAGGAAGCTTACCTACCCGTAAGACCCACTTGCAAAACAAACGAAGATGTTAAACCTCCAAGAGTGGGAGAGAGCATGATCCTACAAGTTGTGAGAGAACCCATAGGTGAAAAGGGGGCAAAGCTTACGACCAACATAAAGTTGGTTGGCAAATACGTAATATATCTTCCCATGGGCGCAGATATAAAGTACTCTTCAAGGTTGAGTAAGGAAGAAAAGGAAAGGCTCAAAAGCGTAGTATCAGAGATGGGCTTTTCTGGAGGGCTCATATTCAGGACTTGCTCATCCAGTGCATCGAGGGAGGACCTTCTGAAAGACATAGAGAGTCTAAGAGAACTTTGGCAAAAGGTTTCAAAGCGAAGTAAGTCTATGAAAAAACCAGGCTTACTCCTTGGAGAATACCCTTGCTACATAAAAGCCATAAGGGACTATTGGTATGAAGTCGAGAAGGTTGTAGTTGACGACCCATACGTGTGGAGTGGTATAGTTTCTTTCCTGGAAGAGTTTGAATCATCACTTGTAAATAAAGTTGTGTACACGAAGGATACTGTTGCTTACATAAACAAGTACAGAATACATGATGTATTCAGAAAATTGCTCAATAGATACGTTTGGCTCAAGGGTGGTGGTTACATAGTTATAGACAGAACAGAGGCGATGACTGTTATAGACGTAAACAGCGGAGAACCTTGCGGAGAATCTCATGAGGAGAATGCAGTCAGCACAAACTTAGAGGCAGCGGAGGAAATAGCCAAACAGATAATCCTAAGAGACATAGGGGGTATAATAGTTATAGACTTTATTGATATGAAAAAACAAGAGAACAAAGACCTGGTACTGAAAAAGCTCCAAGAGTCCTTAGGCGATGAGCTAAGCTGTATAAACATCTATGGATTTACAAAGCTTGGTCTTCTTGAAATGGCAAGGAGAAAAAGCACGGATGGTGTGCTATCGGTGCTTACAGAGTATTGCCATGTATGCAGAGGGAGAGGGAAGATAAAGAGCAAAGAGCTCCTTAAGTTCGAGCTTGAGAAAGAGCTAAAAAGCTGGCATACGGGAGTAATAGACCTTCATGTAAGGCATGATAACCTTGAAATGGTGAAGGGTCTGGTAGATAAACTGGGCTTGAAAAACGTAAACATAGTAAAGGATGACAGCGTAGGTTACAATGATTATGAGGTTTACTATAGAGCTTGAGTGATGAAAAAGTTTATACTTTTCGGCTTACTCCTTCTATTGTTTGGCTGTGCTAAGATGACGGAGGAGAAAAGGGCTAAGCTTGCCGTAGAGTACTATCAAGAAGGTATGGCTGCGTATGCAAACAGGAACTATGGGAAGGCAACTGAGAGGCTAAAGGAAGCTCTCAAATACATGGAGAACCTATCCACTGAGCAGATAAAGGAAGCCAAGTATGCAATAGCGGATAGCTATTATATGGATAAGGATTACATAAACGCTGTGGTTTACCTTGAGGACTTTATATTTTATTATCCAAACATACCAGAAACTGAAAGAGCATACTTTATGCTTGTGGACAGCTATATGAAGGTGGCACCTGACGCATACAGAGACCAAACTTATACATGGAAAGCCATTGAGAAAGCTAGGGAATTTATGAGCAGATTTCCCAAAAGCACGTATTCAGACAGGGTAGAAGGTCTTATGGAGGATGCTAAGAAGAAGCTTGCAAAGCATGAGTATCTGATAGCAAGGTTTTATGAAGATTTTGGCTATTATTACTCTGCAGCCATGAGGTACAGAGAACTTCTCGTAAACTATCCAGAGCAGGTATCGGACGTGGAAGTATCTTTTAGGTACATAAAGTCCCTACTTCTTGTGAGGCTTCAGGCTAAAAAGGAGGAAGAGAAATACAGAAGCTGGGTGGAAGATGCTAAAAAGAGTTTGAAAGAGGCAAAGAGCGAAGAGGATAGAAGGGCACTAGAAAAGAGGATAGACTTTTTAAACGGGGAGATAGAAAGGTGGAAAAACATAGCAAAAGAGAGTTACAATGAAGGTAAAAAGAACATGGAGAAGTATAAAGAGTTGTACGGGGAAAATACATATTACAAGGAGCTGCAAAAGTACACAAAAATATGACGGAGAAGATAGGGTTGATAAAAAGACTTTTGGAGGAAAAAAAGGGAGAGGATGTAGTTGTTCTTGATGTGTCCAATTTGACTAACTTAGCAGATTATTTTGTGATAGCAACTGCCAACTCTTCAGTTCATGCAAGGTCCATGGCGGACCATGTTATAGAGGAGCTAAAAAAGCATGGCATAGAACCAGACCATACGGAAGGTATGGAAAGCGCCAATTGGATACTTATAGACCTTCTTGATACAATAGTTCATATATTTCAGAGAGAGTGGAGAGAGTACTATGACCTTGAGTGGCTTTATGGGACTGCAAAGAGGGTTAAGGTATGAACTTTATTAAAATCCTTCTGATAGTAGCTCTTACCATAGCGTTTCTTATCTTTGTAGCTCAGCATGCTTACTATGTTAACCTTAACTTCTTTGGCTCAACGTACTCAGTTCCACTCTTTGTAATAATCCTATTTTCTTTAGCTTTAGGCTTCCTTTTACCCACATTGTACTTCTTAGTAAGGGAGGTTAGATTAAAGGGTTTTATCAAAGATGTAGGGTCTGGAGTACTCAATCTTTTCAACGGATACCCATCAAAAGCGGAGAGAGACCTTTCAGGACCTTCAAAAAAGGAAGAATGGGTATCGCTTTTTCTTGCCCAAGCTCTCCTGCAGAAGGATGGGATGGGTAAGCTGGAAGAACTTAGAGTAATGTCAGTTGGAGGTTCCTTGGACGCTCTCCTTGGTTCTATGCTTTTGAAGGAGAGGGAGTATCAGAAAGCAAAGGACCTCTTCCTTTCCTCTATATCTAAGAACCCTGCTAACCTTCGTGCTTTGAGAGGCTTGAGAGACCTAAGCTTTTTGGAAGAAGACCTTCAATCGTGCATAGAATACCAACAGAGAGTGATAAAAAACTGTGAAAAATGGGAGAAGGAAGAGGAGAAAAGAATCATGGCTGAAGTGCTGTCCCATGCATCGGAAAAGCTAACGAACAGAAGAAAAGAGCTTTTAGAAAAGGCTATGGATACAAAAAGAAGCTTTTATGTACTCGCTCGTTGGATACAGTACCTTCTCGAAGAAGAAGATACAAAGGAGGCAAAAAGGCAGATAGAAAGAGTTTTTGATGCAAACTTACAGAATCAAGTGTTTATGGTTCTTTCCAGAAAGGAAGAGCATCTGGCAAAACTAATTGACGTCTTGAGGGAAAGGGGGAACCATCTGCAGCCGGATGTTCTTGCCAGGCTTTACATGAGGCTTAACCTTCTGACTCAACTCAAAGACATGCTTGATAAACTACCAGAACCTCTAAAGCTCATGGCTCTTACAATGGAATCTCATAGGGATACCGATAGATTATGCAATGAGGTTGTAAGTGACCTTTACAAGCCTTGGGTATGTACATGCGGTGAGTATTATAATTATTATGTTCCTTTCTGTGAGAGATGCTTCTCATGGGGGAATATTAAACTCAGGGGGAATGAGCATGTTGGTGGACCTAGAAAGAAAGATAGTAAGACTTAAGGTTGTTTACTATGGACCAGCTAGGTCTGGGAAGACCACAAACTTAGAAAGGATAGCTCAAAGGGAGGGACTGGACCTTCTGGAAATAAACACTGACGACGATAGGACGCTCGTTTTTGACTTTGCAACAAAAAAAGTAAACCTCGGCAACTTGTTGGTTTCTTTAGCCCTTTACACGGTGCCCGGTCAGCACATATACAAGGATATAAGGTTGATGGTTATGAGAGGAGTGGATGGCATCATCTTTGTGGTTGATTCGCAGAAGGAGAGACTAAAGGAGAACATAGAGTTCCTGGGACTTCTAAAGGAAGACCTTATGAAGGTAGGTAGAGACTACCAGAATTTGCCTTTGGTTTTACAGTACAACAAGATGGACCTTCCCAATAGACTTGACTATGAGAGCTTGGAAGAGCAGATCAACGTAGAAGGCTTCCCTTCTGTCCAGGCGAGCGCCATAAAGAACGAAGGAGTTTTTGAAGCGCTTAACCTCCTTGAAGAGAAAATGGTTTCAAAAATAAAGCGTATGGTGGGATGATGCTTTTCGGGTACATAAGCAAACAGCAAGACATCGTGGACCTGATAAACAACTGTCTCATAAACAAAAACGGGCTCCTTAATCTTTTTTCTAACAATAGCTCTATCTCCCTTTACATAGAAAAGGGCTATGTAAAAGGATTCTTTTCACCTGCCCTTGAGGGCCTTTCAGAAGATATAAAGAACAAAACATCCATGCTCTTTTACTATCTCTTTGAAACCTTAGAGAACCCAGAGGGATTTTTTAGCTTTAGCCAGAATGAAAACGAGAGTTTGATCTTATTGGAAGAACCCATAAACGCAGAGGAGCTAGTTCTCCAGCTGCATCTTATATCCCATAAGTTGAAAGCCCTAATGGATAAGATAATAACACCCTATGCTGTCTTGAAAGCGCAGAAAAACTTTGAGAATATGGAGACCTTTGATGGAAAGACTTTACATCAGATCCTTTACTCTACAGAGGGGGATATGGTTGAACTGCTTCAGAAAGTTGAGAGTTTAATTTCCAATGGCTTCCTTGATATACATCAGTTTTACAATCCGGAGGTAGACAAACATGATTTTACGATAGAGTATTTGATAAAGGACGTTGAATCTGGCAAGATAAATCTCATTACAATCGTTGAAAATCTTCAGCTCAGTAAGTTCACTGGCTTTTTGAGAGCTGTGAAGGGTATAAATGAATTTGAAATATTCTACGTGAAGGGAAAGCCCATAGGGGTTTATCCGTTAAACTGCAACATCTTTGAGTTTCTCATAAATCCAGATGCTTCTATGAACGTAAGCGTCGTTAGTATGGACGCTTCCGCTTTGAATCTGTACATGCTCAAGTATACTGAAAATTGGTGGGTTAAGGGTGTAGGGAACGAATTCTTGGAGTTGGGCAAGCTTATAATGGGGATGGAACAGTCTAAGAGTACAGGGTTGCTCTTGGTTCATATGCCCAGCAAGGAGACTTATATTCTCTTTGATAAAGGAAGGATAAAGGGCATAATGGAAGAGACAGAGGGCTATCTTAAAGCCTATACACACTTGAAGGTGGAAAGACCATTCTGGGTAGATATGTCCCCTTACGAACCTATGGAGAATATTAGCTCTACCATCTATCTCTTCCTTATAAACGTAGTATACGGTGTGCTTTTTAAACACTTGGGTTATAACGCAGAGCATAACCTGCTAAGCTATGTTGCATCCTCAGACCTTTTTAAGTATGAAGAGGGTTCTATAAAGTACAGAAGAAAACCCAAAGAAGAGGATGATGTGGTCATTGGTTTACTCTCTCTACTTTTGGATACGGGTCACAAGGTATTAGGTCAGAAAAGACTGGAAGAATCCATCGAAGCACTATTACAACCCTATGGGGAGATCTTCAAAATTATGGACGTAGAAAAGTATATAAGGTTTTCCAATGAGAATCCTTCTCGTTGAAGATGACCCTTACGTGGGTGAGATGATAAAGGAAGGACTTCAGCACGAGAGATATAATGTCCTTTGGGTAAAGGATGGCTTCTCTGCTATGGTGGAAGCCTTAAAGGGAGACTATGACCTTGTGCTTCTTGACCTTATGCTTCCAAAGTTTGATGGACTAAAGGTATGCAGTAAGATAAGACAGGTAAAGGACGTACCTATTATAGTGGTAACGGCAAAATCTCAGGTGGAAGATAAAGTGGAAGGGCTTTCCGCAGGTGCTGACGATTACATAACAAAACCTTTCTCCTTCAAAGAACTTCTTGCAAGAATAAACGCTGTGCTCAGAAGGTATAAAAGAGAGACTCAGGAATCGATAAGCTTAGGCAAGCTTACGCTGGATTTAAGGTCCTATGAAGTGTTTTACAATGGACGAAGAGTAAACCTAACCAAAAGGGAGTTTGAACTTTTAAAGGTACTGATGGAAAACGCAGGAGAGGTTGTTAGCAGGGAAAGGCTCTTTACCAAGGTATGGGCTTCTTACGGAGAAGAGAGTTCAAACGTTGTGGATGTCTACATAAAGAATTTAAGGAACAAGTTGGGGGACAGACCTCCAAAGCTCATACGTACTGTCAGAGGAATAGGCTACATGATAAAATCGGAAGATGTCGATTAAACTAAAACTCCTCCTTTTTTTTCTTGGAGCATACACCTTCAGCGTTCTTAGCGTAGCCTTCTTTACCCTTGCAGCTGTCAAAGAGCTTCTTTTGAACTACACGTACGATTACATGTACTATCAGGTAAAGCCAACCATAGAGTTTTACAAAAGCATCCATGCGTATCCCCCTCGCTACATAAAGCTTTTGGCATCTGATGTGGTTTCTAGGGAGATGGCAAGCCTTGTACTAAACAAGAAGGGCAACATAATACACAAAGAACCCTTCATAGATGGTGAAAGCTTAGACCTGACCGAAGAGGATATGAGACTCTTCATGCAAAGCAGAAAGGGAATAATAGACGGCCTTGCTTTTCTTGTAATAGATATAGGGGATTACAAGCTTGTTCTCTTGGAGAAGATGGAGAAGGTTTTGAGAATTGAGAAGAAACTTCTAATCTTCGTAACCGCCTTTACCCTTTTCATATCCCTTTTAACATCATTAATGCTGACTTTTTTTGTAAAACGTATGCTATGGCCTCTTAGCTACCTTACTGATGTTTCAAGGGAGGTTTACAAAGGTAATATGGATATAAAAGTAGAAAAGAGCAAGGGCAGTGATGAACTTGCAGTGCTTCAGAATGCTTACGGAGATATGTTAGAAAAGTTAAAGGGAACCTTTCAGTGGCAGAAAGAATTTATAGCGGGTGTGGCTCATGAGCTTAAGACACCTCTCACATACATAAAGGGACAGCTCGAACTTTTAAGCATGGGTGTTTACAAAGAAGACATGGCAGGAATCTTAAAAAACATGCTGACTCAATCCAACAAAATGGAGAAGCTGATAAACCATCTTGTACTGCTCATGAGGCTCGAGTCTGGAATACCGCTGAAACTTTCTCCCTTGGGTGTAAATGAAGTTCTGGCAGAATTAGACGAAGAGTACGAGTTTGTACGAGAGAGTCACAGGTTTCATGTGGAATACATGGAAGAAGATATGGAAATTCTGGCAGATAAAAGCTACATAAAGATAGCCTTGGGCAATCTAATTGAGAACAGCTACAAGTATACACCAAAAGGTGGAATGATAAGACTTTACTTTACAAACAGCTGTTTTGTAGTGGAAGATAACGGTATAGGGATAAAGAACACCGAGAAGGTGTTAAAAAGGTTTTACAGGGAAGTAAAGGACAAAGAGGGTTTTGGTTTAGGCCTCTCCATAGTGAAGGCTGTAGCAGATGCCCACCGTTTTAAATTAAGAATAGAAAGCAAAAAGGGATACGGAACAAAGGTGAGCTTATGTATAATATGAGCTATGAGAAAGTTATCACTCCTTTTTATAGTTGCTCTTCTTCTATCCTGTCAAAAGAAAGAGCATAGTTTTTACGGTTTTTTTTACAACCAACCAGCTTACGACTTTGAACTCATAGACCAAGATAGAAAGCAGGCAAGGCTTTCAAATTACACGAAGCAAGGGAAGATAGTTATCATATTCTTTGGCTACACTCACTGCCCCGATGTTTGCCCCACTGC
Organism: Aquificaceae bacterium; assembly: GCA_037924335.1. Lineage (GTDB taxonomy): Bacteria > Aquificota > Aquificia > Aquificales > Aquificaceae > Hydrogenobacter. The sequence goes on from JAXSMZ010000021.1 coordinate 15,742, forward strand.
CCTTACTACGCTTGCAAAGGTGGTAAAAGAGCTTAACGATAAAGAAAGACAAAAAGTCCAGGTGCTTTTCATAAGCGTAGACCCAGAGAGGGACACTCCAGAAGTTCTAAAGGGTTATGTCCCATTCTTCTATCCTACCTTTTTAGGACTCACAGGGACTAGCGAAAGCATCAAAAAAATAGCAAAAGAGTATAAGGTTTTTTACAGAAAGGTTGAGGGAGAGTCTACGGCTGGATACCTTATAGACCATACGGCTACCATATACGTGGTCACACCCGACATGAGGATAAAGCTCCTTTATACTCCCGCCAAACAAGACCCTTATAAAATGTCAGAGGATATCAGATATCTGATAGAGAAAGAGAGAAATTGATCAGAGACCTTTTTTTGAGGAACGGCTTTTATATTGAAGATAAGAAGATAGAGCTTTTCAAAGTTTACATGGAAGAGCTCAAAAGATGGAACAGAATTCATAGGCTGACAAGCATAGAAAAGGATGAAGAGATCATAATAAGGCACTTTGTAGACTCTCTTACGATTATGCTTTGCTTTCAGGAGAAGGGTGTGGATATTACAAACAAGAGTCTCTGTGATGTTGGCTCTGGAGCTGGTTTTCCTGGAGTGCCGCTAAAGATATACTATGGTGACAGAGTGGACATGACCCTTATAGAGTCCGTTTCTAAAAAGTGTTCCTTTTTAGAATACATAAAATCAAGGCTTGGGCTTAATTACAGAGTACTTTGTAAAAGAGCCGAGAAAGTGAGCGAAACCTTTGACATAGTCTTTTGTAGAGCATTGGGAGAGCTAGAGGAAATAGTCCCCATCCTAAGGAAGCTCTCAAGGGAGTATGTGTTCATCATGAAGGGTAAGGAAGCACCACCGGGGTACGATTTTTGTAAAATAAACACTTACGACATAAAAGACAGTTATATCCTCTTCCTTCCAAAGACTATGTAAGCTGTATGGGCTGTCATTTGGTCCTGAGGTCTTAGTCTTTCTGGGTTCGTTTTGTAGTATCTTAGCAGTATCTCCAAGACTTCTATGCTTGTGAAAAGGGGTTCCATTTGAGACAGAAGTTTGCTAACTTGGTTGGTTGTAGGAAGTAAAAAACCGCAAACTCTTCCCCTTTTTAGAGAACTCCACACCTTATCCAAATACATCCATGGTTCCCTCACGTCAACAACACATGCATCAAAGAACTCTTCTTCCACATTAGCCTCCTGGAAATCCATGTTGAAGGCTTTCACATTTTTGCAAAGGTCAAACCTCTCCCAGTTTTCTAGAGCATTCTTGTAGAAACTCTCTGAAACCTCATAAGCGTAAACTTCTCCAGCAAGCCTTGAAAGAACAGATGTCATTGCGCCGCTTCCTATCCCAAACTCAAGCACCCTTTCATCCTTTTTTACATCAAGTTTAAAAGCAATATAGAAAGAATCCTTCGGGTACACTATCTGTGTCTTTCTTCTAAACCCAAAGAGTATGATATCTTCAAGCGTGGGCCTAAGAAGGAAAAACTCCCCTACCTTTTCTCCCTCTTGCCTTCCTATAATATCTTGGAACTTGATCACATTCCCCTTTACACTAAGGCTCATGTTCTTTATCAATTTCCGTATGTATCTCTTCTCCTTATAGAGTATGAGTACGTGTTCCCCCTCTTTGAACGTCATCTCAGTTCCAGTATAGCCCTTCCAAGCAAATAGGACGCTTGCGCATATTTTAAGGCATAGTTGTAATCCTTTGCTCTGCTGTTCTCCCTTGCAACTTGATAGAAAAGAAGCTGATAAAAATAAAGAGTCTGGTACTTATCTTTGTATTTTCTTGTCCCATTTAAAGTAGCAAGAGCGTTCCTGAGCCTCTTCTGTGTAATGACAGCCAGAAGTTTTTTATCTGCATATTCCTTTAGGCTCTCTTCTTTTATGACCTCCAGCGATGAAAGAATCCTGTCTGCCACCCTTTTTGTTTTATTATCATCCTTAGAACACCCCTCTGTTATAAGTTTATCTGCTTCACTCATAAGGTCTTGATATATATAATCTTTAAGCAGATAGTTATATCTATTTCTTAAGGATTCGCAGTCTTGAGCGTTGACGCCCATGTAGACAGTAAACATTAAAAGCACCACTTTCCAAAGCATGCTATAAAGCTTATAATTATACAAAAATGATCGTAGGCATCCTAAAGGTTGAGCTTTTTTTTCCAGAAAACGGTTCCTTAAAAGAGAAACGTTACTACATTAGGTCACTGAAGGATAGGCTCAAAAATCTTAATGTTTCAGTTGCTGAGGTTAACCATCAAGACCTTTGGCAAAGGTCTAAGCTGGCGGTTGTATGCGTCGGTAAAGACTTTTCATCTGCGCAGGATATAATGAGCAAAACAAGGAGCTTTATAGAAAAGGCTTACCCTGAGTTTATAATAGACATAGATATAGAATACTTGAAAGTTTAGGCTACGTTGACAGCGACCTTCTTATGGTTTATACTGATGAATGATGGCCGAAAGAATGAACACAGAGGATATCTTCTACTGGCTTGTCTCTGCACTCATAAATCTCTTTGTCTTTACCTTTTTAGCCTATATTCTCTTACTTAAGGTGGATATAAAGCCAGAAAGCTCTCCAATAAACCTGTTTCTTGAGAATCCTGCTCCTGTAGTAGAGAAGGTAAAGTTTTCAAGAGCAAAACGGATGGAAATAAAACCAAAGCTCGGAAAACACACAATTGTAAAGGGGAAGGAAGAAGCTAGCACAACACCGATGATGTTAGAAAGAAAGGATGGGGATATATCGCTTCCAACTGGAAAGACTACGCAGGAGGATGTGTCTATACTTTCAGATATAGAAAGGAAGGTAAAGGGGCGGAAAGAGAGCCAAGAGGAAGGTACACCCACAAAGAATATAGGTGAGGTGAATGCTGTTATATCAGGGAGGGGCGTTGGTTTTGGTGGCGGTTCTGGAAGGGGAATACTGTACGTTCCTGCTCTTCCAAAGTTTGCCGTAGAAGAATTGCCATCGACCCTAAGGGTAAGAGTTTGGGTTGAGCCATCTGGGATAGTTTCAAGGGTTGAAATTCTTCAAAGAAGCGGTGTCCCACAGATAGATGAAAAGCTTGTTGAGTTCGTAAGGCGTATAAAGTTTGAGCCAATAAAGGAGAACGTTGTTCAAACTGGCATACTCATCTTCAGGTTTAAGGGAGGTTAAGGATGAGCATAGGTAAGCTTGTCAGGCTTGAAAGGATAATAAATAGGAACACTGGTAAAACCATAATAGTACCCATGGACCACGGTGTCAGCTCCGGTCCTATAGAGGGCATAGTGGATGTAAAGGCTGCCGTCAACGATGTAGCAGAGGGTGGAGCAAACGCCGTAGTACTGCATAAAGGAATGGTAAAAGCAGGTTACAGGGGAAGGGGAAAGGATATAGGCCTTATAGTTCACTTATCTGCTTCAACGGACATATCTCCTACCAAAAACGATAAGGTCCTTGTTTGCACTGTGGAAGAAGCCATAAGGTTGGGTGCAGATGCAGTCTCCATACACGTTAACATAGGAGCGGATATGGAAAGGGAGATGCTCAGAGATTTTGGATATGTATCAAGGGTGTGCGAAGAATGGGGTATGCCCCTTTTGGCCATGGTTTATGGAAGGGGTAAGGATATAAACCAGTACGAACCCAAGGTTGTTGCTCATTGTGCAAGGATAGGTGCCGAACTCGGCGCTGATGTGGTAAAGGTTCCATACACTGGAGACCCTGAAAGCTTCAAACTTGCCATAGATGGCTGTCCTATTCCAGTGGTCATAGCTGGGGGTCCAAAGATGAAGACAGAGGAAGAGGTCCTAAACATGGTATACGGTGCAATACAAGCTGGAGCAAAAGGGCTTTCCGTTGGAAGGAACATATTCCAAGCAAGGAGCAGAGGAAGTATGGTCAGGGCGCTTTCCGTCATAGTACATGAAGGCGAAAATGTTGAAAAGGCGCTAAAAGTACTTAAAGGATAGGAGGTGCTAATGAGGCTTCTTGAGGGAAAGAGAGCTCTTATAACTGGAGTGGCCAACGAGAGAAGCATAGCTTACGGTATAGCAAAATCCCTTTACAGAGAAGGAGCTCAGCTTATCTTTACCTATGCCAACGAAAAGCTAAAAAAAAGGGTAGAAGAGATAGCAAAGGAGTTTGGCTCTGACATCACTCTTGAATGCGATGTATCCGAGAACGGACATATAAGATCCCTTGTAGACCACATAAAGGGTCTTTGGGGAAGCCTTGATATAGTAGTTCACTCTATAGCATACGCACCAAGGGATGAATTCAAGGGTGGCGTTATAGACACATCAAGGGAAGGTTTCAAAGTAGCCATGGATATATCTGTTTACTCTCTTATAGCTCTGACAAGGGGGCTTTTGCCTCTCATGAAAGGGAAAAATGGCTCCATACTTACGCTTACCTATTATGGAGCGGAAAAGGTTGTTCCTCATTACAACGTCATGGGGATTGCCAAAGCTGCCTTAGAGAGTACGGTTAGGTATCTTGCTTACGACATAGCCAAGGAAGGACATAGGATAAACGCCATCTCTGCTGGGCCAGTGAAAACTCTTGCAGCATACAGCATAACTGGCTTCCATCTTCTCATGGAACACACAATGAAGGTCAACCCCTTTGGAAGGGCTATAACCATAGAGGAGGTGGGTGACGTTGCTGCATTCCTATGCAGCGATTGGGCAAGGGCTATAACGGGAGAGGTTATACATGTAGACAACGGTTACCATATAATGGGAGTTTTTGGAAGGGAGGAGGATATAAAGAAGGAAGTTTTTGAAAAGAGCTAAAGGACATGCTTGTTGATGAGTTTGATGTGGTAGTTATAGGCGGTGGCCATGCCGGTATAGAGGCAGCTCTTGCTTCTGCAAGGATGGGAGCAAGGACTTCTATGTTCGTGCTAAGCGTAGATACCATAGGACAGATGTCCTGTAATCCTGCCATAGGCGGGATAGCCAAAGGCATAGTGGTAAGGGAGATAGATGCCCTTGGAGGGCAGATGGGAAAGGCAATAGACATAGCTGGTATACAGTTTAAGATGCTAAACAGGAAGAAGGGAAAGGCAGTGTGGTCTCCGAGGGCTCAGGCTGATAAGAAGCGCTACAGGGATTACATGAAAGATGTCTGTAAAAACCAAGAGAACCTTTACATAAAACAGGATGAGGTTGTAGACATAGTTACAGAGAAGGATAGGGTAGTGGCAGTAAAGACAAGGCTCGGATTGGAGTACAGGACCAAGGCTGTTGTAGTCGCAACTGGTACATTTCTCAACGGTGTCATATACATAGGTGATAAAACCTTTCCAGGTGGAAGGGCTGGAGAGATGAGGTCTGAGGGGCTTGCAGACTTTTACAAAAGGTATGGCTTCCCACTCCTTAGGTTCAAAACTGGCACTCCGGCAAGGCTTGACATAAGGACCATAGACTTTTCCTATCTTGAGGTAGCACAGGGTGATGACCCACCTCCCAAGTTCTCCTTCTGGACAGAGCCAGTGTGCACATACTGGTTTCCCAAAGGGAAGGAGCAGATAAACTGCTGGATCACTTACACAACACAGGAGACTCACGAGATAATAAGAAAGAATTTACACAGGACAGCTCTGTATGGTGGTCTGATAAAGGGCATAGGACCACGCTACTGTCCATCCATAGAGGACAAGGTAGTTAAGTTTGCCGATAAGGATAAGCACCAGGTATTCCTTGAGCCAGAAGGCTTAGATACAATAGAAGTTTATCCAAACGGACTTTCCACCTCTTTGCCGGAGGAGGTTCAATGGGAGATGTACAGGTCCATACCAGGCCTTGAAAAGGTAGAGATCATAAGACCAGCTTACGCCATAGAGTATGACCTTGTAGCACCAACAGAGCTTTATCCTACGTTGGAAACAAAGAAGATAAGGGGGCTTTTCCATGCTGGGAACTTTAACGGAACAACGGGCTACGAGGAGGCTGCTGGACAAGGTATTCTTGCTGGGATAAACGCATGCCTTAGATCCTTTGGAAAGGAACCCATATACTTGAGAAGGGATGAAAGCTACATAGGTATAATGGTGGATGACCTCACAACCAAAGGGGTTATGGAACCTTACAGGCTCTTCACATCAAGGTCAGAGTATAGGCTTTGTCTGAGGCAGGACAACGCAGTGCTAAGGCTTTCTAAACTTGGATACGAACTAGGTCTTTTGGACAGAGAGAGATACCAAATGGTAAAAGAGTTATCAAAAGAGGTAAGCGCATGGTTGAACTTTTATAAATCGCAAAGAGCCACAGTAGCCATAGGTTCGGACGTAAGAAGCTATACTCCCTCTCAGCTTCTGACATCACAGTACACAATTGAAGGCTTAAAGGAGTTGGGGATGGAAGTCCCAGAACATCCCTACGTAAGGGAGGAAGTGGAGATGGAAATGAAGTACGCTCCCTACATAGAGAGGGAAAGGGCTCTTAACGAGAAGATAAGGAAGCTTGAAGATGTGAAGATTCCGGAGGGTACAGATTATGAAAAGATCCCAAGCATAACGAAGGAGGCAAAAGAAAAGCTAAAGAAGTTCAAGCCTTTAACCGTTGGACAAGCATCAAGGATAGATGGTATAACGCCTGCAGTTATCATATCCCTCCTTGCCTTTCTGGGGAAGTTAGATTGAGGCAAATCATTGCATACTGATATGGAAGTAATAGGATAAAAGATATGGCTAAGGTTAAGATAAATAAGAAGATCATAGAGATACCAGTTGGTGTCAGGTTTGGTGAGCTTCATCACGAGATAGAAAAGGCAGGTGTTGAGTTTGGTTGTACGGATGGGCAGTGTGGTGTATGCGTGTGTACTGTCAAAAAGGGGCTCGAATACCTTGCCGAGCCTTCAGAGGCTGAGGAGGAGACACTTTGGAGAATAGGAGAGTACGAAGAGAACAGAAGGCTCACCTGTCAGCTTGTGATAGAAAGGGAAACGAACAATACAATAGAGTTAGAAACAGATTGAACAAAGGCTTATAATTATAGCTATGAGAGAAACCAAAGTTGCTTGGAGCATAACACATCAAGAGTTTACAATAACAGATTACTATTACTTTTCTAAGCTTAGCAAAGAAGCTAAAGGGACTGGAATAGTCATTGAAGAGGTAAGCCAGTGGGAAAAGCTGAAAGATTATGACACAATAGTTTTTAACTATCCAGAGATACCCTTTAAAGAAAAGGAGACAGAGGATGTAGAGAGGTGGGTCTGGGAAGACGGCAAAAAGGTCATACTATTAGGATACTACAAGAACGAAGACCATATAGCGGACACGTGCAACACGTTAGCAAGGCGCTTTGGTATGGAACTCAATCCAGACGAGGTTACAGACGATGTAAACAATCACGAAGGAGACAGGTACTTTTTGGTAACCTCCAAGATAAGGAGGTACACAAAGAACGAAGTCAAAAAGGTCATGCTCGCCTGCAGCGCATCAATAAAACCACTGATGCCAGATATAAAGGTGGTTGTTAGAGCAGAGGATACAGCCATCTCAAATCAAGGTAACTACACGCTTCTTATAGCTGAGCAGATAGCTCCCACGAGCGGGGGATACTTCTGTCTTGCTGGAACCTGCGTATTTTGGGACAATTACTCTATAAACCTTTATGACAACATGGGCTTTTCCCTTAACTTGCTTAGGCACAGAACACCTTCAAAAGGTATAAAGGAGGGGACTCCTGTGATCTTTGAAACTTAAACCCTGGGGGAATATATGAAGGCTCAAGATATGCTTGAGGGGTTTACTGACCAACTGAGGGCAATTGAATGCTCTCCCTTGGATGTTAAGGAGTATGCGGGTATAGTTTTCAGTGGTATGGGAGGGTCTGGAATAGTTGGTGACATAGCCAAGCTTGTTCTTGAAAAGGAAAAAAGGCTAAGAGTTCCTGTGCTGTCCATCAGGGGTTATGAACTTCCATCTTACGTGAATGAGGGCTGGCTTGTCTTCTGTATAAGCTACAGTGGAAACACGGAGGAAACGCTCTACGTAGCGGAGGAGGCTATAAAAAGGGACACCAAAACACTGTTCATAAGCTCTGGTGGGAGACTGATGGATATAGCATACGAAAGGTCTTTGATGCACTACTCTGTCCCCTCTGGTTATCCACCCAGGTATGCCCTTGGCTTTATGCTGTCTGTGATCCTGTGCATCTTTGGTATGTCCAAAAATGTTAATGAGAGCCGTACATTCCTTGAAGGAAAAAAAGATGAGATAAAGCAGAGGGCTAAAGAGCTTGCAGATTCCCTATACAGCTATATACCCATAGTGTATGGTACACCTTTAACGGAAGCAGTGGCTTTTAGATGGAAGACTCAGATAAATGAGAATGCCAAATCTCTATGCTACACTGCAACAATTCCAGAGCTTCATCACAACGAGGTTGTAGGATTGGATAACCCCATCTCTAGAAACCTTTGCCACTTTGTTCTTCTTTATGACCCATTGGACCATCCAAGAGTCTTAAAGAGGGTAGAAATAACGGAAGAACTTTTAAAAGACTTGGGGCTTGCTCCCTTTCTGATAAAGGCAGAGGGAGAAAGTTTACTCCAAAGGCTTCTTTATCTAATAAACCTTGGGGACTGGACAAGCTATCATCTTTCAGAGGTGTACGGGTACGACCCATTGCCAGTTCTGATCATAGACAGAATAAAGAGGAAGCTTTCCACATAGCTAGTAGGCATTATATTTATTGCTAAGGAGGTAGAAGGGATGAGCGTAAAGAACTTTGCTAGAAAGGATGTCTTAACGTTAAAGCCTACGGAAAGTGTTTACGAAGCCATAAGCCTAATGAAGGAGAGGAACGTGGGCAGTGTTGTTGTAGTTGACTCCCAAAACAAACCAGTGGGGATAATAACAGATAGGGATATAGCATTAAGGGTAGCTTATAGGGGGCTTGACCCAAAGGCAGTACCCATTGAACAAGTTATGACAAAAGACCTCTCTGTCCTTGATGAAAACATGGGGCTTTTTGAGGCTCTTATGTTTATAAAGGATAAAGGTGTGAGGAGATATCCTGTGGTAAACTCAGAAGGAAAGCTAACTGGCTTTTTCTCCCTTGATGATGTTCTCTTCTTATTGGGTAAAGAGCTCTCTGCAGTGGCGGATATCATACAGAAAAGCTGTTAACCATCTTTGTATGTAAATGATAACTATCATACCATGGGTATGCTTGGTCCATACATTTATGAATCATGCATGGGAAATTCCTTGATAGGTTAAGATCTGTAATAGACTCTCATACTGGCATAGACATACTCTATGGGGTATAAACCTACAGTGGAGCTTGAGGACTATCTTTTTGGAGCAAGTGAATGAGAATTGATGTGAGAAACTTAGAACCACCTCAACCTATGGTAAGAATCGTGCAAGCCATTGAGAAGCTTCAAAAAGGGGAAGTTTTGGAGGTTTTAGGTTCAAGGCCTTTCACCCACCTCCTTCCAAGACTTGAAGAGATGGGATATAAGTATGAGCTCAAGGAAACAGAAGAGGGATACATTCTAAAGGTCTGGCATGAAGGGAAAGCAAGATCTTCCAAAGAAGAACAAGCTAAGTGTTCAAAGGAGCTGGAGTTTGAGATAAACGAAGAAACTAATGTGGGGAAACTCTTAGAAAAAGTGCCAGAATCCCTTGATGTCCTCATAAAGTATGGATTTACACCACTCAAAAACCCACTTTTGAGAAAGATACTTCCTTATACCGTTACCCTCAGGCAGGCAAAAAAGATAAGAAGAATGTCCGACGAAAAGTTCCAAAGGATGTTGGATGAACTCAGAGATCTGCTGAAAGGATGATAAGGCCTCCATCACCTTCTTACTCATCATAGCATCCCTACTACAGAAGATGAAGGGAGAGAATAGTTATGTGGATACGCTTATATTCTTGGCTTTCCCAGGGCTAATATCTGGCATCCTTTTCCAGATGTATTCAACTCTACGAGGTTATCCCTTCAGAGGCTAACCGCTGGTATATGTAAACCTGATACTCTGGATGATAAACATAGCTTACTTCTTTTCTCATGGAAGGCTTGAGCCCAACCTTAATCTTCTCTTTTGCCTTTCATCAAACCACCCCCGCAGGAGACCCCCATGTCTATACATGGGAGAGGAATGCGGTCTTGCAATTTTTCTTACAAATGATATAATATATTCTATAATAGAAAAAGTCAAACAGACTTTAAGCTTAAAAGTGAAATTGGTTCTTGATGAGGAAAAAAGAAGGAACTGTTGGCTTTATGCAAAAATTACAAAGACGCTATGAATTTTGTCTTTGTAAATTCTTTTGAAAAGAGAAAAAAGATTTTAGAACTTTGCACAGAACTTATTATAGAGTATTAAGAGAAAAATTTTCTCTACCCTCTCAATATGCTGTAAATATATCAAGAAAAACAGCAACCATCTATGCAAGCAAGAATAAATGGGATAAACCCCCAAAGAGGAAATCTCTTTCGGTAGATTTAACTTTCAACAGAACTTTTTCTATCAAACCAGACAAGAGAATAGTCTCAATAACAACATTAAACGGCAGGCTAAAAAACATTCCTTATCTTGGATGGGGAAAACATTATGAGTATTTAGAGAAAGGCAGAATTGGAGACCCTGTTTTGGTTTATG
>JAXSMZ010000022.1:0-23999 GCA_037924335.1 Aquificaceae bacterium
TATACAGGTTCCTGTAAGGATAGACCCAAAGACAGGTCAGCTTGTTGGCACAAAGAGAAGGTATGTTCATAGATTCGGAACTCCTGATGGTAAGTTCAAATGGTATGGCACAGACCCATGGGAACCCGACCCTAAGAAGTTCTATCCATCTCAGATTACCAAGTACTTTAAGAACGGTAACGAGAGGCAGTTTCCCTTCTGGTTTACCAACGGAAGGACGCAGATTATCTGGCAGACTGGTTACAACGATAGGTACTTACCGGAGAAGGTTTACACCTTACCCATGCCTTACGTAGAGATAAACCCTGTTGATGCGGAAAGGCTCGGTGTAAAAAGCGGTGACCTGGTAGAAGTGCATAACCTGGAAGGCAATGTAGTAGCTCTTGTACTCGTGAACGACGCACCCCCTCCAGGAACAGTATTTGGTCTTATGTACAGATGGAGAGAGTCTTTGAACCACCTTACAACCAGCTATACAGACCCCAAAACCACCATACCATGGTACAAGGCTTCAAGGGTTGGCATAGGGAAACTAAAGGGCAGTCTGGAAAGCGTTCTCAAGAATACCTCCTTGCTACCCAATAATAGCTTCATTTAATAGGAATGGGGGGAACTTCCTCCCATCCTTTAGATTTTTTTAGCCTGTTCAGTACTCCCATTATTTCCTCCCTTTTGTTCCTGTAGCTTGCTCTGTTGCATATGAGCCATGCTGTAGAGTTGGCAACCTCTTCTATCACAACCAACTTGTTCTCCCTCAATGTCCTACCTGTTTGTACAAGGTCCAGTATATAATCGGAAAGGCCAACGGTTGGTGCAAGCTCAACAGAACCGCTCAGATATATGACCTTACTCTTTATCCCCTTCTGAGAAAAAAATCTCTGAGCTATCCTTGGATATTTGGTAGCTATCTTTATGTAAGTTTCCTTAAAGTACTTTTCCCTGTTTTCCTCCCTGCCTGCTATGACTATTCTGCAAAAACCTATGCCCAAGTCGTAAAGAATGTATACGCTTGGTTCCCTCTCCAGTATGACATCGTATCCAGCTATGCCTAAGTCCGCAACACCATCCTCTACGTAAACAGTTACATCGGATGGCTTAACAAGGAGAAAGTTTATGTCGTTCACCCTAACAGAGAGTTTTCTCTCCTCTTTTATAGGGTGGGATATGATCCCATATTTACAAAGAAGGTCAACGCTTTCTTCAAAAAGCCTTCCTCTTGCCAACGCAATGGTTAAACTCAAGCTACAACCTCTCTGATCTTTGACCTTTTGAGTATAACATAGACAGAGTTTAAAATGATCATGCATACAAGAACCAAATAAAGGCTTGCAAGGGTAGCGTTTATATAATCGGACATTATCACCCTGTAAGCCACATCAAAAGATGGTATAGCTGGAGGGAGAGAGCCTTCTTCCAATCTCTTTAAAAGCCATCTGGCATGAGAGAGAAATCCTATATCTTTGTTAGGATGAAATACTTTATAAAACCCAGCTGTCATTGTGTTTACTACCATCAATAAGGCTGGGAAGCCAGTAACCCAAGCGTACCTGGTCTTCCCAATGTTTACTATGTAGACTGTTGCAACTGTCAAAGCTACAGTGGCAAGGAGTTGATTGGCTATACCAAAGAGGGGCCAAAGCGTCTTTATCCCCCCGTATGGGTCCACAACACCCATATAAAGAAAGTAACCCCAGCTTAAAACGGTTAAGAGGCTTGTAAGTATGTTTATTTTTATATCTCCATAGTTCCTGAAGGATGGAAAAAAGTTGCCTACAAGGTCCTGAAGTATGTACCTTCCTACCCTTGTGCCTGCATCTATTGTCGTAAGGATAAATACAGCCTCAAAGAGTATGGCAAAGTGGTACCAAAAGGCAAGAAGTGATTCTCCCGTTATCTTTGCAAACACGAGAGCCATACCTATGGCAAAAGCTGGTGCACCACCGGTCCTTGAAAGTATAGTTTTCTCTTCAACCATCCGGGCTAAGCTCTCTATCTCTTGGTGGGTTATGCTAAAACCCCAAGAAGATATCTTTTGAGCAGCTTCAAGGGTAGTTTTGCCTATTTCGTTGGCTGGGCTGTTTATAGCAAAGTACATACCTGGTTCCATAGAGACTGCAGCAATGAGAGCCATAATGGCCACAAAGGATTCCCCTATCATGCCACCGTATCCCACCATCCTCACATGACTTTCTTTGTCTATGAGCTTTGGTGAAGTTCCAGAAGATATAAGAGAATGAAAGCCAGATACAGCACCGCAGGCTATGGTTATGAACAGAAAAGGGAAAAGGCCACCCTTCCAGACTGGGCCATTGCCAGTAAGAGCAAAGTGGGTTATGGTTGGCATCTTTACATCTGGATTCACAAAGAAGACACCTAAAGCTATAAGCAGTACTGTTCCAAGCTTTAGAAAAGTGCTCAGGTAATCCCTTGGTGCAAGGAGGAGCCAGACGGGCAAGACGGAAGCAAAAAAACCATAAACTATTAGGCTTATGGCAAGATGCTCTTCAGAAAGGGTAAAGAGGCCCGACGTTAAAGGGTTTGTGGCTATTACCCTTCCCAAGTACAAAGAGGTCAAAAGAGCTAACACACCAAAAAGGGAAGCTTGCAGAACAGCTCCTGGTCTTATATGCCACATATAGACGCCCATGAGCATAGCTATCGGTATGGTCATAGAAACGGAGAAGGTTCCCCATGGGCTTTGAGCTAAAGCTTTTACAACCACAAGAGCAAGAACCGCAAGAAGTATGGTAAGTATAGAGTATATGACAACAAGAGATGTTAAACCACCAACCTTTCCAAGCTCTTCCTTAGCTATCTGCCCCAGGCTTCTCCCATCCTTCCGCATAGATGTTATAAGGATGACCATATCTTGGACACATCCAGCCAAGACAGCTCCTATCAGTATCCAAAGAACCCCTGGAAGATACCCCATCTGAGCTGCAAGAACTGGACCAACTAAGGGACCGGCCCCAGATATGGAAGCAAAGTGATGGCCAAAGAGTACCCACTTGTTGGTAGGAACATAGTCTACTTTGTTGTAGAACCTGTGAGCTGGAGTTATATTGCTATCCTTTATTTCAAAAACTCTGTAAGCTATAAAGTAGCTGTAAAACCTGTAGCCTACAAAGTAAATGCAAAGGGCAGCAATAAGGATCCACACAGCACCTACTTTTTCTCCTCTGTTCAATGCTACAGTGGCAAAAGCCGCAGTACCTATAAGAGATACAACGGCCAAAACTAAGTAATCTCTCAGTCTCATGTAAGATGCCTTTTTATAAATTCAACTGTCTTATCCCAAACGTCATTTGCACATTCCTCATTGTAAACTTCTGGCCTTGTATCGTTGAAGAAGGCGTGGTCAACTGATGAGTATATTACAAACTGGGCGTTTAGGTTGTATCTATTACATTCTTCTATGGCTTTTACCACTTCACTCAATGGAACAAAGGCATCCCTACCGGCATGAACTGCCAAAATGGGGGCCTTTATCTTAGAGAAGTCTATCGGGACAAGCGAGTAAAGCCCGTAGTAAGGAACCAGAGCATGAAATTGGTCAGCAAGCTTGGAGCCAAAGTACCAGGTACACGTACCACCACAGCAGAAACCAGTCATTCCTATCCTAAAATCTTGAACCCTACCCACAAAGCCTATATCGCTCTCCTTGAAATAATCAACTGAAGCCTTTATCATAGCCTCAGCTTCTGAAAATCTCTCTCCAAATAGTTCCTGCATAAGCTTGCCAGCATCTTCCGGGTTGTTAGCCACTTTACCCCTGTATAGGTCTATACCAAAGGCAAAAAAGCCCTCTCTTGAATACCTTTCACACACGTCCTTAATATGGTCTACAAGCCCCCACCACTCATGAATTACCAGGACAAGAGGACCCTTGGTAAGTTCCGGCTCTGCTAAGTATCCAGATACCTCTATACCATCTTTTTTAAATCTCAATTCCTTACCCATAGTACGCCTCCTTTCTTTTTGAAAATTATACTACACCCGCTTTTTTCGTATAATTTTTGTATACATGCTAAGTGCCGATGTTGTCAAAGAGGCTCTCAAAAAAAACAGAGTGAAGGTGGAAAACTTTAAGGGAGTTGAGTATCTTAGGTTCACCGATGACTTTAAGGATGTTCCAAGAGGAACAACCTTATTCAAAGATACGATCATCTGGGGCTATCCTCACATAGGTAGGATATTTCAGCTCAAGACTGGGCTTCTTGAACAGTTTACTCATCCAGTGTGGGTGGAGGAGAAGGTTGATGGTTACAACATTAGAGCGTTCACTTATCAGGATGAGGTTTATGCTCTCACAAGGGGTGGCTACATATGTGCCTTTACAACAGACAGGGTTGATGAGTTTGTAAAGCTTAGATTCTTTGAGGAAAACCCAGACTTGGTTCTTTGTATGGAGGTTGTTGGACCAGAAAACCCTTACGTAGAAGAGCATCCACCCTTTGTTAAAGAGGACGTATCCTTCCTTCTCTTCGATATTATGAGGAAGAACGAGCAGGGTTTTTTAAGCTACAGGGAAAAGTTAAGGCTGATAGAAAAGTACGGTTTGCCCCATGTGGAGATATTTGGAAGGTTTGAGCTTTCCCAAGTGGAAGAAATAAAGGGAATACTGAAGACTTTGAACGATGAAAAGAGAGAGGGAATAGTTCTAAAGGAGGATTCCCCCAGAGACAAAAGGGTAAAGTATATAACGAGCTATGCAAACCTCAACGATATAGCCATCACGTCCATAAACATGCTTGGCCTCCCAGCCGATTACTATACCAACAGACTCCTAAGGCTTGCCCTTTTTATAGAGGAGGAGGGTCTGAAAAAGAGCAATAGGCTTTACTCGGAGGTGGGTAAGGCTTTCCTTGATGGTATCTTTAAAGCCTATAAGATGGTGAAAGAAGAGGGAAAAGTTTACAGAACCTTCAGATGCAGATTCAAGAAGAGGGAAAATGCCATCCTTTTCCTTGAGCAGATAAAGCATGCTTCCGCTCATATACAGGTTGTCGAGAAGGGACTTGAAAAGAAGGATGATTATTACGTTCTTGAGTTTGACAAAGTCTTTTTGAACATGACCGGTCTTCTTGGCCATCTCATAAAGGGTGGCTCTGTTATAGATTGACTTACTTTCCAGCCTTGGCTAAGCTTTCTAGTATGTACCTTAAGTTTTTTGGCTCTATAAGCTTTATACCCACTCTGTCAGCCCACTTTCTGAGCCCTTCGTCTCCAGACACAAGTATAGCATCCAGCTCGTAGGATAGAAGTAAAACATCCATGTCTTCCTTGCTGTCTATTATGCCAGTCCTCAGGGCTTCCCTGTACTTATCCCTCAGCCTGTTTATAACCTTACCTACGTTCTCTTCAGTTAGTTTACCAGCCTCCTTTGCATGCTCTTCAGCTATCCTTAGACCTTTGTTTATTCTGTATCTTACCTCCTCAATAAACTCGTAAAGAAATTCGGCTGGAATTAATAGATTGAACTTCCTCGGAGACCTTATCCTTACCACAAGCTCAAACTTAGGCATTAGGTCTCCAAGGTTTACTATTTTAGAAAACTCATGATAAACAGAGGTGGGCATGTAAAAACTTGCCTCTGTATGACTTGCCAGGGATAAGAAGTTTTCTATTGCACCCATCTGGTCTGTCTCAAACTGCTGGTATACATCCGGATTTGTAAAGACGCTAGTATCTAAAACAAAGGTATCCATGTGAATATTTTAGAACACTAAGGCAAAAAAGGTCAGTCCTTTACCACTCTCAGCCCCGAGTGCATCCACTCTATACCTAAGAATCCTTCTTTCACTTCATACTCTACCAAGTCTTCCGGCTTTATTCTATCGTAAAAGTTCTGAGAGACATGAAAACTTTTGCATAACTTTCTCCTTTCATGGAAATCAGACAGTACTATTCTCCTGCTCCACCTCCTGCCTATGTACTTGGATGCTATGGTATCCCTTTTAAGCTTTAGTGCAGACCTGTCCAGACTGCCAAAAAAGGGATACTGTAAAGAGCAGGTACGAAACTAAAAAGAGAATGAACCCTTTAAAACTTACAGAGAAAACATCCAGTGTACACACGGGCATATATATCCAAAACTTGCCAAGCACTGCCAATACTACACAGGATATGTGGTATGTTGGTAAGAAGCATAGATAGCTCTTTTAGAATGCTTAAGACATCGTGTATATTCTCTTTGTTAACTTCTTCAGGACTTCTTTTTATGTACCATGAAAGAATAAGCTGGCTGTTTTTTATCATAAATTGGTCTTCTCAAAGAGCTTTTTTTTATTAAAATCCAATGTTTTATGAGCATCTTCATACTCTATTGCAAAACCATCTTCAGTCCTATGGGCTAAGACCCTATCACAGAAATCTGGACGCCATAGTCTTAAGAAACCTTTTGTCCTTACAGGTACGCTTAAGTTAAGCTTAAAGCTACGTCTCATCCCAGAAGTACAGTTCATAATCCTTTATGGCTTTCCTTTTATTATACTGAGTTTATGCTCCTTGTTTACAGAAGAGGCGGAATGGGTGATACCCTGTTGGTTTTTCCCATTTTAGAGATCTTTAAAAAAAGAGGGGAGAGGGTCGTTGCAGTAGGGAACATGGATTACTTTAATATAGCAAAGGCTGTTGGCTGGGCAGACGAAGTTTATTATGAAATACCAAAGAGGAAATTTAGCAGAGTCATAAACGTGTCCTTTGATGGAAACTTAAAACCCTTTCCAGAAGGGAGGGAGTGGATCGTTTCTTATTACCTTAGGTCTCTTGGGCTTTCTGAGGACTTTTCATATACCTTGAACCTAACACCATTGCGGGATAATCCCCTAAAGGGGAAGGCAGTCCTTCATCCATCCAGCGGTTCTACCAAGAAGAATCCAAACATCACCCTATTTAAGAGGGTAGAGGTTTTTCTTAAAAGACAGGGATACGAGGTCATTTACATAGTGGGCGAGGCAGACCAATGGGTGAAAGACTACACAGACAACTTCTGGGAGAGCCATGAAGCCCTTGAGATAGGCAGAGCCTTAAAGGAAGCTAAGTTATACGTAGGTCTTGACAGCGGTATATCTCACTTAGCAAGCTATATGGGACTTCCATCCTTTATCTTCTATGGTCCCACTGACATGTGCCTTTGGAGACCTATAGGCAAAAGAGTTTTTCAGATAAGCTTGAACCTCTCTTGCTCTCCATGCTTTCCCAACGTATGCGTGGAGAGGAGATGTTTAGAAGTTGATGGACTTTTCCAGGCTTTCCAGCTAAAATTTTAGTATGTTCCTTTACGAACCAGTAAATAAAGCAAAGATACTTATACATCTTCATGGTTTTGCTTCAAGCGTAAAAAGTCCAAAGGTGGAGGTTTTAAGGGGTCTTTCTATAAAAAGAAAAGCCTTCTCCTTCTTTGCGATGGACATAGATTACCAGAACAAGACAACAACCCAAGTTTTGGAAGTCCTTTATATCCTTGTAAAGGGTTTTAAAAGTAAGTACAGATCAGTACTCCTCTCAGGTAGCTCCCACGGAGCCTATGTAGTTTTAAACTACCTGAAATACTTTGATGGGAAAGATACAGAAAGGGTTTTCCTTTTTGCTCCTTCCTACTCTACACTCAGTCTCATACTGGCTCAAGAGGGAGAGCAGAAGTGCAAAAGATGGCTCAGAGGAGAGGAAGAGCTGAGAATATTTGAGTGCGAAACTGGAGTTGAGCTCACAATAGACAAAGATTTTGCAAAGGATATTCTAGAAAAAGGCTATGAGGTTATAAAAGATGGGAAAGTCCTCTTTCCCAAAGACCCTCCCACGGAGATAGTTATATTTCATGGTACGGAAGATGATATGGTCCCAGTCCATTATTCAAGAACTTTTGTAGAACATGTTAATGTAAAGAGATACTTGGAGGTGGAGGATGACCATAGGCTCACTAAAACCTTTAGGAACCTTATTGAAAATGAAGAACTGCTTGATATTTTTGATTGATACTAATCATAACACTTACTTTCCTTTGGACTATAGTATAAACTAAAAGTATTGGAGGTGTTGACATGTTTGAATACAGTGAGAAGGTGCTTGACCACTTTTTAAACCCAAGGAATGTGGGTGTTTTGGAGGATGCAAACGCCATAGGTCAATGTGGTAATCCTGCATGTGGAGATGCTATGCTTTTTACACTTAAGATAAATCCCGAAAAGGATGTGATCGAAGACCTGAGGTTCAAGACATTTGGGTGCGGTTCAGCTATAGCAGTATCATCACAACTCACAGAGATGGTAAAGGGTAAGACTATAGACTATGCATTGAACCTCACTTACAAGGACATATTCGAAGAGCTTGGTGGGCTTCCTCCTCAAAAGATACACTGCACAAACTTGGGTCTTGAGACCCTTCATGTGGCCATAAAGGATTATCTTCTAAAGCAGGGAAGGATAGAGGAAGCAGAAAAGATACCCGGTTGCTACGAAGAGGAAGAGGAAGACAGCAAGGAGTTTGAGTTTCTGTCTACATGAAAGAACTAAGGGCTGTTGCTCTTCTCTCTGGAGGGCTAGATAGTACTTTAGCTGTCCAGCTTCTCAAGGACCAAGGTATTAACATAAAGGCAATACACTTCTACACTGGATTCTGTATTGCTGAAAAGAAAAGACGCCTTGGTCTTGTGAAGGAAGAAGGACAGCAGTATGTTAATCCTGCTCTTAGAGCATCAGCCCAGCTTGAAGTTCCTATAGAGGTTGTCGATATATCCAATGAGTACTTTGACGTTATAACAAAACCCAAGTATGGGTATGGCAAAAATGTAAATCCATGCGTGGATTGTAGGATACTTATGCTAAGAAAAGCCAAAGAGGTCATGGAAGGAGAGGGTTATCATTTTGTTATAACTGGGGAAGTTCTTGGGCAGAGGCCTATGAGCCAAACAAGGAGCAGGTTAAAGGTCATAGAAAAGGAATCTGGACTAGAAGGCTACGTTCTTAGACCTCTTTCTGCCAAACTCTTACCCCCTACCATACCAGAGAATTTAGGGTGGGTAGATAGGAAAAGACTTCTTGGTATAAAGGGTAGGGGAAGAAAAACCCAGATGAAGATCGCACAGAAGTATGGACTGAGCTATGAGCAGCCAGCTGGGGGATGCTGTTACTTGACTGATGAATCCTACGCTACAAGGTTTAGAGAGTCTTTAACCGTTGAGGGGAGTATAACGAGGGAAGACCTTGTGCTCTTTTCTGTGGGGAGGCATCTAAGACTTCCTTCAAAGACAAAGCTTATAGTAGCAAGGAATGAAGGAGAGGTAAAGTTTCTGATGAGCTTAAAGTCAAACTATGGATATGCTTACAGGAAGGATGGTCTTGGGACTTTTGCTCTAATAAAGGGAGACCTTCCAGGGGAAGAGTATAAGCTTGTTGCTGACATTGTGGCAAGATATTCCCGTAGGGAGCCATGCTCTGTCATCCTAAATTTAAAAGATAAGAGGATGGAACTATTAGGAGAACCTATAGATGATGCTATTGTTGAAAAGTTTAAAATATATAAGAGGAAAGGAGATGAAGATGGAACGCAGCAAAATAAAGCCAGATGTGGTGCATGATGTGGTAGGGACTTTTTGCCCGATCCCAATAGCCGAGACTTCTAAGGTTATGAAAACAATGAAGGTCGGTGAGGTTTTAGAGCTTATAGCTGATGACCCTGGAGTTGTTGAAGATATTCCAGCTTGGTGTAGGTCTACGGGTCAAGAGTTCCTCAGCATGTATGAGGAAGACGGAGAGTACCATATCTTTGTAAAGAAGGTGAAGGAGATATGAAGGATAGGCTTACCCTTGATGTGAACTTGAAGGAACTGTTGGAGAATGAGCCAAGAGTGAGGGACATCCTATACACGTATGGAATAAATAAGTTAGAAGAGCTAGATGTTGAGGATATTGTCCTGGATAAGTTAACGTTAAGAGGTTTTTTCCGTTTGATGGATTTAGATGATGAAACTCAGGGTTTTTTATGGGAGAAGATGCAACATTTATATAGAGAAATGGAGGAATGAAGATGGGTCTAAAAGAGTATGAGGAGCTTGAAAATGTTCTGAAAAAGATTAGACCAGCATTGAAGGATCACCATGGAAACTTAAAAGTCGTCGAGATCAAAGGAGGAAGTGTTTACCTTCAGTTTGAGGGTGGGTGTACCGAATGCCCTATAGTGGATGCAAGCGTTAAAGACGTTGTGGATATGGCTATAAGGGGAAACTTACCTTGGGTTAAAAAAGTAGAGATACTACAGCCCAAGCTCCGGATAGGATGACTATATCTGGAAAAACAGAAGTTTACGGAATATTAGGGTATCCTGTAAAACATTCCCTATCACCGGTATTTCAGAATGTTGCTTTTGAGTACCTGGGAATAGATGCTGTCTATGTTCCCTTTGAGGTAAAACCAGAGAAGCTAAAGCATGCCGTTGATGGGCTTTCTGCCCTCGGTGTAAGAGGTGTGAACGTAACCCTACCGCACAAGGAAAAAATCCTGGAGTACGTAGACCAAATGGATGAGCATACTGTTAGCATTGGCTCTGCCAACACATTGAAGTTTACAAACTTAATAGAAGCCTACAATACGGACTGGACAGGCTTCTTGAAGGCTCTCAATGAAGCCGAAATAAAGGAAAAAACAGCCTTAGTCTTGGGAGCTGGTGGAACATCCAGAGCTATACTTTACGCTCTCAAAAAAGCTGAGTATGATATTTATCTTTGGAACAGAACTTATGAAAAGGCAGTTGAGCTTTCTAAGAAGTTTCAGGCTCATGTTGTGAAAAAACCGGAGGATGTTTTGAAGAAGGTAAGCCTTATAGTAAACACCACATCTGTGGGGCTTAAGATGGATGATCCACACCTCTTTGACTACTCTCAGATAGAACAAAGCCATACAGTCTTTGATGTTATCTACAGAGAGACTCCCCTTTTGAGAAAGGCCAAAGATAAGGGAGCTAAAGCCATAGACGGCCTTTCCATGCTTCTTTATCAGGGGATAGAGAGTTTCAAAATATGGACTGGTTTTGAAGTTCCTTTTGAAGTTGTTAAGGATGCCCTGGTAGAAAGCACGTCCCTATTGTAGAGCTATATCTTCTGTCAAAGACCTCTTATTCTGTTGAACCTTTTCTTTCGGCCATTTGAACTGCTTTTATCAGAGCTTTTGCCTTGTTTACGCTTTCTAACCATTCCATCTCTGGGTTCGAATCTGCTACAACTCCACAGCCAGCCTGGACAAAGACCTCATTGCCTCTCAGTACAGCAGTCCTTATGGCTATAGCCATGTCCATGTTTCCCTGGAAGGAAATATAACCCACGCTTCCTGCGTATACTCCCCTTCTTTCTGGCTCCAACTCCTCTATGATCTGCATAGCTCTCACCTTTGGGGCACCAGAAACAGTTCCAGCTGGAAAGGTAGCCTTTAGAACATCCAGAGCATCCAAACCATCCTTTAGGTCCCCTGAGACATCACTCACCATATGCATCACGTGGGAGTATCGTTCTATCCTCATAAAGTCTTCCACCTTGACGCTACCCGGCTTTGATACCTTTCCTATATCGTTCCTTGCTAGGTCTACAAGCATAAGATGCTCTGCCCTTTCTTTTTCATCCTTAAGAAGCTCTTCTTCCAACTTTTTGTCTTCCTCCTGTGTCTGCCCTCTCTTCCTTGTTCCAGCTATTGGTCTTGTTTCTATCTTCCCTTCCTCGAGCCTCACTAAAACCTCAGGAGAAGAGCCTATAATTTTGAGATGTCCAAAATCTAAGTAGTACATATAGGGAGAAGGGTTTAAAAACCTGAGAACCCTATAGACATCCTCTGGATTGCCTTTAAACTTCTTTCTAAACCTTTGAGATAGGACAACTTGGATCACATCGCCAGCAGATACATACCCCTTCGCTCTTTCCACTATACTTATAAACTCTTCCTTTTCCATGTTAGATTGCCACTGATTTAGGTTTGGCTCAACTTCCTCGTAGCTTACTGGGAAAACAGGCTCTGTGAATATCCTCTCCATAGCTTCCTCTATTCTCCTCTTTGCTCTCTCGTACTCTTCTTTTAGACCAAACTCAGAAAGGATGGGACATACGAGCTTTACCTTTCCCGTGAGATTGTCATGTACTACCACAAGGTCTGTGAGGGTCATAAGAAGGTCGTATGTGGATATGGGGTCTGGTTTTCTGTCTTCCACAGGTTCATAAAACTTTACCACATCGTAGCCCATGTAACCTACCAACCCACCCCAAAACCTGGGTAGTCTATCGTCCCTGTAGGCTTTAAAGCTCCTTATCGTTGTCTTCAGGATGGAAAAGGGGTCTTTGCTCTCAAAGTAAGAAGCCCTACCTCTGTTTACTATCTCCCCATAGCCTTTTCTGTATCTGAGGATAAAAGATGAGGCTGATATTACAAAGGAGTATCTTCCCCACTTTATGCCACCCTCTGCACTCTCTAAAAGTATGTTGAAAGAGTCTTTGCTTTTGAGCTTTAGAAAAAGGGAAAGGGGTGTTTCTGTATCGGCAAGGACTTCGGCAAAAAGAGGTATTACATTATAATTCTTTGAAAGTGACTCAACTTGATGCAGGCTCAAGCTTAGCATTCAAAAGATTTTACACCACTTTAGGAGAACATATCCCTCCAAAGACCTCTAGCCCACTCCATGTACCTTTTGGCAGTCGATTCTTTCCTCACATTATCTTCCCTGTGTATGGGAATGAACCTCTTTTTGTCTCTCTCGTACTTAAAGCTTGTCTCCGTCATTATGGCTTCCTTATCGCTTACCATGGCATAGCACACCATCTGAAGGAGTTCTTCCTTTATCTCCTTGCCCTTTAGCCTTGTGTTTATGATCTTGGCAACGGCTTTCCCCTCTGAATGTGCAGCATAACCACTCTTTGGTAGATAGCTCATGGCAGCATCACCTATTACAAAGACATTCTCAACCTTGGTCTCAAAAGTCAACGGGTCTACGCTAACCCACTTCTCGCCCTTTTTTAGAAGACCAGCGGATTCTAACAGGGGATGGGCTTTCATCGGTGGTATTATGTTTGCTATGTCAAACCTAAATTCTCCGTGTGATGTTTTAACAAGCTTCTTCTCAACATCCACATCCTTTATATGTGCAGATGTTATGTAGGTAGCCATATCCTTATAAAGCTCATAATAAGCTGAGAGGAAACCATCGGCGTTTAAGATAGGTCTTTCATTGGCATCTATGAAGTATAGGTGTGCTTTCAGATTGTTTCTCTTTATCATACTTGCTACTAAAGCTGCCCTTTCGTATGGGGCTGGTGGACATCTGTAAGGAGGCAGTGGGACGGTTATGAGTATGTCTCCACTTTCAAACTCACTGAGAAGTTTCTTCAGATATATGTGTTCTGAACCTGGTTTGAAAGCTGGGGGAAAGTAAATAAGGCTTTCTTTGTAAAAAGGCTTGTCCTCTATGTCATAATCTATACCGGGGGAAAGTACGAGAAAGTCATAGCCTATGTAACCCTGAGATGTTCTGACAACCTTTCTATCTAGCTCTATTCCTATAACTTTATCGTTCAAAACCTTTACGCCGTGTTTTACTTCAAGTACGTTGTAGGAAAAACAAAGAGGAGTAAGCTCCAACAAGCCAACTAAAAAGTGATTGGACATAGGGCATGACATGAAGAAGGGCCTTTCCTCGATTATGACCACGTTCAAGTTTGGATTTTCCTTCTTTATATACTTGGCTACGGTAACTCCACCGTATCCTCCACCCACTATGACTACATTGGCACGACCTTGTGTTCCTACCTTTCTGGGGAAAGCTAAGGTTGGCAAAAGGCTAAGCCCAGCAGCGGTTTTTAGTATGTCTCTCCTACTAACACCTGATGATTTCTTTGACATACTTTTCCACCTCCATAAGAATGCACTTCTCCACAAGCTCTTTTGCCTTTGCGGTGGAGCCATACTCTTTTCTTAGGTCCGCTTTGTAGTTTTCAAAGAACTGTTCAAACTGGTCCTTGCCAAGCACACCTATGGCATATATCTTCCCTTCCTCTTCTTTGAGCGCTATTGATGCCAAGGGGACCTCTGCCGGACCCTCTATAACCTTACCCCCTACCTTTGGGTCAAAGAGACTAAGGTGGGCACAGCACTGTATTAGGTTAGCTCTCTTGGTGGTTTCTGATATTCTCTCCGGTGGATAGTAGTTGATAAAAGAATAATCCTTAGTTGGATAGCTCCATTGGTGTGAGCATATGGCCGAATAGGCTACTATGCTCTTCTTTTTTCCTATTCCACCCTTCCAAGAGTAAGCACCCCCATCGTTTAGCTTTAGTTCAACACCCTTTACTTCCTCGTTTAGGTCTATCAAATAGCATGGGGTAGAAGCAAAAGGATAGAAGAATAAGTACTGTTTGTATGGTTTTATATCCTCGTAGGTGATGGGATGTCCGTTTTCCTTTACAAGGAGAGCTTTCTTGTACTCCTTTAGGAAGCTTTCCTGATTGGCAAGGGTTTGAGAAAAGAGTTTAGAGTCAGCAAGGGCTGCTGCAGCGACAGCCCCACACACCTTTATAAAATCCCTTCTGTCCATAATATGCACCTCAAGCCAACATGTCCCTGTACATGCTCTTTGCCCATTCGTAAGTGGCTCTTGCAAGGTCAGCAGAGCGTTCGTTAATTACCTTTGGTTTTGGTACTATCTTCTTCTCTTTCTCGTTGTAATCGTAAGTTACGTTAATGACTATAGCCTCCTGAGGGTTTCCGTTTACCATAGAGTAGCATGTGTTATCTGGAAGTTGGAGCTTGAACTCTTTTCCTGCGATCCTTGAGGCTATAATCTTTGCCACTATCTTACCCTGAGAGTTGCCCATGTGCCCGCTCTTTGGATATGGTACTCCACCTATCACATCTCCCACCAAGAAGACATGGGGGTCTGCCTTTGCTTGGAATGTTAGATGGTCTTGGTCTGCCCAGCCTGTGGGCTTTCCCTCCTTGTCCTTGGCTATCAGGTCTGCCATCCAAACAAGCTCTCCGGCCTGATGGGGTGGAACCAAGTTGGCATCTGTAAACTTAAAGTCTCCAGCAGTTGTCTTTATCACCTTCTTTACAGGGTCTACTGCCTTTATAGATGCTTTGGGAACATACTCCACGATGCCAAGGTAGAGTTGCTCGTAAGCCATCCTAAATCCAGGACCCTTTGGAGCTATGTCTTCCTTTGGGTCAAGTATGATTACTCTTCCCTTTACGTTGTTCTTCTTAAAAACGTAAGCTATCATGGCAGCCCTTTCGTATGGGGCTGGTGGGCATCTGTAAGCTCCCGGTGGAACTGTGATAACAAAGTCTCCCTCTTCAAACTCCCATACCTTCCTCTTTAGCGCAAGATGTTCAGATCCTGGGATAAAGGCTGCTGGATAGTGAACCTTTGTGTAATTGGCCATTTCCTTATCATCACCAAACCAAGCCTTGTAGTTGTACCTTATACCAGGAGCAAGAACAAGATAGTTGTACTCTATATACCCATGGTTTGTGTAAACTCTCTTCTTATCCCTTTCTATGCCTACTACCACTGCGTTGATAAATTCGTAGCCATACTTAGCAGCTGGTTGGTTATAGTCGTGGGACAGAAAGTCTAAGTTCACAAGACCCGCAAGCCACTCGTTGGATATAGGGCAGGAAAAGAAGTTGGGTCTTTTCTCAACAAGGACCACATCTATGCTTGGATTTTCCTTCTTAAGATACTTGGCAACTGTTAGTCCTGCCCATCCACCTCCGCATATTACTACCCTGTTCCCCTTCGGTGGTGGAAGCATGGCTGAGATCTTGCCTGGCCTTTCTGCTGCTGCATGGCTAACAGAAGGAATACCAAAAACCAAAGCCCCTACTCCAGTCGCTTTAAAAAGGTCACGCCTTGTTATACTCATAGCCCTTACCTCCTTAATAAGTCTCTGTTATAGAATTTTAAACTCTATGGTTTTGAAAACAATTAATTTCTCATTATTCCTCTATTAATGTAGCTTATATAAGTTTATTTGCATATTCAAACTATCTTCCATAAGTTATACAGAGTTCTCTCAGCCTATCGCTTAAACTCCTTGGTATCTCCTTCATCTTCCACTCCCAGTTTCCTTCCTTTTTTCCAGGCGTGTTCATCCTTGATTCTTTACCCAAGTTAAGAAGGTCTTGCATGGGTATTATGCAATACTTGGACACAGACATGTATGCAAGCCTAATAAGTACGTCGCTCACTTCATCTTCCCTGAGCATTCTTCCCGTGTATCTGTGGAGCCTTTCCCTTGAAACTTCATCCAGCTCATCCTTATACCAATCCCTTATAGGCATGTTGTCATGTGTGGTTGTATAAACTACAAAATTCTCCTTATGGTTGTGTGGCATAAAAGGACTGTTCTCTGAATTGAAGGCGAAAACTAAAACCTTCATACCAGGAAAACCAAACCTATCTCTCATGCTTTCTACATCTGGGGTTATAAGTCCCAAGTCTTCAGCCACAAAAGGAAACTGTGGGAACTCCTCTTTGAGCTTTTTAAAAAACTCTTCGGCAGGTGCTTGTATCCACCTTCCCCTTTCAGCCGTCCTTTCAAAGGGTGGAACTTCATAGTAAGCTACAAAGCCCCTAAAGTGGTCAAGCCTTAGCATATCAAAGAGATTAAGGTTATGCTTTATCCTTTTTATCCACCAATCAAAGTTCTCATCCTTTAACCTTTCCCAATCGTAAACAGGGTTTCCCCACAGCTGACCCGTCTTGCTAAAGTAATCTGGGGGGACACCAGCCACAACAAAGGGTCTGTTGTCCTTTCCAAGTTTGAAGATCCTTCTGTTTTCCCATACATCAGCGCTGTCATAGGCTGGATATATGGGTAGGTCTCCCATAAGCTTTACACCTTTTTTATTGGCATAGTCCTTTAACCCCTTCCACTGCTTGAAAAAGACAAATTGCAAGAAATACTCCTTCCTTATTTCCTTTTCTAATCCTTTTGTGTTCTCGTCCTCCCACTCATTCCATGGCTTTTTGAACTTATCCCTCAACACCTTGAATTTAGCATAACTTTCAAGCCAGTAAAGGTTATCTTTCAAAAAGGTGTAGTACTCTTCATCCTCTTTGAAGTTTTCAAAGGCAACGTCAAATATGCGTTTTTTAAAATCCCAAACCCTTCTGTGATCCACTCGTTCCTGTGGGAATGTTTCTGTAACTTCCAACATCTTTTTTGGGATAAGTCCATCTTGGTAGATGAGGTCTAAGCTTATAAGGAGAGGGTTTCCTGCAAAAAGGGATGTGCTGTAGTAAGGTGAGTTCCCATGCTCTGGACATGTTGGATTTATGGGCAAAACCTGCCATATTTTCTGGCCAGAATCCTTCATAAAGTCCACAAACTTGTAAGCTTCTGGCCCAAGGTCTCCTACACAGGCGGAGGATAAAGAGGTAATGTGGAGCAAAATCCCAGCCCTTCTCACCTGTTATAATTTTACTATGCAACTCTTACTGTTGATGCTATCTTTCCTATTCTCCTGTCAGGAGGTTCCCAAGGGCATACCCATAGAAAAGTACAGAAAACAGTTTATCGAAGGTGTTGTTGATATAGACAAAGGGTTAAGGGATAAACTGCCAAAGGGTAAAAGGTTCCTTATAATTTCAGTGAGGAGTCCAGAAGACCCAATGCCTATCGCTGTTCTGAGGATGAAAGACCCAGATTTTCCTTACAGGTTTAAAATAACTGGAAAAGATAAGCTAAATCATGAGAAGGTTATGGAAGGAAGCGTAATTCTTACTGCAAGGGTAAGCACTTCTGGCATGGCACAAGCTCAAAAAGGAGATCTGATGGGAAGTTTGCAAACGAACGTAGGCACAAAAGACAATAGGGTCATCATAAAGGTAGAGGTGAGATGATAAGGAAGATATTGGAAGTTGGACAGGCTGTGGCTCTTCTTCCTGCTGTGAGCCTCTTCTTAGGGGCAACCTTTCTGGGTATTTACGGTGTTTACGTGCTTGTGGATACTATATACCTTGCCCTTACAAAGCCAGAAGGTATAGACCCGACAGTCCTTTCAACTAAGTTTATCTCTGTAATGGATATACATCTTCTTTCTATAGTGCTCTATATATTCTCTGTAGGACTTTACGAGCTTTTCGTTGGAAAGCTAAACGTGCCAGATTGGCTAAGGATAACAGACATAGACCAGCTGAAGGCAAAGCTGGCAAGCGTTGTTATACTCATACTTGCCATAACCTTCACAAAAAAGGTGGTTGAGTGGAAAAACCCATTGGACACTCTCCTCTTTGGCATTTCTATAGGCATAATAATAGGCGTGCTCATATTCTATTACAAGGTAAAGGAAGAGCACTGAACCTATTTGGTGTATACCATGATCTCATGTTACTCAGCTTTCACTGTTAATGTTTCATTAGGCTAAGGTTTTTAAATTTAAGGAAAGGAAGCGCATGGAAAAGGCAGGAAGCTATAAAGATATGAGGTTTTGCATGATGGATGTTAATGAACAAGAGAAAATGTTGATAAAGATAGTCCGCAAGCCTTGAGGGTACTTCTTGCATTTTTATAAATTTTTCTTATAATATGTATAATAACAGATGATTGAAATTTGAAAACCCCTCCCCATGGCACACCTCCTCGCCGCTCCCAGCAATTGGGAGCGGGCTTTTTATGTTATCATTATCACTATGGAAAAAAGCCTACTGCTGAGAAGCATAAAGGGAGAAAGGATAGAGAGGTTTCCTGTCTGGTTGATGCGTCAGGCAGGAAGGTACATAAAGGAGTACAGAGACCTAAGGAGTAAAGAAAAGGACTTTCTCATCTTTTGCAAAAATGTAGAACTTGCCACAAAGGCTTCACTTCTTCCTGTAGAGCTGCTGGATGTGGATGCTGTGATACTCTTTTCAGATATACTTGTTCCCCTTGAGCCCATGGGAGTAAAGGTAGAGTTCAAGGATGGGGATGGACCAGTCCTCTTTTGGGATAGGGATGTGAAGAATCTCAAAAGGATAACATACAAGTCTGTTGATTTTGTAAACGATGTCATAAGAAGTATAAAAAACACCGTTAAGGATATACCATTGATAGGCTTCTGCGGTGGACCTTTTACCCTTCTCTCTTATATGGTGGAGGGCAACGGAAGTTTCAAAAAAACAAAGGCTTTCCTTTGGGGGAATGAGGACTCTAGAAAGCTTATGAGTCTTCTGGTTGATAACCTAAAGGAATACTTAAAAGGGCAAGTGCTGGCTGGTGCGGATGTTGTTCAAGTTTTTGACAGCTGGGCTATGCACTTACCTTATGAAGATTTTGATGAATATGCAAGGACTTACCTTAAGGAGCTTTTTATCAGCATAAAAGGAGAGTTTGACATACCCATCATATACTTTTACAGGGGTTCTAGTTCCTTTTTATCTTCTATAAAAGAGCTTCCAGTGGATGTGGTTTCCGTAGATTGGACTGTGGATATGGTGGGGGAAATGTCAAGAAGCAAAAAGGCATTCCAGGGAAACTTAGACCCTCACGTTCTCTATATGGATGATGACTTTATAGTAAGAAGGGTGGTAGAACTTCTTAGGTGTATACCAAGGAAAACTAAGTACATATTCAACTTAGGGCACGGGCTTGCGCCAGACATGGACTTTCAAAAGGTAAAGCTTCTCGTAGAAACAGTGAAAAACTACAGGATAGCATGATAAGGGAAGGAAGGGCTGTTCTTCCTTTGGAAGCCCCAAGTGTGGTCTCCTCTAAAATGCCCGTCTTTTACAACCCCCATATGGTTCTAAACAGGGATATGAGCCTACTTGTACTGGTAGCATCGGGAATAAAAGACCCGGTAGTCCTTGACCCAATGGGAGCTTCTGGTATAAGGAGTATAAGGTTCTTGCTTGAAGCGAATGTAAAGAAAGTCATTTACAACGACATAAGCCCCAAAGCAGTAGAAAAGTTCAAGGAGAGTATAAAGATAAACGGTGTGAATCCAGACATGGTGGACATACACTCAGAGGATGCTTCTCTTCTAATGAGAAGGATAAGAAACTGCCATTACGTGGACATAGACCCTTTTGGCTCACCAGTTCCATTTTTGGAAAGCGGTGTTCTTTCTGTCAGGAGGGGTGGAATCTTGGCAGTTTCAGCCACAGACACGGCAGTACTTTCTGGAACATACCCCATAACCTGCTTAAGAAGGTACGGTTCCAAACCCTTGCTTGAGGCTGAGTTTTACCACGAGGTGGGCATAAGGATCCTCATAAAGAAGGTGATAGAGATAGGGGCTACGCACGACTACAGCTTAGAACCCATACTCTCTTACTCTCATAGGCATTACTTTAGAGTTTTCTTTAAGAAGAATGTGGGAGCAAAGAGGGCTGATAGGCTCATAAGTCAGATAGGTTATGTTCTTTACTGCGATGCCTGCCTGTTCAGGGAAGGGGTTAGCCTGGATAACTTTACACTTATTTGTCCTCTCTGTGGAAAAAGGCTTTTGTACGCTGGGCCTTTGTGGCTTGGCAAGTTATGGGATGAAGAGCTAATAGGAAATATATGGAAAAAGAAAGAGGAGGTCTCAATAGACAGAGGAACGGAGAAAATACTTTTAAGGTTGATGGAGGAGTCTCAAATGCAGACTGTAGGCTTTTATACACTTTCACGCATAGGGAGCAAGCTTTGCAAAGGAAAGCTTCCCACAGCCATCCAAGTACTTTCCTTGGTTGATGGTGTTAGAACTCACTTCAGCGGAGAGGGCTTTAGAACCCTTATGGAACATAAAGACCTTTTAAAGGTATGGAGAAGAATAGAAAAGTGAGCTACTACAAGGAACTAAAAGGTTTGATACTTTCTCTCAAAGATGTTTTTTTCCTTTCTCCGAGGGAGATATGGTTTCTAAAATTTCTTGAAGAATCTGGATATCCCTTGGATATTGTAAGGGAAGGTATAAAAAAGTTTTATACCAGCCTGCCACCGGAAAAGAGGTCAAAAGTGCCAGTTTTTTTTGCTTTTAAAGATATAAAAAGGTCCTACGAAGCCTTTCTTCATAAGAAGGCAAGGGATATAAAGATAGATTGGAAAGAGAGATTCAGGAGGAAGATAGAGGAAGTGAAAAAATATCTTCCAAAGGACTTCACGCTTAGGGTGCCACCCAGCGAAGATGAAGCAGAAAAGATACTAAACGAGAT
This sequence comes from Aquificaceae bacterium, assembly GCA_037924335.1. Classification (GTDB taxonomy): domain Bacteria; phylum Aquificota; class Aquificia; order Aquificales; family Aquificaceae; genus Hydrogenobacter. The sequence continues at coordinate 21,148 of JAXSMZ010000022.1, forward strand.
AGAGGATCTGATAGCTAAGAGCTTATGGGACAGCTTGACGAAGGAAAGAAAGCACATCATCATAAAAAAATATGCACAATTTAGAAAAGATAGACAGGTATTTAAGCTCATGATAAAGAACGAAGTCTTGAAGATGTGGAACATAAAAAGCCTTTCTCTGTATGTGGACTGAGGGGATGTTAAAATTTTATTTATGTTCAAGAAGGTTTTGATAGCTAACAGAGGAGAGGTAGCTTTAAGGATAATAAGAGCTTGTAAGGAGCTTGGTATAAAGACAGCAGCCATATACTCGGAGGCGGACGCTAAATCCCTGTTCGTTAAGAAGGCTGATGAATCTTACCTTTTACCCGGAGACCCCATATGGGCATACTTAGATTATGTAAGGATAGTAGACCTTGCCAGGTCTGTGGGGGCAGACGCCATACATCCAGGTTATGGGTTTTTGGCAGAAAGTGCAGATTTTGCCTCCTTCTGTCAAAAAAACGGTATAACCTTTATAGGTCCATCACCTGAACACATAAGGGTTTTTGGGGACAAAGTTAGGGCTAAAAAGATAGCTCAAAAGTTGGGACTTCCTACGGTGCCTGGGGTAGACGAACCTCTCAGGGATTACAAGGATTGTCTTCACTATGCAAGAGAGATGGGTTTTCCAGTCATACTGAAGGCTGCTTATGGGGGTGGTGGGCGTGGTATGAGGGTAGTAACCAAAGAGAGTGAGCTACCCCAACTGTTTGAATCTGCTTACAGGGAATCTGAAACCTTTTTTGGGAAGGGGGACCTTTTCATAGAAAAGTATTTGGAAAACCCAAAACATATAGAAGTGCAAGTTCTTGGAGACAAGTATGGAAACGTCATACACTTAGGTGAAAGGGATTGTTCCATTCAAAGGAGGCACCAAAAAGTATTAGAGGTAGCCCCATGTCCAGTTTTGCCAAGAGACCTAAGGAGTAAAATGCTTGGGCTAAGCGTGCGTGCCATGATGCAGGTAAGCTACGACAGTGCTGGAACGCTTGAATTCCTAGTAGACTTGGACAAGAGGGAGTTTTACTTCATAGAGATGAACACAAGGCTTCAAGTGGAACACACCATAACGGAGTTGGTCTCTGGTGTTGACATAGTGGAGCACATGATAAGAATAGCCATGGGAGAACCCCTACCCTTCACTCAAAGCGACATAACCTTCAGGGGTTATGCTATAGAGTTTAGGGTCAACGCAGAGGACCCAACTAAGGGATTTGCTCCAGCACCGGGCAAAATAACGGCTTACTATTCACCCGGTGGTCCAGGTGTCAGAATGGATGCAGGTGTTTACAAGGATTTTGTTATACCACCTTATTATGATTCTATGATAGCCAAGCTTAGCGTATGGGCTCTCACATGGGACAGAGTAATAGCCAGGGCAAGAAGGGCAATAGACGAGTTTATAATCAGGGGTGTTCCTACAAACATACCCCTTCATAGGGAGATAATAAGGGACAAGGACTTTATAAGCGGGTACTTTGGAGTTAGGTTTCTCGAGGAGAAACTTCCTATTTATGATTTTGAGATAGAGGGACAAAAGGATCCAGAGGATATAGCTCTTGCTATATCGGCAGCTTTGGCATCCTACTATGGGTTGTAAAATATGTTCACACCCTTGCTTTCAAAACCGAGCCTATTCTTTACCCTCACCGTGTAAAGGGTTTTCTCCTCAGGAAGTTTGTCCTCGTACATGTTTGTTTTAGTACTTCCTATAGGTTTGCCATTCTTGTAAACTGTAAACTCCTCAAAAAGCTCATCCGTCTCATAAGACCAAAAGATGTAGATCTTTTTATCCACCACTTGGTACTCTAACCTGCTCACATCTTTAACCTCAGGAGGCTTTTTGGGGTCAACGCAGAAGATAAGTGGCTCACTTTCTATACCTTGCTCCACACCAGTCAGAGCGTAGCATCTTTTAAAATAATCCCTCTCTATGGAGTGATCGCCTTTTATTACCTTCCCGCTTGAGGGGTCCATCTTACCGTTCTTTATGCTGTAAAGCTTGTAATCAGAGAAACCGTCCGGTTTTATCAAAACCCTATCCTCCATCTCTAAAAAAACAGCCGTAGGCTTTCTCTTCAACGCTTCTTTCACACATACCTTGGCACTTTTTCCACCCAACCTCTTTACATCAAAACAAAAGGCTTTCTCTTCCCTTTTCTCAAACCATCCATCCCACCTTTCAAAGTCCTTTATCTCTATCTCACCCTGCATAGGCCTAACATAAACCATAGAACCTACCCTTTTTACTTCCAACATTGGCTTGGGAAGTGGTTCAGGCTTTGTCTTCATACCACAGGATGACAAGAGGATAAAAATAGGGAGCAAAAGGTATAGCATACAGAATATCTTACACTAGGCTCCAGATTCCTTTTCGTAAGGCCAGGTGAGTATTCCACCAGCCAAGTTGTAAGCTTCGTAACCCATGTGCCTGAGAAAATAAGTGGCAAAGGCGCTCCTTTCTCCACTCCTACAGTAAACTATGTACACCTTATCCTTTGGTAGGTTGCTATAGGCGTAACGTAGCTCATCCAAAGGTAAGAGCATGGAGTTGGGAATCCTAACTTGCACATGCTCCTGCGGTGTTCTCACATCCAAAAGAACAACCTTTCCATCCTCTCTAAGCATCCTTTGAGCCTCTTCTGGGTTTACCTCGGGAACTTGAAACATACGCAACTCCTTTAAAGATTAATTATATAATAAATACTTTACGCTGGGTGAGAAATTCAAGAAAGCACAGATACAAGCCTATCAATAAAAAGAGGCAGTAGGGCTATAATTATTAGTCCTACAACCCTTAGGAGGTTATAACATGGATATTTTACCAACTT
>JAXSMZ010000023.1:0-8488 GCA_037924335.1 Aquificaceae bacterium
CATCCTATAGAGGATGGAGCTTCCTGTGGAGTTTATAGGTCTTGTGCCTACCTTATCCACAGAGGCTGGTTCACTTGCAGCCCCTACGAGGTATGGCACTGAGCCATTCCCCCATACTTTGTATCTTCTTGGCACTGGTATATGAGAAAAGCTAAAATCAAAACCTGCTTTCCTCAAAATGTTTAAGCTACCATTAGTGTCTGCATTAATCGCTTTGCCATCCCTTGTCAGATATAGCCCTCTCTTTATCCTCTTGCCTGAAAAAGCTATCTCTACCTTTTCATAGTGCTTTGGCAAGAAGTCCCTATCAAGTGCAGATGCCTGAGAGGTATAAGCCTCATCCACTTCCACATACTGAATGCCATACCTTTGGCATTTGTGCTTTATTAGGTCTCTCAGATAGCCAAGTGGAGGAAAAACCATGTTTTGATTGTTTCTTTTGCCAAGGTTTGGTTCGTAATAGATGGATGAGTTATTGCCTACCACCACACAGTCTACGCCCTTTCTGAGGCAATAGTCCACTACCATCTTGGCTGTCTTATGCATGTAATCTCTTATCTGGTTCTTCCTTTTTTCTTGAACAACCGCCAGCCTCTTGGTAATAGTCTTTATATCTTGCTTTGCATAGACTGATTTTATCCTTGCCAACTCTTTGTTAAACCATTGATTTATGGATTTAAGTTTTCTGCCATCTACTATGAAACTATTATCATCTGTATCAGTGCATGTAGCAAGATTGTCTATTCCAAAGTCTATTCCAAGTGCTTTATATGGTTTTGTTTGGTCTTTTTCTTTCTCTTTTACCTTGTAAACATAATGTACCTCAAACCATTTTCCTTTTGCAATAGGTACTATCTTTATCTCTTTTATATCTAAATCTTTAACTACCTTTGGCACTTTTATGCTTATCTTTGGAAATTGTTTTCTACCTTCTCCACTCAAAGGTATGGTAAGCATTCCATCCTTTATGGAAAACATAACAATATGCAGTGGATATAGCCCATCCTTTTCTAGATATCTTGGCATTCTTGGTTTTGGCAGGTTCTTTTCCTTTGCTTGCTTTAAAAGAGAAAAGAATGTTTCAAAATTGCTATGTGCTTTCTTTATTATCTGCTGTGCCATATTGGAATTGAGCAGTTTGTAGTTCTCACTCTCCTTCAAAAGATGATAGTTTGCCTCATATCTCAAATAACTCCCATACTGGAAAAAATGTTGTCTGATGTTATACAAAGTTTGATTGTATAGGTTCTTTGCTATATGACACATCTGCCTTAGCGTCTCATACTCTATTCTTGACAGACTATTAAGCCTCTGCCTTATAACACCATATATAACTTCTTGCACTTTCCCTTTCCCTGCCATCGCTTAATATTTTATCTCTATTTATAGAAGTGGTAGTCTTCTGGCTTTTGTTGGGATAAATCAGATGTGAAGCCCTTCATGTATTCAAATAAAGGCGTAACTTATCACCGTGGTGCATACATCATAACTACGACTCCCAGAATGGCAAAGACGGCTCCAACCAAATCCCAACGGTCGGGAGTGTGGCCATCCACCACCCACCCCCAGATGAGAGACATGACAATAAAGACACCGCCATAGGCTGCGTACACTCGGCCAAAATTGGCCGGTTGACCTGTAGCAATGACTCCATACAGGGACAAAGCCAAAAAACCCAGTAGCCCATAGAGGAGGGGGGCGCCGTCCCGCAGCCAGCGCCAAACGGCATAGCCACCACCGATCTCTGCTACCCCAGCTAGGAAGAAGAGCAACAAGGAACGTAGAACTTCCATGCTTCTTACCTCACATTAAGAAGAGACATCTCTGCATCAACAATAAATATAAACTCGGTACAGAGTGGATTAATATCTGTGTTTCATATCATAAAAAGGATATCCTGAATGGCTTAAACTATACATGCAGAGGAAGAGCATGTGGAGAGTTGTGTACACAGGGCAAAAACCTCACAATGAAAACATAGCCTTGGATAAGATAATGCTTGAGCTCAGGTCGGAGGGGAAAATCCCCAACACCGTAAGGTTTTTACAGTTCAAGCCCGAATGTGTGCTCATAGGTTTTCATCAGGCTGTAGAGCAGGAGATAAGGCTGGAGTACGTCCAGAAGGAAAGTATTCAAGTTGGAAGAAGAATAACTGGTGGCGGTGCCATATACTTCGATGAGAGCCAGATTGGATGGGAGGTGGTAGCTGACAGAAGAGACTTGGGAAACCCAAGCTTTGAGGAGCTAACGGCCAAGATATGCAAAGGAGTGGCAAGGGGATTAAACAGGCTTGGCATAAAGGCTGAGTTCAGACCAAGGAACGATATAGAAGTTGAAGGAAGGAAGATATCGGGAACTGGTGGTGTCTTTGAAGGGAATGCCTTTCTCTATCAGGGGACCATCCTTGTAGACTTCAACGTGGAGAGAATGTTAAAGTCTTTGCAGATTCCTGTAGAGAAACTAACTTCCAAAGGCATAAAGAGCGCAGAAGAAAGGGTTGAGTGGATAAAAAGGTACCTTGGATATGTACCAGAAAGAGATGAAGTATTTAAAGCCATACTCCAAGGGCTTGAGGAAGAACTTGGATTTTTTGGAGTATGGGAAGAACTAACCCATGAGGAGAAAAAACTTCTTGAAGAAAAGAAGGACTACTTTGCCAGCGATGAGTGGGTTCATATGGTAAAAAGAGCTCCACAGAATGAGGAGATGTTCTTTGGCATACACAGATGCCCAGGTGGTACATTTAGGGTGTCTGCAAAGGTAGACACAAAGACTAAAACATTACAGCAGGTTATCATAAACGGAGACTTCTTTGTAAAGCCCCAGAGGCTTATATACGACCTTGAAGCATACCTAAAGCATACACCCCTTCAAGACTTAGAAAATAGAGTCAGGGAATTTTTCAGAGGCAGAGACTGGGAAGGACTCAATCTTACTGTGGATGACATTGTATCAGCAGTGCTCTTTCCCATAAGCAAGATAGAAGGGTTGGAGCTGGGTATAGAAAAAAAAAGACTGAATAATATAGTGGCTAGTATAGGTGGAGGGCTAATAGAAAACTTAAAAAATGCAAAGGTTATGCTTTTCCCTTACTGTGCCAAGCCAAGGTGGTGTGACTACAGACATTTAGATGACTGTGGGGAGTGTGGCGGTTGCACAGTTGGAGACGTGTACAGGCTTGCTTACCAAAAGGGTATGATACCCATAACCATAACATCTTTTGAGCTTTTGAGGGATACTCTCCTTTGGTGTGCTCAGAAGGGATACACCTACGTAGGGCATTGCTGCTATGAGTTTTATGAAAAGAGGTATGAAATCTTCCAAAAAGCCATGCAGGAGGGGGCCAACGGAGTCCTCTTTGACATAGTAGGAACCACATGCTACAGTCTGGGCGTTGAAGAGGAAGAAAAAGCTTATCACGGTGAGTTTAGCGTAGAGCTTGACCTTTTAAAAGAGGATATATACAGAGCCGTATCTGTAAAGGAAGATGTGAAGGTAGGAAGAGAAACAGCCCAAAAAAAGTTTGAACTCTCCCAATACTTTTTGGAGTTCAAACCCACCCATTACAAAAAGCCTAAAGCTGTGCCAACACCACAGGAGGATAGAACGAGAACAGCCATGCAGAGGGAGGTCTTCAAAGGCGAGGCAACCATAGAGGGAAAAACTGCATCCACACAGGAGGCTTTCAAAACATTAGCCCAATGGATAAAGCATGCAAAAAGACCCACCTTGGTTATTGGACCTTTGCTCTTTTGGGACTTTGGAGAGATAAAGCTCCAAGAGAAGGCTAAGAAGGTCAGAGAACTGATAGAAAAGGTGGATAAGTTGAACGTCAAAGTGCTTCCAGATTTCAGACCCAAACTAAATAAGTACGACCCAAAGGTGGAGATGGACCCTCCAAACCCACATCATGCAGTACTTCATGGAAAGCATGACCTTACCATTCTTGTAGGTGTTCACTGTTACAGAACAGACTTTATAATTAGACTCCTTAAAAAGCATACAGATACAAAGGTGATCGCTCTCTGTGGTCTGTATGGACATCCAGAAGCGGACCTATCTATAAGCTACACAGATGCTCAGAAGATACAGGACTTTATGAAGCTATTGTGATGAAATCAACCTATAGAAAACCGTGTTTTTAAGGCTTTATAATAGATATTGTGTCTGAACCATGCTGGATACAAAGGGTGAGATAAGGCAGCTTACAAATTATTGTCAGCCTTATCTCGGAGATCATGCTTGTCTTTATATTAATGGGAATTACAAGGCTTCTTATAATATACCGTAGAGAGATTACTCCTTAAAGGTGTCCTTCATCAATCAGATTTTGCCATCATAGTAAATGTGAAAAACGTAAGATATATTCCAGTACTTGCCTTTCTAGGCTGTAAGTGTGGAGCAGACCTTCCCTCTCAAGGACCATTCTGGCAGCTACCTTTAGGAGTCTGTAAGGTGGATCCTCTTTCCTCAAGAGTCCAAGAGAGTAAGCTCCCATCAGCGTATGCCTTACATCCTCCACTATACCAACCATCATGGGGTCAAAGTTGTAATTTTTGTAAAGCTCATGCCTCTGAGCCTCTTCCTTATCTATAAAAGAGCTGGCAAAGTTGCATATCTTTGCCCATGTGCTTAGAGTCTTGTCCCATTCCTCCTTAGGAAGGGCTTCAAGCTCCATGTTTATGTAGTAAAGAAGATACTTGGCAAAATACTCCCTAGCAGATTCTATATCTTCAAAGCCCCAGACTAAAGCTTTTTTATCCATAGAAGTTAAATTTATTATAAGGAGGTTAAAAGTATGTTTTTCTATCTTCTTTTGCTGTTGAGCTTAGCCTTTGCAGTACCAGAAGGTAAGATTATATTCGATAATAACTGTCTGAGATGCCATCAAGAAGGTTCTAAAAAACCTCTCTCTTATCTTATGAGAGAGTACAAAGGGAGAGCTGACGCTATAATGGTGCTTGCTAAACAGTGTCCATGGGGTAGGAACCTTTCAGATATGGAAATAGAGATAGTGAGCAGATGGATAGCTGGAGAAGAAAAGTAATGGAATCCTTAAAGAAGCTTAAGCTCCTTTCAAGTCTATGTTACTTTGAGCATGAAAGCATTTATAGAGCGTCCACACCTTTTGGGAAAAGACCCATGCTAAAGATACTGCAAACGACCATGTGCGAAAAGAATTGTGAATACTGTATATTCATAAGAAGCAGGGAGAGAACAAGTTTCTAATACCGCGTGTTTACATTCCGCCAGAGGAGCTTGCAAAAGCCTTCTTTGAACTCTACAGGAAAGGAGCTGTTGATGGTCTTTTTATATCTTCTGGTGTGTACCCTAACCCCGAGTTCATCATGGAGAAAATGATAGATACAGCCATCATACTGAGGAAAAGATACGAGTATAAGGGATACATACATATCAAGATAATGCCAGGTACGTCAAGACAAACTGTTGAAGAGGCTATAAAGGTAGCCAACCGAGTATCTGTAAACATAGAAGCTCCAACTGAGGAGAGGCTAAAAAGCATAGCAAAGGGGAAAAGCCTGAAGAATGACCTCATTCCCAAAATAGAGGAAGTAAGTGAGCTGTTGCAAATTTATAGAAAGAAAACTCAAACAACTCAGATGATTGTTGGTGTTGGTACAGAAACGGATATGGAGATCCTAACGACATCACAGCACCTTTATGAAACCTCCACAAGAAGGCTCTCCTTTTTAAAGGAGAGATGAATTGTGGTAAAATAATAACACATAAACCTGTCTGGCATAGGCAGTAATCTATGCCCTACCGTTGGACCGACGGGAAGTTATGCCTCCACAAGGGGAAGCTCCTCATTTCAGTGAGGAGAGGAGGTCACCCTTGGACAAGGACCCAAAAGAGTTCTGGGCAGAAAGGAACAAACATCTTTTCCCAATTGAGATAAACACCGCAGACTATGAGCTTCTAGTAAGGGTACCCGGTGTTGGAAAGGTTATGGCTGAAGAGATAATAAAGAGGCGTAAAGAGAAGGCTCTCACAAAGCCAGAAGACCTGAGGGGGATAAGAAACGCAAAGAAAGTATTGAAATATGTAACAATGATGGGTAGATACTTCTCTTAGGATAGATGGTAAAATATTAAAATATGGCTCTCTTTTGGAAAAGGTCTCAAGAGGAAAAGGCAGCAGAAAGAGGAGACAAGACAAACATCCTTAAACTCATAGAAAAAGGGAAGATAGATAAAGCTATAGATATACTCGAGAGGTTCAAAGAGAATCAAGAGCTAAGATCGATACTTTACGACCTCTACATTAAAACCGGTAAATATTACTACGCCTACCAGCTTATAGAGCATTACGACAGAAGTTTAGGAACTGCAAAGGAGAGAGCTCTCATATACGAAAAAGTAGGGGAAAAGGAGAAAGCTGTAGAGGAATACCAAAGGATAGGTGACTTTGAAAGCCTTTATAGAGCTGGACTCTTGCTCTACGAGTTAGAAAGAAAAGAAGAGGCTCTTAGGGTTTTAGAGAGGTCTATCAAGCTTGCTCCACCATCCAAGAGGCAAGAGGTGGAGGAGAGCATAAAGAGGATAAAGCAAGACCTTGGATTACTTCAAACAAAAAAGGAAAGCTTCCTCGAGAAGATAAGGAATGGTCTGAGGAAAACCAAGGAATCAGCCCTCTTTGGTATCATCCTTAGGGGCAGAAAAGTAGATGAAGAGCTCTTTGAAGAGCTCGAAGAGATGCTCATAAGAGCAGATGTAGGCATAAAGATCACTCTGAGCATCATAGGAGACCTAAAGAAGGAAGCTATAAGGAGAAACATAAAGGAATCTGAAGAGCTTAAATCTATACTCAGCGAGAGGTTCAAAGCAATTCTCTCAAGATGTTCTAAAGGCATTGAGTTTAAAGAGGATAAACCCAACGTATACTTATTCTTAGGTGTAAATGGGTCTGGAAAGACAACCACCATAGGCAAGCTTGCGTACAAGTTTACCTTGGAGGGGAAGAAGGTTCTTCTTTGCGCTGCAGACACCTTCAGGTCTGCAGCCATAGAACAGCTTGAAGTTTGGGCAAAAAGAAGTGGTGCTGATATTGTTAAGAAGGAAGAGGGGGCAGACCCTGCCGCCGTTGTGTACGATGCTATGAAAAAACTACAAGAGGGTTATGACTTACTTCTCGTTGATACAGCTGGCAGACTTCACACAAAAGAACCACTTGTTAGGGAGCTTAGAAAGATAAAAGCAACCGTACAGAGATTCCTTCCCGATGAACCAACCGAGACACTCCTTGTACTGGATGCAACCTTAGGACAGAACTCCATATCACAGGCAAAAGTCTTTAAAGAGGCCGTTGATGTGAGCGGCATAGTCCTTACAAAGCTTGACGGAACTTCAAAGGGTGGTGCTATAATCCCCATATGTCAAGAGCTGGGAATTCCTGTAAAGCTTCTGGGAGTGGGAGAAGCCATAGATGACCTTCAGCCCCTTTATTCAGATATTTTTGTGGAGGAACTCCTCTCTTAAGGCCATTACCAAGCACGACCACCTCCCCCTCCAGCACCTCCACCAGAATATCCTCCACCACCACTCCCAGAAGAGCGAGGAGCAGAGGGCAGTATCTGGGATGCTTCCGTAGTAAAAGAATCCATAGAGTAAGCAAAGGAGGCAAGAGAGAATCTTCCTTCACCTTGATACCAGTCTGGTGGTGCTACGAACAGGTCCTCAAAGGCATTTACCCACCTTTCTTCCTCACCAAAAGCGATAGCAAAAGGAAGGTTCTTCTCAAAAACCTCTGGGATCTTATCAGGTGGGAATAGCTTTTCTATAACATCTCTCTCAACTCTGCTTATGAACTCCTCATAACCTTTCAGGTATTCCTTCATCTCTGTACCCTTTTTGGTTTTTCTCGGCATGAATTTACCCGCGATAAACAGAGATGCAGATGTAACTAAACCTGCAACTAAGAAAGGAAAGGGAGGCGTATCTTGATATACTCCAAAGAAACCGACAGCGAGAAATATACTAATGATGGTTAAACTGAAAGCAATTATTGCAAGTATTTTATATTTAGTCCTAATAGTCAGCGGATTTTCTGCAAAAAGACCTTTACTTGTTAAACTAGAAAATACAGACTCTTTGATATTAGGGATAGAATTGTAAAACTTTTTGCGAAGGTCAGAGAGTTTGCGTCTTTTACTACCTTTAAAGATAGCATTAAGAATTTTTAAATCATAGTCCTTCGATTGTAAATCTTTGCCAAAATCTTTTACTTTTTCAAAAATATAGCTCTTCTTTTTAGTAAAAAGAAATCCTTCCTCCTCAGTTTCTATAATTTTAATATATCCTCTCCTTGCCAAGTCTACGATCTCTGCCACTATGTCTCTTATGTGTACCTCTTCATCTAGTGAACTACTCCATCTTATAGAAGATGGAGCTTCCTGCTTCATAGAGGCTTTTCACCTCTCCACAGGCTTCAGTTCGGGTAGTTCCTACCCTACCACCCGTTAGGTGGG
>JAXSMZ010000023.1:8498-23544 GCA_037924335.1 Aquificaceae bacterium
TGGTTTTCAGAGCTACAAATAATTATAGACTGACATATGAACTTTGTCAAGTTTTTGCAATTCATCTCCACCCTATAGAGGATGGAGACTTCTTGCAAGATTTATGTTAAAGTACCAGCTTCAAGAGGAGTTATACCTTTTGGTGGCTCATACTGGACCTGCACTATGCCCCTACCTCCTAAGTCTCTACCCTTTCTCCACCACATCCAAAGCAAGAATACAAAAAGAGAAAATATATATGCTCCAACGTAGACCCATGGATCCTCCCACCAGGAAGGTCCTGTTTCTATCTTCAACAAGCCAGCAGGCCAACCAACGGCTATCGTCATCCCTTCATGGGGAGACAGAGGCCTCTTCAACACGAAAATCAGTTGGTTTGCCTCCCTGGAAATTTCACAATCCTTTCCCGTACTTCCAAAGGCACCTGTATAGCATGCGTACTGGAGAAATGGATTATCAAAAGAGAGATAAACCCTTGTGATACCCTCCTTAATTGTGACTGGCCACCCTGTTCCTATGGAGTTCCAATAAAGTTCGTCTATGTTACCAAGGTTATACAGAGCATAACAAAATCAGATATGGCGTTTTATCCCTCCTTTTCATATTTTATTATAGCGTTGGCTACAAATGAGGTATAGGTTAAAATAATAGTATGAAGAACTTCCCTTATTAAAAGGAGGATGCCGTTGATAGGAGAAGAGTTTATAAAGATCCCAGAAATTCCAGATAGAGAGATCGAACTCCCCGTTATGCCTCTTAGAGACCTTGTAGTTTTTCCTACAATGGTCATACCCCTATTCGTTGGTAGGAGTTTCTCCATAAAGGCTATAGAAGAGGCTCTAAGGAAGGATAGGCTCATATTCCTTATACTCCAAAAAGAAAGAGATATAGAAGAGCCAAGCATAAATGACCTATTCAGCATAGGTGTTATAGCCCATGTAATAAGAACAGCACCCATAGAGGAGGGGAGGCTTAAGATACTCGTACAGGGGCTAAGAAGAGCGAGGATCAAAGAGTATAAAAAGTTGGAAGGATATTACTCATGCCTCGTTGACCCCATAAAGGATATTGAGATAAAACCGGAGGAAATCACAAAGGATGATAAGGCATACATAAGCTCCCTTAAAGAACTGCTTGATAGAGCTGTGGCTCTTGGAAAGCAGATCATACCAGACATACTTATGCTGATAAAAGAACAAGAAGACATGGGTAAGCTATCGGACATAACGGCTTCCATACTTGACATAAAGTCCAAAGAGGCTCAATCTGTCCTAGAAACAACAGACCCAAGGGAAAGGTTAAGGTTGGTCCATCAGTATGCCCTTAACGAGGTGGGTCTTTTAGAAGTTCAGAACAAGATAAGGAGCATAGCAAGAGAAAGAATGGAGAGAGAGCAGAGAGAGTACTTCTTAAGGCAACAACTGAAAGCTATCCAAGAGGAGCTTGGAGAAATAGATGAAAAGAAAGCTGAAATTGAAGAGTACAGGAAGAAGCTTTCAAAGCTAAAGCTTGAAAAGGAGGTCAAGACAGAAATAGAAAAGCAGATAAACAGGCTTGAAAGGCTTCATCCAGACTCTGCCGAGGCTGGGGTGCTCAGAACATGGCTCGATTGGACATTAGACCTTCCTTGGAACACAAAAACGAGAGATAGGTATGATATAGAAAAAGCAAAAAAAATACTCGATAGAGACCACTACAACCTTGAAAAGGTGAAGGAGAGGATCATAGAACACCTTGCCGTTAAGAAGCTCACAAAGGGGAAACCGTCTGCTGTCCAGATCTTATGCTTTGTTGGACCTCCTGGCGTTGGAAAAACATCCTTAGGAAAATCAATAGCCGAATCGTTGGGTAGAAAGTTTATAAGGATATCCTTAGGTGGAATAAGGGACGAAGCTGAGATAAGAGGACACAGAAGGACATACGTAGGAGCCATGCCAGGAAGGATCATTCAGGCTGTAAAGCAGTCCGGAACTAAGAACCCTCTCATAGTGCTTGATGAAGTAGATAAGGTCTACGTATCCTTCCAAGGAGACCCAGCTGCAGCACTGCTGGAGGTTTTGGACCCAGAACAGAACAGGAGCTTTGTTGACCTATACATAGGGCTCCCCTTTGACCTTTCGGATGTTTTCTTTATATGCACTGCTAACCGTGTGGACACAATCCCAAGACCGCTTCTTGACAGGATGGAGGTGATAAACCTGACGGGATACTCGGAGGAGGAAAAGGTTTTTATAGTGAAAAATCACCTTCTTCCCAGGTTCCTCCCCCTCCATGGCTTTAAAGATGGAGAGGTGAATATATCCGACGAGGCCATTTTGGAGATAATAAGAGGACACACAAGGGAATCTGGGGTTAGAAACCTACAGAGATACTTAGGCACAGTTCTTAGAAAGATAGCGCTAAAAAAACTGAGGGGTGAAAAGCCTCCTTTCAAGGTTGATGTCAACGATGTGAAGTCTTACCTTGGTGTTCCAAAAAGGTACCTGGAAAAGGAAGAGAAGCCTCTGATAGGTATAGCTGTAGGCCTTGCATGGACGGAGGTCGGTGGCGAGATAATGCTCATAGAAGCCACCAAGTTTAAAGGGAAAGGTGGGCTTTTGCTTACTGGTTCTTTGGGTGATATAATGAAGGAATCTGCTCAAGCTGCACTTTCTTACATAAAATCCAAATCGGAAGAGTACAGTATAAACCCAGAAGTTTTTTCCAACTACGACATACACATACATGTTCCAGAGGGTGCTGTTCCAAAAGATGGTCCATCTGCAGGCATAACCATAGCCACAGCTCTCATGTCTCTGTTCACAAACAGACCAGTTAGGATGGATGTAGCCATGACTGGGGAGGTAACCCTAAGGGGTAGAGTGCTTCCGGTGGGCGGTCTAAAGGAGAAGATCCTTGCGGCAAAAAGAGTAGGTATATACGATGTTGTACTACCAGAAAAGAACAAGGAGGAAGTTTTGGAGGACCTACCAGAGTATGTTAAGGACAAGATGACCTTTCACTTTGTAAGTAAGCTTGAAGAAGTTTTTGAGATAGCCTTACTTTCTCAAGTACCATCAGAGAGTGTGTCCAGTTTACAGAGTTCAGTATGATAAACCCTTAGCAACCGAGCAAAAAGGCAGTATATTTTAGATGAAAGAAGGAGCTAAAAAGATGAGAACCGTAAGCAAAGAGGAGTTAAAGGAGCTTTACGATAAGGATTTCCCCCTTTGGGTGGAGATCAATCTAGAGCTTCTCAAGGAAAAGGCTTATGACCTTGTAGACTGGGAGAATCTACTTGAGGAGATAGAGGATATGGGGCTTAGACACCTTGAAAGTTGTATAAGCTACTTGGATAATGATATAGAACTTTCTAAAAAGGAACTACCAATCACTAGCCCCTATACTATGAAGAAGCTATGGAGAGAGACTTGAGAAAGGAATTAGAGAGAGGAACAGCGGACGGTTGATATTTTTTGCACAAAAACATATAATTATTTATAGATCTGAGAGTGAGTCAGAGAGGGTAGTTTTGGTACCCTCGAGTTCTCAAGGTAGCAGTGCTTATTTACTGTCTCCTGAGATGTAGGGGAGACCAGATAAGGGTATTGACTCCTTTTTTGGAGCTATGGCTTTCCCAAATACCGCCTGCTGGGGAATGGGAAGCCTGAAATAGGCGGGATAAAAGTACCCCAGCCAAAGCCGTACATTTTTGTGTGGTTTTGTTGACTAGGTGATTTATCTTGGCTATAGTTGAGGTTGCAGAGAACGAACCCTTTGAAAAGGCGTTTAAGAGGTTTAAGAGGGTGGTCGAAAGGGAAGGAATCCTCACAGAAGTTAAAAGAAGACAGTTTTATGAAAAGCCAAGCGAGAAAAAGAAGAGAAAAGAGAGAGCTTCAAGGAAGAGGCTTATAAAGGCATTGAAGAAGAAGAATATGATCTGAAGACTAGAGCCTCTGTATGTTAAAGGTTCTTTTTTCCTTTCTTTTACTTTTATCCTCATGTGCACAAACTACTCTTTACAGCAACAAGTGTTTTGAATACTTAAAGGCAAAGGAATACAAAAGAGCCATCGAGTCTGGGGAAAAGTCCTTGAACCTTTATCCGAGAAATACAGACCAGTACGTGTGTGTGAGCAACGCTTACCTACAAAGTGGAGACTTGGACAGTGCCATAGAGACTATGCTGCGTGCTGAAAAGTTCGCACCTTCCAATGAGGACTTAGCAGTTATATACAATCGCTTGGGTTTTATGTATAGCCTGAAGGGTGATATTGAAAAGGCTATGGTATACCATAAGAAACATTTTGCCCTTAGCCACGAGCTTGGAGATAAAAAGGGGATGATTGTTTCTCTTATAAACATAGCAGACATTTACCAGAAGAAAGGTGATCTTGAGGAAGCGCTCTCTTATTATAAAAGTTCTTTGGAAGTCTCTGAGGAAAGCAAGGATTTGTCTTTTATACACGCAAGCATGGCAGACATCTACTCAAGGATGAAAAGATACAAAAATGCTGCCGAGCACTACGAGATATCTGTAGAATATGCAAAAAGGGCTGGAGATAAGCACCTGTACGCTAAGGCTTTGCTGAACTTAGGAGACACTTACAGAATTATGGGAGACTTTAAAAAGTCTCTTGACTATCTGAATGAGGGGCTAATGGAGGCGAAAAATTTACAAGACAGAAGGGCTCAGGCATACGCTTACAGAACCCTTGGTTTTTTATACAAGGATAAGGGGGATAGGAATAGGGCCAAGTTTTATTTGGAGAAGGCTATTGGAATTTATGGAGAGCTTGGATTGAAAGAAGACGCTAAAGAGCTGAGCTATGAGCTCAGCAAGCTCAAATAGAGAGGTCCTTCCTCTGTTATTATGGCTGTTATGTTCTCCGCTGGTGTTATATCAAAGGCCAAGTGAATGGCTGGAGAGCCGTCTGGAGCCAGCTTGCAGTTTTTGAAAGATTTTATCTCCTCCTGTGGCCTTTCTTCTATTATGATCTGGTCTCCACTCTCTGTATTTGGATCAAAGGTTGACTTGGGAGCAACAACGTAGAAAGGTATTCGGTGAACCTTTGCAAGAACAGAAAGAGTATAAGTTCCTATTTTGTTTGCCACATCACCACGCTTTGTTATCCTGTCTGCACCAACCAAAACAACGTCTATCATTCCATTTTTCATCAGATAGCCAGACGTCATATCTGTTATGAGCGTATGGGGTATACCCTCCTTTAAAAGTTCCCATGCTGTTAGCCTCGAACCTTGCATGTAGGGTCTTGTCTCGTTGACGTACACATGCACCTTCTTACCAGAGTAAAAGGCAGACCTTATAACTCCAAGAGCTGTTCCCCAGCCAGCCGTTGCAAGTGCTCCAGTGTTGCAGTGGGTTAAAATTTTAGCTCCATCTGGTATGAGCTTGGAGCCGACTTCACCCATCCTTCTGTTTGCTTGGTAGTCTTCTTCCTCTATCTTTTTTGCCTCGCTTTGAATGTCCTTTCCAGCTTTGTAAGCATTCATCATCCTCTCAAGCGCCCAAAAGAGGTTGTAAGCAGTTGGTCTTGTTTTCCTTAGCTCTTCGTAAGCTTCCTCTGCCTTTCCTTCCTTGGCACCGAGCAAAAATCCGTAGGCTGCAACACAGCCTATAGCTGGTGCCCCTCTGACGG
This sequence comes from Aquificaceae bacterium, assembly GCA_037924335.1. Lineage (GTDB taxonomy): Bacteria > Aquificota > Aquificia > Aquificales > Aquificaceae > Hydrogenobacter. The sequence continues at coordinate 14,137 of JAXSMZ010000023.1, forward strand.
CCATGCTTTTTATAGCCTTCGCTACATCTTTGTAGCTGTTTAGCTTTAACCAAACCTCTTCCTCAGGAAGTTCCTTTTGGTCTAAAAGAAGAAGATGGTCTTCTCTCCAATGAAAAGCTTTCACTTCCATAACTCACCCCCATGCTTTTCCTCAAGCTCCAGCTCCAAAAGAAAAAGGTACTTTAGGAATACATAAAGGAAAACAAAAAAAGCAACGAAAAAACCCCGCCACCCGTCCAAGAAACCAAGCTTTATTACGTAAACCTTAAAGCTGTCCCAAAGAGGATTAAAAAGAAGGTTGTAAAATCTAAACCTTTTGCCTTTCCTTTTCATGCTAAGAGCCATTATCTTTGAGTATTTTATGGTCTTTTCACTTTGATGGTATAGACTTTTAAAGGAGTAGTGGTTTAGAAAGCCCTTTAGTTTTCCAGCCTTGCCCGAGTATATGTAGCTTTCATGAAGCTCGCCCTCTATACGTACAAAACCCTTTTTGAAAAGCCTTACCCTCCATTCTGGTTGCCATGCATGCTTTAAAAAACTACCAAGGTAGTAGGTTCTTCTGTTAACCATATAAACGTTGTACAAGGAAGAATCAAGCGTCCGCCTTATCGATAACCTTAGCTCTTCCGAAAGCTCCTCATCCGCATCTACAACGAGTATCCAATCACCCTGACAGAGGCTTATACCATAGTTTAGCTGGTTGGAATAGCCTTCCCACTCTTTAAAGTACACCTTTGCACCGAGGGACTCTGCTATATCCACAGTCCTATCTTTTGAACCGGAATCAACGACTATTATTTCATCGACCACATCCAAGAGACTTCTTATAGACCTTTCTATGTTCTCTTCTTCGTCCTTTGTACGTATAACGGCAGAGAGCATATCAGTCAAACACCTCCAAAAAAATACCCCTTGTCTCCATCATCCTTTCTTTTATCTCCTCGAAGAGTTCCTTTTCATCCCTTCCTAAGGAAGATGCAACCATTTTTATGTCTTGTTGTGTCAAAGTGGAAACTCCTCTCTCCTTGGATAGCCTTAGCCTTGTTTCCACAAGCCTTAAAAACATATAGTTTTCGTAAGCCTTTTTAAGTATAGAATGTCTCTCCATGAGCTTTTGATAGGCTTTTATCATGGATGGTTCCCTTAGTCTATCCAAAAGTATAAAGTACTGAATCAAAAACTCACCGTCTAGGATGCCTCCAGCACCGAACTTAAGGTCTATGATGTCCTTTCCTTTCTTTGCCTGAGACTCCAAGGCAAATCTCATGCTCTTTATCTCTTCCTTCTCTCTGCTTGTCAGAGGCCTATCAAATAGAAAGCTTTCCAAAAGATTTTCAAATTCTCCAAGGAGTTTCTTATCTCCAGCTATGTACCTGCACCTTGTCCATGCTATCCTTTCCCATGTTCTTGCTTGTTTTTCAAAGTACTCTTTGTAAAACTCCAAGGATGGGACAAGTTCTCCCTTTGTTCCCATGGGTCTGAGCCTAAAATCAACATCGTAAAGATAGCCTTCCTTTGTATGGGTTGTTAGAAACTTTATAAATTCCTGAACTTTCTTTGTGTACTCTGGGGAATGTTCTTTTGCCAAAAAAACAAGGTCAAGGTCTGACCCAATGCTGAGCTCAGAGCTTCCATACTTTCCAAGTGCAAGGAGAACCATATTTCCATCTTGCACCTTCCAAAGCTTTTGCATAAGAAAATCTGCAAGAAGTGTGAGATTCTCAAAGAATTCTATGAGCTTTCTGTACTCCTGCTCCTTTTTGGTAAGATAAACAAGTATCATCCTTATCTCCCAAACCCTTTTAAACCTTCTGAAAAGGTTTTCTGAACTGAGGATTAGGGTCTTTTCGTACTTTTCGAATTCCTCCTGAAGCATTTTCCTATCTGGAAAATCCTGATAGAGCGTCAAAAGGTCTTCCACAAGGTCTGGATACCTACTTATCAGGGTAGAAAGGTAAGAGGATAAAGAAAAAACGTTGCAAAGCTTTCTTAGCACATCCTCCTTTGATGGGCTGAGCACAACCTTTCTGCCAGTTGGATTTGAGAAGAACTTGTCAAAGTTGCTAAGCGTTTCATCTGGGTCTGGGGATTGGGATATGTACTCTATGGCCGTTGGAAGGATATCTATAAGCCTTCTCCTTTCGGAGCTTGAAAGCTTTATACCCTCCCTTCCGTGTACATAGCTCAGAAGCACATTGTAAGCTCTTATTGGATTCTTAAAACCAAATCTACCAAGCACTTCTTTGGCGAGCTCCACGTCCTGCGCAAGCACCACCTGCTGTATAGGTTTTAGCTCTTCGTATTCTTCAGAGGGCACTATGCTCGAGAAGATTTTACTTACTCCTTCCATGTAGTAGTTTAGCTTCCTTTCAAACTCTTCCTTTTTGTAGCCAAGCATCTTTGCTATGGTTGGTATGTCTTCCTTCGAAAGCCTTTGGCTTTGAAGACACTTAAAAGTCTGGATCTTGTGTTCCACCTTTCTTAGAAATTCGTAAGCTTCTTCCAAGAATGAAGATTCAACATCAGAAAAAACACCCTTTTGACTAAGTCTCCATACAGCTTTAAAAGTGTTGCTTTCTCTGAGAAAGGATTGCTTACCACCAAGGAGCAAGACAAGAGATTGAACAGCAAACTCAAGCTCTCTTATGCCACCATCCCCCGTTTTTATGTTCAGACCACCAAAGGTGCTTCCTTTGGCTTGTGCCGTTATTTGAGCTTTCATGAGCTTTATCTCCTCTATCACCTTCCAGTCTGTAGACCTCTTGAAAACAAAGGGTACCCTAACATCCCTCTCAAAAGCATTGTAGAGCTCTTCATCACCGGCAGAGAATCGAGAACGCAAAAGAGCAAACCTCTCCCATGTTCTTCCGTAAGATTCATAATAGAGTTCTGCGCTCCTTAAAGACATGCTTATGGGTCCAGATTTGCCAAAGGGTCTTAGGTCCAGGTCCACTTCGTAAGGCTTTCCCTCTGGCGTTGTCGTGTTCATTAGGCTGAACACTTTTTGAAAAACCTTTGAGAAAAACTCGCTCAGTGTGAGCCTTCCAGCGTTTCCCTTATCTGAAGCGTGAAGGAACATAATGTCTATGTCCGAGTAATAGTTAAGCTCCAAGCTTCCCAGTTTACCAAGGGCTATTATGCACCCGGTGGACTCCTTTCCATCCTCTTCTAAGGGTGTTCCGTAAAGGTCCTTCATCTCTTCAAGGGCTTTCCTGTAGCATACCTCTAGCATGGCATCGGGGAGGTATGAGTACTCTGCGAGAAGGTCTTCAAGCCTTGCCGTTCCGAGTATTTCCTTGGATAGAATCCTCATGAGTTCTTTGTGTCTGTAATAAGCAAGCCTTTTGGAAAACTCTTGGTCTTCGTGGCATCCATAAAGCATCTCTTCCAGTTCTCTGAGGTAATCCTCCTTCTTTTTAGTCAAATACCAAAGTCCAGGTATAGTTTTTTGAAATTCTTCAGGATGGTTTATGAGAAAGTTCCTCATACATTCTGAGTGGTCCAAAAGCTCCAAGAGCAAAACAAAACGCCTCTGGTTTAGGTAATCTATTAAGCTTTTAGGGTCTTTGTGGTTTTTTAGAAGCTTTTCTATACTCTCTTTGGCTTTCTTTGGGTTTATGAGTTTTTCTTCAGCAATATACCACCACTCTGATGGAAACACATTATAATTATATTACTTTGGGCGATTAGCTCAGAGGAAGAGCGCCATCCTCACACGATGGAGGTCGGAGGTTCAAGTCCTCCATCGCCCATTTATGGTGTGTAGACAGCTTCTATCCTTGCAGTGTGCCTACCTTGAGGGTCTAGAACTTCAGAGATTATGGAATATATAATACCTTTGTTCCCCGGCAGCAGTTTGCTGTAAGCTACTCCAGTTAAAGGATAGCCTGGTGGCTGGGAATAACCTAAGAAGCATACCCTGATCGTGTTTTGGTAAATTTGACTGGTGCCTTTTAGTCTAAAATGAATTCTAAAGGTGCATCCCAACTGAATGTTTCCCCCCTGTCCAACTATTGCTGGACAGTTGGGATTGTCGACAGACGGGGTGCCATCTGGACAGTTTCCAAGATTTGCTATAGTGTCAAAGATCCCTGAAGTTATGGCATAATTCACACCTGCAACAGCTGCCTCTTTTGCAGAAGAGAAAGTCCTTGTAGCCTCTGAGGTTTCAAAAAGTCTTGTTAGCATAAAGTAAAGTCCACCCATGAGCACAAGAATAACAACAGACGTAATAAGTACGGATACTAAAGCTACGCCTCTTACCTTATGTTTTTCAAGGGTATGTCCACTTCTATAACCGACCATCTGTAATACCTCCAATCTGGTATGCTTGTAAGATTGCCACATGTATCGCTCAGTTGTGGAACATCCATAGCTACGCTCTGCCTTCCACCTACCTGCAGAAGCATGCAAAGCCTTAAACCTATAAGGTTATTTATATCGTCTTCTGGTTCACCATCGCCAGAACAGGTCCAGTTAGTATTATTAGGAACACAGTCTCTATACTCTATATTACCATTTTGCCCCAGTACTATATATCTCACCCTAAAATATGCCACGCAGTCCACTATAGGCTGTTGCCCATCACTTCCTACCCTTTTCATAAGCGTTTGAGTTCCATCTGCGCATAAGCGAGAAGCTGTTGGGTTTGTTCCTAAGTAATACCGAGTTATAAAGCTATCAGGATAGGTGTTGTTATCGCCTATATCAAAAGCAAGAGTGTTTGCGCAGCTTCTTGTTATCTTTGTTATAGGTTCGAGACAGATCCTATTTTGACTAATGGTACAAGGTCTCCCTAAGTAGTCTATAGCTTGAGTAGTTATGTTGCCATTGGCATCTGCATAACCCCAGCATCCTATGTTTGCATCCTGTCTTGTTGCCAAGCTCAAAAATCTTACCTCACTTCCAGAGATGGCAATGAGAGAGTTTCCTACATCATTTAAGTTCGTGCCGTTGTTAAGAATCTGGAGCCTGCTTCCGTCTATGCCAAAGCCCACAGATGATAGCTCAGAAACAAGGGTAGATATAAGAAATTGAGCTTCTTGCTCGTTCTTGGCCACAAGAGCCTGAGAAGTGCCTTTTTGAAATATCTCCCTGTAAGCATAAAAGATTCCACCTGCCAGTATAAGAACTATGGCCATAACTACCAGAAGTTCCACTAAAGTAAATCCTCTTTTCATGGCTTCCCCTTTATGAGGGTTGTGCTTGCATATTTGTATCTTCCGTCTATCGGGCTGAAGTACCATGCGGTAATGCCAAAGGCTTTGCCAGTTTCCTTTCCCTGAGGTCTTAACCTTGCTATTGTAATTCCTACATATACCCTTCTTCTTCCTAAGGTATACTGCCTGAGGGGACAAGGGCTGCAAACGGTCGTTGGACTTATAAGAAGCCATCCTGCTGTGCTTGTTGGGCTACCACTGAAACTGCTGTTATTCCCACTGTACGGATCGTAGAAGTCTGGGATACCATCACCATCACTATCCGTAACTTCAAAGGTGCAGTTTCCAGATAAATCGCAGGAAGCGTTGTCCCACGTGTATGTGCTTGGGCTTATAAGGGTTGCATTGTAAGGCAAGCTTTCGAGATACCCAGACCAGTCTCTTATTGCCTTGCTTGCTGTATCCTTCATACGTGCATCAAGGGAAAACTTTATGTAGTTCAAAAGACTTCCCAAGAAGCCTATCATCACAAACATAAGAAGAAGCATGGCTATAAGAAGCTCTATGATGGTAAAGCCTTTACTGTGTTTCATAGTTTATTCTCCCGTACCTGCTTATGTTTATGGTTCTTCTGCTTCCTACTTGGTTGGTCAGAGTTATAGAGCACATACCGAGCCCACAGGTCTTGCTCCTTGGATAACCTTTTTTGTCAAAAACTATTATGCCTCCACAGTTCTCATTTATAATCACTCCAGCTTCTGCTTGAAATTGCCTTGCATCCTCCCCATCGTCAAGCATACAATTAAAATTGGCATCCTCAAAAAGGATATAGGTTTTGTTACTTATAAAAGCTACTCCCCAAGGCCTGCTCCCTTGTACGTCACTGCGCACATTTCTCCCCGTCATAGAATACATCCTTGCAGTGTTTAACACGCTTATCAGTTCATCCGTTGTAGCTTTTAGCCTTTGGTTAAGGACCAAGTTCCTGAGCCACAAGAAGGCAAAGCTGGCAAGTATGGAAAGTATGGCAATCGTTATGACTATCTCCACTGCAGTGTATCCCTTTACTTTTCTATCCATATCAAGAACCTACCCTCGTATTGTGTTGCCTGTTGCATCCGAAGCCTTAAAATAGCACCTGTAGAAACTTGTAGGAAGGTCTCATATTCCTTGCTTGAACCAGCAACCACTTGGAAGGGCATGCCCAAAGGTGGGACGCCAGTTCCAATATTAACGCTCTGTTTTACCTGCCCACTTATAACGGCTTCGGGTGCTAGAATGGTTGGCCTTGGGAAGGGAGTTCCTGTCTTGAAATACAAAGAGTAAAGCTTAGAGCTACCTTCCATAGAGCATATGTCCTGAGGTAGCACTGCTGAAAGAGTGTTTACAGTTCCACCAAAGACAAGGGGCTGGGAGTATATGGCTTCGTTAGTAAGTCTTATGTACCAACCAACGGATGGCTCTGTAGGCAAAGGTCCAGAAGCTTCCGTGACAACATCCCGATTGCTGCAACCGTTACTGTCGCATATACACATCTGTTTTGTCTGCGTGACCGTTACAGATGTTGTTTGACCTGTGACATCCGTCAGACTGGCAAAGTTCACCGTGTTGCCTGATTGCCAATCGTGTTTAAAACCTATCAGATAGTTTTGGTAACCTATGCTTTTGTCAGCAAGGCTCAGGTACTTTCCTGTACCTGCAAAAACCCAGAAGTTATTGTTTTCATCCAAGGTATAAGCTGGTGCCCCAAAGAATGGGGCGCTGGTAAGGTTAAGGGCCTGACTCACACTCCAGTTTGAAAAGTTAAGCTTCATCAAAGAACCGCAGTTGCTTCCGTATACACCAAAGTATGCCACATCGTCGCTGTAATCGTTGTTTACATCCACAGGCATTATGTCCCCTACTGCAATTTTGTTGCATCCAGGAATGTTTGGTACATTAACAGGAGTAGCTCCATTACTTCCATCGTTTAACTTAAAGACATAGATCTTTGCACTGTTAGCAAACGTCTCTCCAATGGCTGAGTCTATGCTTTGTGGACCAGTTCCAACAAGAACATACCAATTGTCCCCCACTTTGGCAATGGCTGGGAAGGAAAGAGTAAGTGTTGTGTCAGGAAGAGGCTTTTCCCAAAGGAGCTGTGGTGTACCAGAAAGGTTGCCGTTCAGCCAATCTGTCAGGTCAAGAACAAAGACAGAGGAGCTAAAGGGTTCAGAAGAAGATGTTGTTATTGCTTTCCCACCAAAGCCCATGGCACCCACCAAGAGAGTACGCCAGTTGCTTCCTATCTTTGCGTCAAAGATCATAACCCTGTAATCAACCGTTGGCACATGACAGTACTGAGGATTTCCATACCAAAGAAGATAGGGAAGAGCATACTTTGGTATAAAGGCAAACTCCTCCACACCTACAAAATCAGAACCAGGATCGCTCTTAGAATTGACAAGCTTTACTGGTTTGTCTGGGTCACCTGTATCTTGAAGGTATCCTACCCTGAATATGTGAAGCATGCCATCGTTGGCAGACACAGCCACTATAGTTGGCCTGTTCTTGTAAGCATTTCCAGAGATATACCCTAGATAGGTTGCATCTCCGTACTTGAGATGATAGTTGTTTAATGGGTCCGGTCCAGCCACCGCTGGGCTTGAGTTTATTATGTCCCCAAGCTTCCAAACCTTGTTTCCACTTAAGCCTACTGCTTGGCAGAACTCAGAAGCATCAAGAGTTCTAGGTCTTTGCACGTAGGCATAGGATGTACATCCAGAAGGATTATCCTCTCCCCTTATGTACCTTATGATACAGCTGGCATCTGCTGGAATGCATGTATTACCCCCACAATCACCGTTGTTGGTACAAAGTATGCTTGGGTTGTTGGAACATACCTTCCAGATGTTTGTAAAGTTGCTTGCCTCCCCTGTGGTAAAGGATGTGAGAGTTCCATCCTTGTTATAATATATCTTCCTTTGGGATGGGTCTATTTCTGCAAGCTTGCATCCGCTGTCAAAGACAGGTCGGACCTCGTCCAATCGCTCTGTAACGCTTGAAGTACATGTTTCTACGTTGTCTATTAAGGATGCCATGGTTTGGTTTTGGTTACTATCAAAGAAGAGTTGAAAGATCCTGTCTATAACACTTCCAGCAATGTTTAGAACTTTGCTATCTACAGTATCCTCCCTTAGGTTCTGCTTTGTATCTATCCAAAAACTCCTGAGGAAACCGAGCCACCTTAGTTCCACATTAAGTGTTGGATAGGTTGGCCTAAAGTAAGGCTGTATGACAACTTGAGAGGCTTGAGACCTTCCAGAAAGAGTTGCAACTGTAGAACCAGAAGAAGCTCTTTTAAGTATGTCGGCAAAGGCGGAAAGAAGGGCGTTCTTTAAGCTTTCAGCATCATCCGCTTCATAAAAGTTATAAGGAAGGCCATCCTTGGGTGATTGAAAGGCTGTATCCCACTCCGCACACTTTTGATCCCAGTTGTTAGGAGGATTGCACTGGGGAAGGGGATAAGTCACACCTCTACTGTTGCAATAGGTAGTTGAAGTCGTTTGAATATTAGTTCTTACAGTATACTCAAGGGAAGAGCAAGTTCCACTTCCATCTGGGTATTGAATACCAGTAAAGGGGAAGGGCCAAGTGTTGTTATCTCTGTCTTCAAAGCCACCAAAGATGGCGGTAGTTATCATAGCCTGCCTTCCCTGAAGCTTTGTTGAAGGGTCTAAATCTCCAAAGGCGTAAACTGCGTATGTATAAACATTTTGCTTTCCAGATAGGTCGCTTCTGAGGTCCTGCGTCGCCATAATACGGGCTGGCACAACTGGGTCTACACTGCCATTCCAAGCACCATCTGAAAGCAGTAAAACAAAACCCTTTCTACAAGGCACAGGATAGCTGTTTCCTCCAGAACCATCATAGTAAGGGTCCACATTTCCATTTCCTCTATTTATGTAGGCTGAATTTGCTTCATAAGCATGGTCGTTACTTTGCTTATAAAAGTCATAGGCTTCCCACAAAGCCTCCCCTGTAGGTGTGCCCCAGTAAGGTTGTTCATTGTTTATAGTACTAATCAGGCTTGCAAGGGTAGTATTTTTACCAGCTTTTATCTCTCCATATCTTCCATCACTTGCAAAAACCATAAACTCCATAATGAGCTGGCACTTCTCATTGACCTGACCGTTCAAGTCAGAGGTATCACAAAAAGAATGGATGATTCCTCTTATGGAGTTTGGGTCAGAGGGTCTTATCTTAATCT
>JAXSMZ010000024.1:0-23480 GCA_037924335.1 Aquificaceae bacterium
ATGTATAGACATGGGGGTCTCCTGCGGGGGTGGTTTGATGAAGTCAGTGATTCCTTTTTTTTTTGACATAACAGAAGCCACTATGGACAAAAAGGCAGCGCTTAAAACGAGAAGAAGAGATACTAAGACTGGTATGTGGTAAAAGTCTGATATTAGTATCTTAAACCCTATGAAACCAAGTATGAAGGAAAGTCCATAATGAAGGTAATGGAACATTGGAAGTATTGCGTTTGCAGCAAAGTATAGAGAACGTAGCCCAAGTATGGCGAATATGTTAGAGGTGTAAACAACAAAAGGGTCCTTTGATATGGCAAGTATGGCTGGCACAGAATCTACCGCAAACATGATATCTGAGAATTCCACAAAAAGAAGGGCTAAAAAGATAGGTGTGGCATAAATCATTTTACCCTCTCTTATGAAAAACCTCCCCTTATCCACCTGAGGTCTCATAGGGAGAACCTTTGTGGCAATTCTGTAAAGAAGGGTTTCCTCTGGATGGAACTCCCTCTCCTCAGTTGTCAAAAGCTTGACGGCAGATATTATTAGGATGATTCCAAAGATGTACATGACCCACTCAAGCCTTTTTACAAGCTCTATACCTAAGAATATAAAAATTCCACGAAAAACTGTTGCACCAAACACTCCCCAGAAGAGGACTTTGTGCTTATACTCCTCTGGTATACGAAAGTAGGAGAATATGAGTATAAAAATAAATATGTTGTCTAAGCTCAAGGACTTCTCTAATATGTAACCGGTGAGATACTCCATGACTGGACTTCTACCCTTGGCATAAAGAACGTACAAACCAAAGCCAAGTCCTACAATTATCCAAAAGAGAGAAAGCAGAAGGGATTCTTTTACAGATATCCTATGGGGCTTCCTATGAAAAACAAAGAGGTCAAGGAAAAGAGAAGCGAGAACAAAGCTTCCAAACACTATCCATTCTGGGTTTAGCATTGGGATATATTATATAGAATACAGGAGGTAGTTTTTAAAATGGAAAGGGTAATGATCTTCAATCCCTCGGGAGACAGGGAAGCAAGCAAAAGGTCAATAGTGCTTGGAAATCCTACAAATATAATGGAGCTAAACAACATCAAGTATCAATGGGCTTTTGAGCTTTACAAGACTATGGGATTTACCAACTTTTGGATACCAGAAGAGATACCTATGCAAGAGGATAAAAAGCAGTACGATAATGAACTTTCACCCTACGAAAGGAGGGCTTATGAGCTAGTCCTTAGCTTTTTAATAGCCCTTGACAGTTATCAGGTTAACATGCTCAAAGAGTTTGCAAGGTATCTTTCAGCTCCTGAGCTTGTCATGTCCATAACAGCACAAGAGTTTCAGGAAGCTCTTCATTCCTATTCATACCAGTTTATTTTAGAAAGCGTAGTATACCCAGAAAAGGCTGATGAGATATACAACTACTGGAGAGAAGATAAGGTTCTGATGGAGAGAAACCAAGTTATAGCCGAGCTATACAACGAATTTATTAGAAAGCCTACAGAAGAAAACTTTATAAAAGCTGTCTTTGGCAACTATGTTTTAGAAAGTCTATACTTTTACTCTGGCTTTGCCTTTTTTTACACGTTGGGAAGACAGAACAAGGTTAGGAGCACAGTTCAGCAGATAAAGTATATAAATAGGGATGAGCTGACGCATGTAACCTTGTTTAGGAACATAATAAACGCCTTAAAAGAGGAGCAGACTGAGCTTTTCACTCCAGATATAGAAAGGTGGATATACGACTTCTTTAGGTTTGCTACAGAAAAGGAGATAGAGTGGGGTAAGTATGTAACTCAGAATCAAATACTAGGTATAAATAATGCCTTAATAGAAAGGTACATAAAGTACTTAAGCAATTTAAGGCTAAGTCAAATTGGATATAAACCACTTTATCCCGATATAACAGACAATCCTATGAAGTGGATAGACACTTTTAGAACTATAAACGACACAAAAACAGACTTCTTCCAGGCAAAGCCTCAGACCTACGCAAAAAGAAGCGAGTTAAGGTGGTGATCTTCTCGTCAAAAACAGAAAAACCAGCGTCAGAAGTATGCTCAAGAGAGCTATATAAGATGCATCTTTCAAGGCATCCTGTACAGCATAGGTGCCAGATAGGGTGCTTTGAAACTGCCCTAAAGCTACCTTATACCTAAGCATATTTAGATGGGACGCTTCCTGCATAAAATGTGTAAAGGTATCGGAGACCAAAGCTGACCTTATACCGTTTATCTCATCGTAATGAAAGGCTTTGCCCGTCTCAAGCCTATAAGTTGCTATTGATGTAGCTATGGATGCTCCCATCAGTCTTGCATAGTTGTAAAGGGCTGTACCTATGGGGATCTGGTGCTGTTGGAGACTTTTAAAGGCCAATGCCGTAAGCGGTGCAAAGAAAAAACCCATACCGCTTCCTAGGAGACACATGTAGAAAAAGATCTTTACCTTTGGTGTGTAATAATCAAGGTGGGAAAGGAAAAAGAATAGAGTTATGAAAAGTATAGTTTGGGAGATAAGTAAGAGTATCTTGGGTTCCATCTTATCGCTCAGTCTACCACCCAAAAGTGCAAAGACACCAAGAAGAAAGGCATAGCCCAAGAAGTTTAAACCCGTTTGGAATGTAGGTACATTCCTTAAGCTTTCTAGGTATATAGGTATGAGATAAATAACTTGAAAGAAGACAAAGCCAAATATTACTAGGAAAGTAATGACAGCGTACAGATAGTTTGGTTCTTTAAATATGGAATAATCTATCAATGTACTCTCTCCAATCAGTTCAAATAAGATAAAAAGCAAAAAGAAGATCACTGTTAAAGTGAAGGCATAGAAGCTCTTCATTGAATAGAACCAACCCCAGCTCTCACCTTTGGAAAGAAAAACTATGAAGCTTATGGAGGAGACAGAGATGGACAAAAAACTCGGAAGATTAAAAGGAACTCTTACCTTCTGTCCCATGTCTGGAAGCATAAGGTAAGCCACCGGTAAAAGCAGGACCACTATAGGTATGTTCATATAAAATATCCATCTCCATGAAAAATACTCTACCATGTAACCGCCAACCGTTGGACCAAGCCCAGGAGCAAAGGCAACAGCCATAGCATAAAAGCCCATAGCTGTACCGCGCCTTTCTGCTGGAAAAAGGTTAAAAAGTATAGACTGGGAAGATGGTATGAGTAGGCCTTCACCTGCACCCTGTAAGAACCTAAATAGGACCATCTCCTCAAGACTGGAAGATTGCCCAGATAGAGCACTACCTAAACTGAAGAGAAGAAGTCCAAGAATGTATGTGCTCTTAAGACCCAGACGCGCAACTGTTGTGTTGAAAGCGAGTATGGTTATAGCCGTTGCAACTATATAGCTGATAGCTACCCATTCTATACCGTACATATCCGTTTGCAATGGGGCTATCATCTTTGGTATGGCGACGTTCGTGCTTGTGATCCCCAAAACAGCTAGGAATGTACCAAGGACCACTAGGAAGGCATAGAACCAAGCCATGACCTGACCCTTCTCTTCATGTACAAAAAGAGCAAAATGAATAGGGGTAAAGAGCCCAAAAGTCCCCAAAGACCTGCTGAGAAAAAGGTTCTCTGGAAAGAGTCTGAATAAGCATATAGCTGTTGTATACCATAGAACACAGCCTCCGCCTTATCTTCTGGAAATAAGCTCGTAAGCCCCTGAAGGTAATCCATAACTATATTGTGATTTTGAACCTCGACAGACCTTTGGAAGTTCTCCCACATATACCTTTGTAAGTCATTGGTTGCCAGAGCAGTACCAAAAGACCCTCCCACAAACCTTATGTAATGCATAAGGCTTATACCAAGCGTTGTTTTCTCTCCAAGCTTTTTAAGAGCCAGAGTAGTAGTGGGTGCAAAGAAAAAGCCCATACCAATGCCCATGACTATTAGGCTCAGAGAAGAACTCCAGGAAGGTGTAAAGTAGTTAAACTTTGGGACTATAAAGAGCGCTGAGTAAATGTAAAGGAAGGTGGCGACTGTAAGAGAAAGTATCTCCGACCTTTTGTCTGCAATCATACCAGCAACGGGTGAAGACAGACCAATGGCAAGAGCCATGGGAAGTATATGAAGCCCAGTATGCATGGTTGATATACCTTTCAGATTCTCGTAGTAAAGTGGTATAAGGTAAAAGACCTGATACATAGAAAAGCCAAGCAAGAAGCAGTAAATTAGAAAAGCTACAAAAAACTCCTTTATCCTAAATATAGAATAGTCAATGAGAGGTTCCATCGATAAAAGCTCTGAGAGAAAGAAAAGCAGAAGGGAGAAAACAGATATAAGGGACATATAAAGTATGAAGTCTGAGTTCCACCAACCTTGCTGCTGACCCTTGGAAAGAACGATGAGCAAAGAAACGGTGAACATGGATACAAAGCCAAAGGATATGAAGTTAAGCCTAAAGGTCTCCTGTGGCTTTTGATGGGGAAGGGTCAGAAAGGCAAGCAGGAAGTTTATTATCCCTATGGGCAGGTTTATGTAAAATATCCATCTCCAGTTTATGTGCTCTGTTATGTAGCCACCTAATGTAGGACCCAAGGCTGGTGCAAAGCTCACACCAAGCCCGTATATGCCCATGGCAAGACCTCTCTTTTCTGGTGAATAGACACTAAAAAGAAGGGACTCTGCACTGACAACTATGAGAGCCTCACCAAAGCCCTGGACAGTCCTTGATGCGATCATAAGGTCCAGAGAGGCTGCCTGACCACAGAAAAAGGATGCAAAGACAAAAAGGAAGAGACCTATAAGGAATACCCTCCTTAGACCTATTTTGCTTTCAAGCCAATGGACTATAAGAATACCAGAGGCTGCCATGGTCATGTAAGCTGTTATCACCCATTGGACTCCGTAAAGGTCTGTGGACAGAGGGGCCATCATCTTGGGAACTACTATGTCTACTATTGTGGTATCAAGTATGGCCATAAAAACACCTACCATAAGAGATAAGGTTATAAGCATCCTCTCCAAAGGGTTAACTTGCTCATAAAGTGGCTTTTGGTTCATTTCTTCACCCTTTCTATCTCTACCTCGCCACCCATGCCAACCCTCAAAAGAGATATATCTCCCTTAACGACCCTTATCTTAATGGGGATCCTCTGCACCACTTTTGTAAACTCACCAGCGGATACGTCCCTTGGAACTAAAGCAAAGGTTGCAGCGGAAGCTGGGCTTATGCTTTCAACAACACCTTCAAATACCCTGTTGGGATAGGCATCCAGTCTTATGTAAGCTTTACATCCTTCTTGAACACCCCTTAGCTTAGACTCCTCCATAAGAACCTCAACGTACAGAGAACCATCCTTTATAAGGGAGTAGACGGGCATTCCTGGTTTTACTACATCACCGATACTTATGTACCTTCTTGCCACAACACCATCAAAAGGAGCCAGTAGCTTGGTGTATCTTAGGTTGTTCTTGGCCAGCTCTTCCTGCCTTTTTAGGCTCTCTATCTCCTTTTCCATGGCTTCTATTTGAGCCTTTAACTCCTTTTCCTTAAGGAAGGCTATGCGAGAGAGCTTTACCCCTTCCAAGGACTTTTTGTACACTACCCTCAGCTCATCAATGCTCTTTTTCAGACTTCTATCCTGTTCCAAAAGGATTCTGTACCTTGTGTCTGCTTCCTCATAGGTCCTTCTGGGTATAACGCCAGATTTTAGGAGGTTTTCGTATCTTTCCCTGTCCTTTCTGGCAAGCTCTAACTCTGTTTGAACCTTGGCAAGCTGACTTTTAAGGGCTTCCTCCTTTTCCAGTACCTCTTTGGTTGTGAGCTCTGACATGGAATAGTTGGTTTTGAGCTCCCCAGAGACCCTGCTTATCTGGATAAGGAGCTGACTCCTCTGTGCCCTAAGGCTTTCTATCCTTGCTCTTATGGATTCAAGCTGGGTCTTATAATCTATAGGGTCTATCTCTGCCAAAAGATCCCCTTCCTTTACTTTGTTACCCACATCTTTATACAGCTTTATGACCTGTCCAGAAACGTTTCGGAAGCCTACGTTGGAAAGCTCATCAGACTTTACAAACACAGCATCCGTTATGGCATAGTCTATCCTGTACTTTATCCACCTTGCGGCTAAGAAAGTAAAAAGGATAAGTAGCAAGATTACAAAGGCTATACCTATTCTCCTCCTCATAGCTTACCTCCGATGGCACGTAGGAGTTCAAAGTAAGCCTTGATGTACTCATAATAGGTTGTTGCTCTATCCTTCCTGGCCTTGGTCAAACTTGCCTCCGCTATGAGAAGGTCAGTGAGGCTTATGATCTGGTTCTTGTACTGCTCCTCTGAAAGTTTATAGTACTCCTCTGCGTACCTCAGAGCACTCTCTGCAACCTGCAAGTTGTCTTTGCTGGTGAGGAAGTTCTCGTAAGCTCTTTTTACCTCAAGTTTTACCAAGCTCTCTGCGTCTTTAAGCTTGAACTGGATGCCCCTTTCTTCCTCTTCCCTGCTCAAAAGCCTGTAGTAAGGCTCTAAAGATTGGAATTCAACGCTTAGACCCGCCGATACCCCGTAAACACCCTTTGGAGTCAGTATAGGGTTCTGGTCTGAATAGATGTACTCAGCCTGCAAGAAAAACTTAGGAAGATACCTGCTTATTTCCACATCCTTTGACCTTTTTGCCTGGAAAACACGCTCCTTATAGGCTGCCAAGATGCCTCTCCTCTGAAGGGCTATACTATAAAGTTCTTCTAAGCTTGGAAGGTCCCTCATTTCTACCTTTACTGGCTCTATGCTTTCGAGCTCCTTCTCAGATACACCAGTAAGTTTTGAGAGTCCTGCAAGGGCTACCCTATAGTTCCCCTCCGAATCTCTCATATCCCTTTGAACCTCAGCAAGCCTTACCTGTGCTTGGAGAACATCAGTTATGGCCACAATCCCTTCTCTGTAAAAGGCTTCTGCTCTTTTTAGCTGGGATTCTACAGCTTGAAGCTGTTTTCTGCGGACTTCCACAACTTCTCTGCTTGAAAGCACATCCATGTAAGCCTTTATAACATCCGTTTCTATCTCCAACTTCTTTTCCTCGTATAGACTTTCCTGAGCCTTTACCTCTAAGCGAGATATGTCTATCTTAGCCTCTCTTGTACCCCCATCGTAGAGAATCTCTCTAAAGCCTGCGTTAAAACGTTTATAGCTCTGCTTCGTTGATTCGATGGGTGGAATGCTAAAGATGGAAATGTCCATCCTCTGCTTTTGTGAAAACCAGCTCTGCGAAGTGTTAAGGAAAAAGGTTGGAAAATAAAGGTTCATGTCTGCCTTAAGGCTGTAGCGAGCCGATGCTACTGTGCTCTCCTGAGCCTTTAGCTCTGGGTTGTTCTTAAGAGCCTCTCCTAAGACATCCTTTAAGGTCAAAGAGAAGGAGAATGAAACTGTGAAGAGTAAAGCAACCAGTAACCTCATCCTTTTATCCCTTTGAAGATTATTTCCAGTCCTTCGTTTACAAACTCAATAAGTTTATTGAGCCCTACCTTTTCCTTTAGCAGGTAATCCAGATAGATGATCCTTACATAGCCCATTATGAGATTTGCCAAGTTCTCCACGTTTTTGTACTTGAATAGTCCGCTCTCAACACCCTTGCTGAGAATTTCCATAAGAAGCTCCCTTATCCTTTTGGTCTTTTTAAAGTACATCCTCCTGAACTCTTCGTTGGTTCCCACAAGCTGGAAGAGAAATATGTAAGCTATGTGCCTCTCTTCATACATTATCTTGAAAAAATCAACTATAGCGTTCCTTATTATATCCTCCACATGGTCTTCTTTATGTGCATACTCTTCCAGAAGCTTTATGGACTTCTGTGACATTATGTTGACCAGCTCCTTGAATATGTCCTCCTTGCTTTTAAAGTAAAAGTAAAAGGTTCCTTGGGATAGTCCTGCATGGGAGACTATATCCGAGACCTTTGTCTCGTGGTAGCCTTTCTGTGAGAAGAGCTTTTTAGCAGACTGAAGTAATCTCTCCCTTGTATTCATCTTGTGAGCCTATCGTAAGAAGAAAGGTCGCTCATGTAAAGGTATAGGAGCATGTAGTAATTGCTGAGCGTCTGGTTGTAGTTGTTTCTTGCGTCCAGAACCTCCAGCTGTGTTCCCACGCCGTACTTGTACCTTTCTGTGGCAAGCCTTAGAGCTTCTTCCGCTGCTTTTAGAGATTCTTCTGTAGCCTTAATCTGCGCCCTCAGGGATGTTATGTCCTCAACGGTTTTCTTCAACTGTGCCTTTATCCTGTACTCTGTATCCAAAAGGTTCTCCTTCTGCTTCATATAGTCTATGTTAGCCTGTGCTATGTTTGCCTTTCTGTAAAAACCGTCAAAGATCTTGTAAGAGAGCTGAAAACCAAAGGTGTAGCCGCTTATCCACTCAGTCCCGCCTGTGAAACTCCTTCTTCCTGTACTTCCCTGATAAGTAGCAAAGCCAGAGATGGTAGGAAAGTAAGCATCTTTTGCAACGTCTATTTTTCTTTCGAAAACGTCAAGACTTTTCTTTGCTACAAGTATGGTACTGTTTCCTTCAACGCCCCTGCTAAGGTCTATTTTTTTCTCTTCAAACCTTAGGCTTCCCTCTGGTTCTACATCCTTTTCTACCCTAAGATAAGCCTTGAAGTCTTCAAGGGATCTTCTGTAGTCCGCAAGAGTCTGCTCGTACTGTGCCCCTGCACTTTCGAGCTGTGCTTTGCTTCTGAAAAGCTCCACCTTAGGCTTTATACCAGCTTTGTACTGGTTTTCCACAAGCCTGTAGTTCTCTTCCCAGTAAGATAGGTTCTCCTTTGCAAGCTTGACAACCTCTTTTTTGTAAAGCAAGGCGTAAAACATCTGCTTAGTTTGATTTTCCACATCCCTCTTTATGTCTTCAAGTATATATTTCTGTAATTCCTTGCTAAGACTTGCTACCTTTAGAGCATCAAAGAGAGACTTATCAAATATGCTCTGGCTTAGCTCAAAAAGATAAGAATGCCTATCCCTTGGTGTGAACCCAAAGGAAAGGGACTTATCAAACCTTGTATAAGAGTAAGAGAGACTTACATTAGGCAAGATGCCAGACCTTGCCTTCGTTATATCCTCCTCGGTTCTTTTGAGGTCAAGCTCTGCAAGCCTTATGTTTGTGTTGTTCTTAAGAGCTATGTTTAGAGATTCTTCCAGCGTGAGAGCTTTCACCAACGTAAAAGAAAATAGCAAAAGTATCATATATCTCATTTCACTCTTACCTTTGTCCCCTGATTGAGAACAGATGCATTTTCAACGGCTATAACATCATCATCCTTCAGATTAGCTTTTACGTATACATAGCCTTCACCTTGCTTTAGAACATTTACAGAAACAGGCTCCACTGCATCCTTTATTACCTTCCAAACTACCTTCCTGTTGCCCAAGAGAACCACTGCGTTCTCTGGAATTTTAAAGCCTTCTTGAACGGATACTGGTATGCCTACCTTTGCGTACATGTCTGGCCTTAGCTCACCCTTTGAGTTTTCTACGTAAGCCTTTATAGTTATCATCCTGCTTTTATCGGCCACTGGTGATAGGAAAAAGACCTTACCCTTGAAGTTTCCAACACCATCCACTTTTACATCCACATAATTTTCTTTTTTAACACTGCTCAAGAGCTCTTGGGGTACTTGGAAGACTACCTTTATGGGGTTTAACGTTACCAGCCTGAAGGTTTGAGATTGGGGAGTGAGGTAATCTCCTATGTTTACAAACTTTTGAGCCACGTAGCCTGAAAAGGGAGCATACAGGATAGTTCTTCTTAGCTGTAGCTGGGCGTTTTTGAGCATTGCTTCTATGGACCTTACTTGCTCTCTGTAAACTTCCATTTGAGTCTTTGCATTTTCCAGCTCTTCTTTTGCTATCAGCTCCTTCTCGTACAGAAACTTTCTCCTTTCGTACACAGACCTTTGATTTTCGTAGTTAACGCGTGCCTGCATGAGCTCACTGCTAAGCTGTCTTACAGTATTCTGATAGTCAGAGTCATCAAGCTTTAGAAGGGGCTGTCCCGCTCTTACATTGTAACCTTCATCCACAAAAAGACTTATCACCCTTCCGCTTACCTCTGGTCTAAGAACCACATCCTTTTCGGCCTCAAAGTAAGCTTTAGTAGAGTAGAAGACCTCCACAGGCTCTTTTTTTACACGATATGTAGATATATCTACAGCTCTCTCTTGAGGGGCTTGTGTCTGTTTATTGGAGCAACTAAAAATGAGCAAGCTTAAAAAAAGGATAAATCTCATCATGGTACCTATTATAGCATATTGCATATTGACTAGTCAATCAGTTATAATAGACCCATGCATAGATTTTTCATAAGAAGGCCTGTCACAACATGGATGTTCATGTTCTCCTTCATACTGCTCGGTTTTTATGCTTACAGAAACATACCCGTAGATAGACTTCCAGATGTAGACTTTCCTGTGGTCACTGTAACGACCACATACGCTGGTGCAGACCCTCAGGTTGTGGACACTAACGTAACTAGGAATGTAGAAGATGAGATATCTACCATAAGCGGTATAGATTCTGTAGTATCACAGAGCTACGCAGGGCTTTCTAGGGTGATCATAACCTTTGTTTTGGAAAAGAATGTAGACGTTGCTGCTCAAGAAGTAAGGGATGCAGTTCAAAGAGCCTACAGGAAGATGCCAGTTGGCGTTGACCCACCTGTGGTAAGGAAAGTAGACACAAGCGGAGCACCTATCTTAGCCATTCACCTTCACTCAAAAACTGCCGATTACCAAACATTGGCATACTATGCCGATAAGGTGATAAAGAGAGAGTTCGAAAGGATAAACGGTGTTGGAGAGGTTGGTATTGGTGGCTTCCGTGACAATGTCCTATGGGTAAGGATAGACCCTCAAAAGCTTTACTCTTATGGGCTTACGGCTCAGGATGTGTTGGAGACTTTGCAAAAAAACCATCTTGATGTACCATCGGGAGCTATCTATGGGAAGGATAAAGAGTACATACTCAGATTTTTTGGAAAAGTTAAGGACCCAAAGGAGTTGGAGAATGCTTACATAAGCGGAAACGTAAAACTTGGAGATGTAGGAAGGGTAGAGTTTACAGAGGATGAGAAAAGGGGAATGGCAAGGTTTAAGGGAGAACAGTCTGTTGCGCTCATCATATACAAACAGTCAAAGACAAACACAGTAAAGGTTGCCGATGCGGTCGAAAAGAGGATGAAGGAGCTAAATAAGGAGCTTCCACCAGGTATACGCATGGACGTGACCTTCGATTCCAGCATATTCCCAAAGGAAAGCCGTACAGCTGCAATAGAGGAGATCATGATAGGTAGCATCCTAACAGGATTGGTTGTTTTCCTCTTCTTGGGAAGTCTAAGACTGACCTTTATTCCTTTCTTTGCCATACCTGTAACTCTTCTCAGTGCCATATTCTTCCTGTACTATACAGGAAACTCTTTAAATACCTTTACTCTGCTGGCTCTTGCCGTGGCTGTTGGTATAGTGATAGATGACGCTGTAGTTGTCCTGGAGAGCATATACAGGAGAAGAGAAGAAGGACTTTTAGGGATAGAGGCAGCAGAAAGGGGTACAAGTATAGTCATATTCGCTCTTCTTGCCTCTACATCCTCATTGGTCATCATATTCTTGCCTATAATATTCCTAAAGGGTGTTATAGGTCAGTTTTTCTCAGGCTTTGCTATCACTTTGGTCGTAGCCATAGCAGTCTCTTACATAGTTGCCATTAGCTTTACACCTATGGCAAGTGCAAGGATGATAAGGGAAGTTAAAGAAAATCCCTTTATGAGAGCTTACGGAAAGTTTGAGAACTTCTTTGACAAAGTTTTAAGATGGTCCCTCGACCATAAGATGATAGTTTTGACCATCTCTTTCCTGAGCGTACTTATCGGTTTGGAGTTTTTAAGATTAACAAAGAGGGAGTTCTTCCCGATAGTTGACGAAGGGATGATCATAGTAAGGTACGAAACCCCAGTAGGTTCTTCCTTTGAGTTTACTGACAAGAAATCAAGGGAGATTGAAAGCATACTGCTTAAAAACCCATACATAGATAGGTTCGGTGTCGCCATAGGACAGGGTGTAGCTGGAAGGCCTGATGTAAACGGCGGTATGGCCTTTATATTTCTGAAGGATAAATCCTTAAGGCCTCATCAAACTGTCATAATGAACCAACTAAGAGGAGAGATGAGTAAGTTAAAGGATGTGAAAATAAGCGTTGAGACTTTCCCCATTGTTATGGGCATGGGAAAACAGACGGACCTAACCTACGTTATAAAGGGAACATCTCTGGACGAGCTTTACAGAGTATCCCAGAGAATGGTAGATGAGTTTAAAGCAGAGGAGGGATATAAGGATGTGGATACAGACATGAGGCTCAACGAGCCGCAGATACAGATAAAGGTAGACAGAGAAAAGTTGGGAGATCTAGGAATAGATGTACAGAGTGCAGGAATGACCTTGAATATCCTCTTTGGAAAGTTCAAGTTTGGAACCTACGAACTGGGAAGCGAAAGCTACGATGCTTACATAAAGGCTGACGAGAGCTTCGTCAAAAACTGGGAAAACTTGAGTAAAGTCTACTTAAGGTCAAAGGACGGTAGCCTAATACCCATTACTCAGGTGGTCAGCTACAGCATAGCACCTGGCTTTCATAGTATAAACAGGTACAACAGACAGTACTCTTTTACCTTTTATGCAAACCTTTCTGGAAAAGACTTGGCATCGGCTGTTCAGGATGTAGAAAGTTGGTTAAGAAACCATCTCCCACCGGGCTACAGTTTTGAGCCAGCAGGACAGACAAAGGAGTTCAAAAAAGCCTTTGGAGGTTTAGCCTTTTCTCTGATAGCAGCCGTAATAGGTGTATATATGGTTCTTGCAAGCCTCTTTGAAAGCTACAGACATCCCTTTACAGTTCTTCTGATGCTCCCTTTTGTTCTCTCTGGTACTTTTGGACTCTTATATATTACTGGTACATCTCTAAGCGTGCCATCCTACTTTGGTGTTATACTCCTTGTGGGAATAGTAGTAAGGGATGCAGTCCTCTTCATAGAGAGGATCATACAGCTCAAAAAGGAGAAATATCAAACAAGAGAGGCCATCCTGCAAGCAAGGAAGGAAAGGCTAAGACCCATTCTCATGACAACGCTTACCATAGTCTTTGCTCTTATTCCTGTGTCCCTTGGTCTCACAACAGGCTCAGAGCTAAGAAAACCATTGGCCATAGCCATAATAGGTGGTATAGCCTCAGCCCTTCCTCTTAGCCTTTTAGTTCTTCCGGTAGTTTACGAGCTTTTTGATAGCATAAGGTTAAAGCCCAAGAAAGTTTGATAATGTGAGCTCAACTTGTGTTAAATAATTTAATGCTATGATAAAAAGTCTTTTCTTGGAGCTTTGTCCTAACTGCGGAGGAAACATAGATGCAGAAAGGCTCAGCAAAGGTCTACCCTGCGAAAGATGTATGCCCTTTGAAAAGGGACATGTATGCGATGTGCTAAAAGAAGGTGAGATAAAAAGACTCTGTGAAATTGAAGATAAAGTAAGAGAGTGGGAGAAGACCTTTGAAAGGTACATAAAGTCAAGACCTTGGAGTTTGCAATCTCTTTGGGCGAAGAGAGCTATCCTCGGTAATTCCTTTGCCCTTTTGGCTCCAACTGGAGTAGGGAAAACATCCTTTGGATTGAGCTTTGCTCTCTATATGGCGAAAAGGAGAAAAAAGTCTTACCTTATCCTGCCTACAAAGCTCCTCGTGGACCAGACCTCAAGAAAGCTAAAAAGCCTAGGAGTTGAGGAAAGAGACATTCTCGTTTTTGACAAGGAGAGCAAAAAGAGAAAGGAAGAAAAGAAGAAAAGGCTCAAAGATGGGAAGTTCCTCATACTTGTTTCTACTTCCATGTTCTTCTACAAAAATATTGAAATAATGCCGAAGGATATATCCTTTTTGTTTGTGGACGATGTAGACTCCTTTTTAAAAACAGCAAAGAACATAGATAAGGCTCTTTATCTTCTTGGTTTTTCAGAGGATGATGTGCAGAAGGCTATGAAGCTGATAAGGCTTAAGGAGAAGTTCAAAAAATTAGAAGAGGACTGGAAAGATATAGAAGAGTTATCTAAGGAAGTAAGCGAGATTTCAAAGAAAGCAAAGGGTGTTC
This sequence comes from Aquificaceae bacterium, assembly GCA_037924335.1. GTDB lineage: Bacteria > Aquificota > Aquificia > Aquificales > Aquificaceae > Hydrogenobacter. Next base: position 14,130 of record JAXSMZ010000024.1, read on the forward strand.
TTGTTGTTTCCTCAGCCACATCCAACCCAAGGTCAAGCAGGATAAAGCTTTTCAGGGAATTCTTAGGCTTTGAGGTTGGGACACCAACCTTCTATCTGAGGAATATAAAAGACCTATACTCTAACTTTCAAGAGGGGTCTTTAGGGAGTTGGGTCAGAAGGTTAGGTAAAGGTGGCCTTATCTTTCTCCCCTCCGATATGGGAAAGGAGAAGGTCAATGAGGTCATAAAAGAGTTAGAAAGAGGGGGTATAAAGGCTGTTTCTTACGAGGACTTGGGCGAAGAGAACCTGAGGCTCTACGAAAAGGGTAAGATAGACGTCCTAGTTGGAATAGCATCTTACAAAAACCCTTTGGCAAGAGGTTTAGACCTTCCTCATGTGGTGAGGTATGCCCTTTTCTACGGTGTTCCCAAGATGGTCATATCCTTGGAGTTTGAAAAGAACCTTTCACATCTTCTTTGGGCTTTAACATCCATAAGACCTCACATAGCCAAAAGGCTCAGCGAAAGCATAAAAAAGGTAGACCAGTGGATAACAAAGCTCAGAAGCTACCAGTATCTGAGCGAGGATTACCTAAAGGAGAGGCCAGAGCTTGAAAGGAAGATAGGAGAGCTAAGGAAGGAGATAGAGGACTTTTTGACAAGTCAAGAGGTCTTGGAGATACTAAAGCTGTCCGATGAGATAACCCTCAGGTATGAAGAGGGAGAGCATTACCTTGTTGTCTCAGATGCTACTGGATATTTGCAGGCAAGCGGTAGGACTTCAAGGATGTATGCTGGGGGCATAACGGAAGGTCTCTGTATAACGTTGGTGGATGACCAAAGGGCTTTTAAACACCTTCAGAGGAGGGTAAGATGGTGGAGCGATGAGATAAGTTTTATTCCCATGGATAACATATCCTTAGATGAGGTTTTGCAGAGGATAGACCAAGACAGGGCAAAAGTGAGGAGATTCCTAAAGGGTGACGTACCAGCTCAAAACCAAGAAGTTCTAAAGCCTGTTCTCATAGTAGTAGAATCCCCCAACAAGGCAAGGACTATTGCCAACTTCTTTGGGAAAGCTATAAGGCGTAGGGTGGGAAACCATGAAGTCCTTGAAACATCCGTAGAAGACAGATACCTTATGATAACTTCTTCCTTTGGTCATGTTCTGGACCTTGCCAAGGATGTGGGCTTTCATGGTGTTTATATAAACGATTCATTAGTTCCGGCTTACGCCGTCATAGAAGGTAAGAGGGAGATAGTAGACAGTCTTAGGAAGCTTGCCTCCGAAGCTTCTGAAATCCTCATAGCAACAGACCCAGACACGGAGGGAGAAAAGATAGGATGGGACCTTATGGAGCTCTTAAAGCCATATACCAAGAACATAAGAAGGATGGAGTTTCATGAAGTTACAAAAAAGGCCATAATAAAAGCTTTAAAAGAACCAAGGGATTTTAACATAAACCTCGTTAAATCCCAGATAGTTAGGAGAGTATCCGATAGATGGGTAGGCTTTGAATTTTCAAGGTCTTTGCAGCAAGCTTTCTCCAAAAACTGGCTTTCAGCCGGCAGGGTACAAACTCCTGTACTTGGTTGGATAGTAAATAGGGAAAAAGAATACAGAAGGAAGGTTTACAAGGTTTTTGCAAGCGCGAGAGAAGGGGAGAAGAGTTTACGCTTTGAGTTTAGCTTTGAAGACAAAAAGTCAGCCCAAGAGTTCTACCAAAATCTCCATGAGATAAGGATAAAGTTGATTAACGTAAGGGAGGAGACAAAAAACCCACCACCACCTTACAGCACTGATACGCTTTTAAAGGATGCCAACTCCAAGCATAGGTTTTCTGTCCCAAAGACCATGCAGCTTGCCCAAACGCTCTTTGAACTTGGCTTTATAACCTACCATAGAACTGACTCTGTAAGGGTTTCAGACTTTGGAATAAACTTGGCGAAGGAATACATAAGGGAGGAGCTGGGCGAGGAATACCTTACTCCAAGGACTTGGCAAGAGGGGGGAACTCATGAGTGTATAAGACCTACAAAGGTCATGGAGGCTGAGGAGCTACGCTCCATGATGCTAAGCGGTCAGCTGGAAGGTATAAACAAAGAGCATGTGATGCTGTACGACCTTGTTTTCAAAAGGTTCATGGCAAGTCAAACAAGACAAGTGAGATTAAAGGTTGCAGATGTTCTAATAGAGGCTTTGGATAGAGAGCTAAAGCTAACCCTCACCACTCAGATAGTAGAAGATGGTTGGAACAGACTTCTTCCTATTGAACTACAACCTTTTATGGAAGGAACTTTTAAGGTACATGCGGAAATAAAAGAGCTTCCAAAAGCCTTTCTATATACGCAGGGAGATATCATTCACGAGATGAAGGCAAAGGGGATAGGAAGACCGTCCACCTATGCCTCCACCATAGAGAAGCTTCTCAATAGGGGCTATGTGATAGAAGTAAAGGGTTTTCTAATACCAACTAAGCTTGGAAAAGAAGCTTACATGTACATGAGCAGTAGGGAAGATATGAAATCCTTTGTTTCAGAAGAGTTTACAAGGCATTTGGAGTACCTCATGGACATGGTTGAGGAGGGAAAGGTAGACTATGAGAATATACTTAAGGATTTATACAATAGTATAATATCCTTGGAATCTCTATTGGAGGTGTAAGATGCTGATCCACCCATTGTTTGCTTACACTACATTGGTTGTGGCGCTGGTCGTTTTCCTGCTCTATCTGCTTAACTTTACCCTACTCAAAAATGCATCAGTTTTTAGATACACTATCATGCTTCATGGTCTTCTGATAGTCCTTTCAATCTCTGCAGTGCTTGCAGGCTTTGCTGTGTCAAAGGTTCCCCTTGTTCAGTCTAAGATACCTTTCCTATGGGGATTTCCACATAAATGGAACGGCGTGCTCTTATTCCTTTACGCTTTAATCTCCTTTATCTTTATCTGGTTCAAGGGGAAGGACATGGGAAGAAAGGGGGTCATCATAAGCCTTATAGGTTTGCTTCTTGTTATTTTCCAGCTTATAACTGGATGGATGCTGAGACTCGTATTCTTTGCATGATATAATAGTGAGCATGGAGCTGGCTGTTCAGTTTTTTATAACCCTTCTTAAAGTAGTTTTTCTTTTGGGTGTTCTTCTGGGCATTGGAGCTTATCTGACATGGTTTGAGAGAAAGCTGGCTGGGCATATACAGGCAAGGATGGGACCCAAGCTCGTTGGACCTTTTGGACTTTTACAACCCCTCGCAGATGGTATAAAACTCCTCACTAAAGAATCCATAATACCAAAGTACGCAGATAGAGCCATTTACTACTTGGCCATAGTCCTATCTCTCACACCTACACTCCTACTTTTTTCCGTTGTCCCCATAGGTCCTAGCTTTTGGGTCTTTGGTTATGAGATAAAACCCTTGGTTGCCGATATAAACATAGCCGTTCTTTTTATATTTGCAATGGGTTCGCTCGCAGTTTACGGCACCATCTTCTCAGGTTGGGCATCCAACTCCAAGTATGCCTTTATAGGCTCCCTAAGAAAGGCGGCCGTTATGATAGCCTATGAGGTTGTCCTTGGTTTTTCAGTCTTGGGTGTGATACTCCTTGCAGGAACTATGAGCACCACAGGAATAGTAGAAGCACAGATGAGGGATGGGGTATGGTACATAGTCTACCAGCCAGTTGCCTTTGTGCTCTTTCTCTTCTGCATGCTTGCAGAGTCTGGGAGAGTTCCCTTTGACATACAGGAGGCAGAGGCTGAGCTGGTAACAGGCTACAACATAGAGTATGGAGGTATGAGGTTTGGGATATTCCCCTTGGCAGAATGGTATCTGAACGTGATAGGTCTTTCTGCCCTTGCTGTGATCCTCTTCTTTGGTGGATGGTCTGGACCGCATATCTTTGGACCTTTTTCTCCATACTTGTGGTTTCTTGTGAAGGTCTTTGCCCTTGTCTTCTTTGTTCTGTGGCTCCATTGGACGCTCCCAAGGTTTCAGGCAAGAGATATAACCGAAATAGCATGGAAGATACTGCTTCCCTTATCTCTTCTTAACTTAGTTTTAACTGCTGTTGTTGTATACCTCTTATAAGCTTATATTAAAAAGGTATGCTCAAAATAGAAGAAAAAGTTAGGGGGATTTTAAAGGGTTTGGATGTTGAAGAGAGAATAAAAGGGGAGGATATGGATGCCCTAGTAAGCCGTATACTTGAAAGGCTCAAGGATGATATGTCTGAAGGAGAACTTTTTGACCTTATAGAGGAGGTCCTTTTAGAAAGTCCTTATAAGGAAATAGCAAAGTCCTTTATTCTTGAGAGAGAAGGCATAAAGCTCGTTGAAAGGTATATGAACAGAGAAGACTGGGAGGTAAGAGAGAACAGCAACATGACTTACTCCCTTCAAGGGCTTAACTTTTACTTAACTTCTCATGTGAGCAGGAGCTACTGGTTGAGCAGGGTATACCCAGAGAGGATAAAGAAAGCCCATGTCAATGGTGATTTTCATATCCATGAACTACAAGCCCTTAGCGTTTACTGTGTAGGATGGGACCTCTGGGACCTTTTGCTCACAGGGTTTGGAGGTGTTCCCGGTAAGGTTGAGAGTAGACCTCCAAAGCATTTCACTTCTGCACTTGGTCAAGCTGTTAACTTCTTGTACACGTTGCAAGGTGAAGCAACTGGTGCTCAGGCTTTCTCCAACTTTGATACACTCCTGGCACCCTTCATAAGGTACGATGGACTAAACTATGTACAGGTAAAACAAGCCATTCAGGAGTTTATTTACAATTTGAACATACCAACAAGAACGGGTTTTCAAGCTCCTTTTACAAACCTAACCTTTGACCTGAAAGTCCCAGAGTATTACAGGCACCAGGGTGTTATAGTTGGGGGCATGGTTAAGAATGAGACCTATGGAGAGTTTCAAGAAGAGATGGACATGCTAAACAGGGCCATATTTGAGGTTATGGTTGAGGGAGATGCAAAGGGAAGGGTTTTTACCTTTCCTATACCCACTTACAACATAACAAAGGATTTTGATTGGGAAAATCCAAACTACGATGGTCTATGGAAGATGAGCGGTAAATACGGAATACCCTACTTTGCCAACTTTATAAACTCTGACATGAAGCCTGAAGATGTGAGAAGTATGTGCTGTAGGCTTAGGCTTGAGGTTAAAAAGCTTGAAAAGAAGGGAGGGAGTTATTTTGGAGCCAATCCTCTTACTGGTTCTATAGGGGTTGTAACTATAAACTTACCCAGGTTAGGGTACATCTCCAAGTCTGAAGAGGACTTTTTTGGAAGGCTTGAAGAGCTTATGGATCTTTCTAAAGAGAGCCTTGAAATAAAAAGGAGGGTTTTGGAAGAGCTCACAGAAAAAGGGCTCTACCCTTATTCAAAATTCTACCTAAGAAGTGTAAAGGAAAGGTTCGGAGAGTATTGGAAAAACCATTTTTCTACTATAGGAATAATAGGAATGAACGAAGCATGCCTAAACCTTTTTGGTAAACCCATATACACGGACGAGGGTAGAACCTTTACTATTAAGGTCCTTGATTTCATGAGAGAAAAGCTTATAGAGTTTCAAGAAAAGACTGGGAACAATTACAACCTTGAGGCCACGCCGGCAGAGTCCACATCCTATAGGCTTGCCAAAATAGACAAGACCAAGTTTCCAGATATAATAGTTGCTAACGAGGATAGATACAAAAAGGGGGCTGAGCCATTTTATACAAATTCTACACAGCTCCCAGTGAATTACACGGATGACCCTTTCGAAGCGCTTGACCTTCAAGATGAGTTTCAGATACGTTATACGGGTGGAACAGTACTTCACTTTTTTGTTGGAGAGAGAATATACGATGCAAGAGCCCTTAGGGACTTTGTTAAGAAGGTATGTGAGAACTACAAGCTACCCTACTTTACTATAACACCAACCTTCAGCGTCTGCCCCAACCATGGCTATATACCGGGTGAGAAGGATAGATGCCCACTTTGTGCTGAAGAAACAGAGATATACTCAAGGGTTGTTGGATATCTAAGGCCAGTCCACCAATGGAATGAAGGAAAAAGGGAGGAATTTAAGATGAGAAGAACCTTTAGAGTGGATAGAATAACATGAGCTTTGCGGGTTACAAAGAACACTTTCAGAAAGAAGATCCTTACTGCCTTTTTAAAATAGGCGGTCTTCAGAGGTTCACCCTAATAGATTATCCTGGGAAAGTAGCGTGTATAGTCTTCACTCAGGGATGCAACTTTAGATGCCCATACTGTTACAATGTGGAGCTTGTCCTCCCCGAACGTTACGGTGTTCTCATACCTCAAGAGGAGGTTTTTTCATTCCTGATGGAAAGGATAGGAAAGCTAGATGGTGTTGTCATAACTGGTGGAGAACCTACTTTGCAAAAGAAGGGCTTGGAAGGATTTGTTGAAAGAGTCAAAGCCCTTGGTTTTTCTGTAAAGCTCGATACAAACGGTGCTTTCCCCGATGTTGTAAAGAGCCTTTTAGATAAGGGGTTAGTTGATTACATAGCCATGGATGTTAAAGCTCCGTTGAAGAAGTACGACCAGGTTGTTAGAGCAAAGGTGGATACAAAGAGGATAGAGGAAAGCATAGGGCTGATCATGGATTCTGGGGTAGATTACGAGTTTAGGACTACGGTTGTAAAGGACCAACTCTCAAGGGATGACCTAATCCAGATAGGAATCCTTGTAAAAGGTGCAAAGAGATATTACCTTCAAAGATTTATACCTGGGAAAACGCTGGACCCAGAGTTTACAAACAAGACCACTTACACAGAGAGGGAGTTTGAAGACATAGCCAAAGAGCTGAAAAAGTACGTCAAGGAATGTTATGTTCGATGACCTCTTTGCATTCCAAAAGCACATAATTTCCATTGAACTCTTTACCTTCAACCAGAACATTGCAAGATGAAAAATCAGATGCATAATTCTTCTTTGTTACAATGAGAGCCTTTTGTCTTACATCTGGTTTTTCCAAAAATCTTATACATCTCTGGGAGTAAAAGACCAAAGCCGAATCTTCTGACCTGTAAAAGTAAACGTCTCCAATGTAATTCTTTATAATGGGATAGGCCCTTGGCGTAAACCTATCTTTTTCGTAAAAGTAAGAGTAAGATAGAAGAAAAAGTAGAAGAGGAAAAGCCAAATAGACTACTCTCTTTATGTACTTCTCTGTGGCACAGTGAGATAGCATAATGGCTAATGGTGGATAGGAAAAGAGAAGATAGTGATGTAGCCTGTTCTTGGCAAGGCTAAAAAAAACAAGCACATAAAGGAACCAAAAGATATAGGGAAGTAGCTCTTTCCTTAATACCCTTATGAGCTTTGGGTATAGAGGGATATAAAAGGCTGTTGATGCAAGAATTACGAGAAGGTAGTAATAAAAGGGATAATTGTGGACACTTCTCTGCCCTGTGTATCTCATAATGTTTTCGTAGATAAAAAAATTGTAAAAGTAGAGATAGCCAAACTTGTAAAACATATAAAAGTACCAACTCCCACCTACAAGCAGAAAGAGGGAAAAACCCCTAATCGTGAAAATTCTTAAATCCCTCTTCCAAAGTATATAGACACCTAAGGGAAGTAAAAAACCAACTGGACCTTTTGTCAAAAAGGCTAAAGCTATGAAGATCCAGCCTATGCTTGTTCTTTTCTCCAAGAAAAAGTAAAGCCCCCCTATCATAAAGAAGTTAAGAAGCATCTCAGGAACAACACCCCTTGACTCTATCCAAAGATGGGGAAAGGTCAAAAGGATGAGAAAGCCCCTTTTTGCTAAAGTATCCCCAAAGTTCTCCTTTGCTATCATGTAGGTAAAGAGGGCAACTCCAACTGCTGAGAGTCCAGAGATCAACCTCGCTGAGAACTCGCTCAGACCAAAGAGATGCGAAGAGAGAATTACCATCCAGTAAAGAAGTGGTGGCTTTTCAAACCTTGTATTGCAGTTATAATAGGGCACCAAAAGGTTACCATCTTTTATCATGTTTAAAACAGCATCCATGTTCCTTCCTTCATCAAGGGACGTAAAGCTCAAAAACCAATTTCCAAAGACAAAAAAATAGAAGGAGAATAGAACAAGGCTAATCATAAGCTGATCTTAACATCATTTTAACCAACTTATAGGAAAAGATGCCTATAAGAGCACCAGAGATCACATCTAGGGGAAAATGAACTCCCAAGTATACCCTTCCGTATGCTATTAGGAAGGCGTAAGCAAATAAAAGAAATTTCAGGATAAAGGGGGCTCTTTGAGAGAAAAAGCAGGCAAGCAAGAAGGCCATAGCTGTATCCCCCGATGGGAAAGACCTATGGTAGAGACTCTCAAGAAGGTAGACATCCTTTAGCATGCTTGCTGGCCTTGGTATATCAAATAGGGATTTTAGGAGGGTTACTGTAAGGCTTTCCAGGGCTACAGAAAAAACAAAGAGCTTTAATCTTTTCCTTTGAAACATGAAAACGAAAAGCAAAGCAGGAATCAGCACCCATCCCTTCCCAAGAAGGTAAAAGCTGCTAAAAAACTCATCGAGCAATGGATGTCTTGCATGGTTTATAAGGTAAAAGAGCTCCACATTTAGGATAAGGTTCTCTACGTTCATAGCCTAATATGGTGAACTACTCCATCCTATAGAAGATGGAGCTTCCTGTGGAGTTTGCAGGTCTTAAGCCTGCCTTATCCACAGAGGCTGGTTCACACTCAGCCACTACGAGGTATGGCACTGAGCCATTCCCCCATACTTGGTATCTTCTTGGCACTGGAATATGAGAAAAGCTAAGAGTAAAACCTGCTTTCCTCAAAATGTTTAAGCTACCATTAGTGTCTGCATTAATCGCTTTGCCATCCCTTGTCAGATATAGCCCTCTCTTTATCCTCTTGCCTGAAGCAGATGCTTGAGAGGTATAAGCTTCATCTGCTTCTACATAATGAATGCTATACTTTTGGCATTTGTGCTTTATGAGATCTCTGAGATAGCCAAGAGGAATAAAGATCATGTTTTGATTGTTCTTTTTGCCAAGATTGGGTTCATAAAAGATAGAGGAGTTGTTGCCTACCACTACACAATCTATGCCATTTACAAGGCAATACTCCACTACCATCTTGGCTGTCTTATGCATGTAATCTCTTATCTGGTTCTTCCTTTTTTCTTGAACAACCGCCAGCCTCTTGGTAATAGTCTTTATATCTTGCTTTGCATAGACTGATTTTATCCTTACCAACTCTTTGTTAAACCACTGATTTATGGATTTAAGTTTTCTGCCATCTACTATGAAACTATTATCATCTGTATCAGTGCATGTAGCAAGATTGTCTATTCCAAAGTCTATTCCAAGTGCTTTATATGGTTTTGTTTGGTCTTTT
>JAXSMZ010000025.1:0-22469 GCA_037924335.1 Aquificaceae bacterium
GTAAAAGAGAAATATCAAAGATTGAGGCAAGCTCTCCAATCAAAAGGCACTCGCTCTGCAAAGAGAAAACTTAAAGAGGTAGCAGGGCGAGAGAAACGGTTTGTGGAGAGTTTTATGCATTATGTGTCTAAATACCTTGTTAGCAAGTATCCACAAGCCCTCTTTGTAATGGAAGATTTAACTGGGATAAGAGAAAGAAGAAAAATCAGAAGGAAGAATACAGAAGAGATAAGACAGTCTAATCAGTGGGCTTTTAGAAGTTTTCAATCAAAGCTCTATTACAAGTCCATTCTCTATAATGGCATCTCTCCTATCTTTGTAGACCCATCTTACATATCTCAGATGTGTCCTGTGTGTGGTTATACCTCAAAGGAAAACAGGAAAAGTCAATCAGAGTTTGAATGTAAAAACTGTGGATACAAGGAACATGCAGACATAGTAGGTGCAACCAACATAATGGTAAGAGGGCTTGTGGAAGTTCAAGAACAGTATCAAGGGCTGATTGTCAACCAGCCTAATGCTCTCCTTTATGGGATGGAGCAAGCTCCCGCTTCTTTAAGCAAGAGTAGTTGACTCAAGCCTATATATTACAGGAAGTTTTATTCTCACATCAACAGGAGGCTTGAGCATAAGTTTTTCTAGCCTCTTTACAGTCTTAATCGCATTCTCATCAAGTAATCTATATCCTGTACTCTGTTCAATCTTTATGTCCTCAACACGCCCATCTTTCGTAAGTAAAAAAGAAATTACCATTTTACCTTCCATTCCCAATTTTCTTGCAAGAGGTGGGTAAGTTAGATTTTGTTTTACTATGCTGGATATGACACCAAGCTTTTCTCTCAAAAACTCTTCACGAAGCTCTTTTGTTGCTTCGATGGCTTCACCCTCCTTTCTAGCTTTTTCAGAGATAGCTTTTTCCATTTCCTGAACACCACCTTCCTTTGGTTTTATGCCCTCCGCTTTTGGTATCTCTACCTCACTTTTAGCCTCTGGTACAGCTTGCTCCTCTATAGAGGGTTTCTTTTTTACAGTTTCTGGTAATTTCTCTGGTTTTATCTCCTTCGAGGGTTTTGAAATTTCCTTTTCCACAACCTCCTTCTTTATTTCAACCTCGGTAAGGTCTATATCCACGACTTTATAAGATGGAAGTTTATAAAGAAGAAGAAAAAGGAGTAAACATAAATGTAAGAAGAAGGATGCTGAGTAAGCTCTTAATCTGTAATGCATCACTTGATCTCTGTTCTTATAGAGACCTTTGTAAACCCAAACATCTTAAGCATATCAAGGACGCTTACAAGAGCCTGAACTTTTGCATCTTTATCAGCAAAGACTTTTATATTGGAAGTCCTATCCACACCAGACATAACCATCTCCATATCTTTAAGGCTCATCTGCCTGCCGTTGACCATTATCGTGCCATCTTTTTTAATGACTATCTCAAAACCCTTGGTTTCTCCTTTTTCTTTGGACTTGGCGGTTGGAAGATTTACAGGTATAGAACCTTGTACAACAAAAGTAGCAGTGATCAGCACTATGGTTAGAAGCACGAGCATTATATCGACCAAGGGTATTACGTTTATATCTTTAAACTCTCTCTCTTCCATTTTTAGCTTCCCATAAGGCTACCTTTTCCCTTATCCTTCTCAGGAGTGTATTATAAAGTGTGGTTGATGGTATGGCCACTAAAAGCCCCACTGCAGTAGCCTTGAGAGCCAAAGCAAGACCTACCATCACCTTTTTTGTGTCCACAAAACCTTCCTGACCTATGGTATAGAAGGTGAGCATTATGCCAAGAACAGTACCAAGAAGACCTATGTACGGTGCATTGGAACCTATGGTTGCTATCCAATGTATGCCTCTTGTTAAGTCTATTTCCATCTCCTGCTTTGTTTGGTATCTGCCCATGTCCACCTTCTTTATAAAGAGAAACCTCTCTATGGCTATGCCTACTGAGAAGATGCTAAGAATAAAGAGAAAGCCTATTATGCCATAGTCTACAGCATACTTTAGCCAGCTCATAGGTTATTATTTTAAGTTAATTTTTAAAGATTATTACTTCAAAATAATCAAAAAATGCTTTATTGTAATAGACAGAACCATCCTTAAAAAGCAAAAGGAACCCTATATCTTGATGTCTTCTGAGAAACTCCTCCCTTTCTCTGTCATCCATGGCAAAGATGGCCGTAGAAAGAGCATCTGCAAGGGTGCAGTCTGTATGCGCAACGCTCACCTGAAGCAGGTTGTTTGTTTTCCCCACAATATGCTCTCTGAAGTAGTTTCCAGATGTAGAAAGGCACAGGTCTTTTTTGTTTATGCCCTCCATAAGCACCCCACCAGTTGCAGGGTTGTAAATACCAATTAGCCTTTTGTGTCCCCAGACCTTCATATCTCCAGCTATGGATATGAACCCCCAAGGTGTTTTTATACACTCATAAGCCTTTTGTACTGCGTACCCTTTGCCTATACCACCGAGGTCAATGGCCATGCCTTTCTCTTCCAAAAATACTTTGTCGTCCAAAGTTTTCACCTTTCTGTAGTCTATAAGTTTATTTGCTTGGTCTTTTGAAATTTCCTTTAGCCTTTTTGCTCTTATGGTCAAAGCTCCAACGGTTATGTCAAAAGCACCATCCGTCATCTGAGACACGTAAAGGGCTTTTTTGACCACCTCAAGGGTCTCTGGAGATACATCAACGGCTTTCCTCCCAGCGTACCTGTTTATCTTAGAGACCTCCGAGTCTTCTATATAGTCCGAAAGCTTTTCTTCTAGACTTCTCATATACTTGTAAGCCTCATGGTCTTTTCCATCCGGAAGATCCAAGATAGCATAAGTTCCCATTAGATAGAAAACTTTCTGCTCTGAGAAGGAGAGAGATATAAAAAAGATCAAGAGAGCAAGTAGGTGTGTTATATTCATAATTTAAGGGTAATCTTTTGGTTTGCTATTGCAAGCTAAATTTTATTAAAGGAGGAGATATGAGACGATTGCTTGAAACAGACCCAGAGATTTACGAAGCCATCTTAAAAGAGTACGAAAGACAGTTTTACCACCTTGAGCTTATAGCTTCAGAGAACTTTACATCCCTTGCCGTTATGGAAGCTCAAGGCTCAGTTATGACCAACAAGTACGCAGAAGGGCTACCCCACAAGAGATATTACGGTGGATGTGAGTTTGTAGATATAGCAGAAGACTTAGCCATAGATAGAGTGAAAAAACTCTTCGGTGCGGAGCATGCAAACGTCCAGCCACACTCTGGAACTCAAGCCAACATGGCAGTATACATGGCTATGCTAAAGCCAGGAGACACAATAATGGGTATGGACTTGGCTCATGGGGGGCACCTATCACACGGTGCCAAGGTAAACTTCTCCGGGAAGATGTACAATGCAGTTTATTACGGAGTCAATCCAGAGACGGAGATCATAGATTACGATGCGATGTACAAGCTTGCCAAGGATCACAGGCCTAAGATGATAGTAGGAGGGGCATCAGCATACCCAAGGGTGATAGACTGGGAGAGGATGAGACAGATAGCGGACAACGTAGGTGCTTACCTTATGGTGGACATGGCGCACTATGCAGGCCTTATAGCTGGCGGTGTTTACCCAAACCCAGTGGCGTATGCTCACTTTGTAACTTCTACAACGCACAAAACACTGAGAGGGCCAAGGAGCGGTTTTATTCTATGCAAAGCAGAGTTTGCAAGGGAGATAGACAAGTCTGTTTTCCCTGGTATACAGGGTGGACCATTGATGCATGTGATAGCTGCAAAGGCTGTAGCCTTCAAGGAAGCACTCACAGAGGAGTTCAAAGAGTATGCAAAGCAAGTTGTAAAGAATGCAAGGGCTTTGGCTGAAGAGCTCATGAAAGAAGGCTTTAAGATAGTCTCCGGAGGTACAGACAGCCATATGGTCCTTCTGGACCTCAGAAACACAGGACTAACGGGAAAAGAAGTAGAAGAAGCCCTCGGAAGAGCCAATATAACAGTCAACAAGAACGCAGTTCCCTTTGACCCACTTCCCCCTGTAAAGACGAGCGGTATAAGGATAGGCACTCCGGCAATGACCACAAGGGGCATGAAAGAGGACGAGATGAGACTCATAGCAAGGCTCATATCTAGGGTCATAAAAGATATAAAGAACGATGCTCTTATAGAGAGGGTCAAGCAGGAAGTTATAGAGCTCTGCGAACACTTCCCGCTGTATCCAGAGCTGAAGTACAATATGGGAACAGTAAGAAAGGAGTAGTTTATAAGATGGAGCTCGATATTGTAGAGTACGAGCTGAGCGATGAAATAAGAAGGGGAATAGATAGCATTCTCCAAAACCTTTTTTCCAAAACCAACCCTGAGCTCATAGTGCTCGCAGACGATGCTGGAAGGATAATTTCTTTGAAAGGAAAGACTTCCGAAGAACTGGCAGAGTTTGTAGCGAGCCTCGTAAGCGGTATATTTGGAGCTACCTTAGAGATGGGTAAGATGCTCTCCATCAGTGAGCTTGATATGGTCCAGTTTGAAAGCAAAGACAGTGATGTGATAATAAAGGCTGTAAAGCCAAGGTTTTTGATGGGGATTATGGTAAAGGGTGGCACAGCCATAGGGTCTGTAAGGCTTTTTCTCAAACAGGCAGCTCAAGAACTTGAAGAAACTCTTTCCCGTTTGGAGCTCGTGCCGAAGAAAGTAGTTAAGATAGACCTTCAAACCATTGAGGATAAACTGAGAAAGGTCATGGGAGTATGAGGTTAAAGGTAGTTTATTTTGGCTCGAGCCTTGCTGGGAAAAGCACTAACGTAAAAAAGCTCTATGAGATGCTGAGAGAGAGGGGAATAGTCAAAGGGGACATGATAAGCATGGAAACTGATGAGCAGAGAACGCTCTTTGTAGAAATGTTTATCAGCAGCATTAACATAGAGGGCATTGACCTTGAGATAAAGACTCTTACAACACCAGGGCAGTTTAGACTTCACCCTCTCAGAAAAGTTATACTAAAAGATGTTGACGGGCTTGTTTTTGTGGTAGATAGTCAAAAGGAAAGAGAGAGGGTAAACTTCCTTACCATGAGGGAAACTGCGGCAGTTCTAAAGGAGGAGGGGAGAAATCTGTTTGAGGTGCCGGTTGTAGTCCAATACAACAAAAGAGACATGCCAACAGCCATGCCAATAGAAGACATGGAGATGATGTTCAACCCATGGGGGACAGACTTTGTTGAGGCTGTTGCTATAAAAGGCGTGGGAGTGGTTGAGACTTTCATGAAGATTGTCAAGAACGTTTTGGTAAAAAAGTATGCAAAGGCGAGCAGTCTACAGTGAACTGAATTTAGGAGCTGTGAATCTAAACCAGCTATTTATTGATGTTTCCTCAAGGAAGCTTTCCGGGTACTTTAAGGTCTCTTATTGGGATGAGGACCACTACATACTCTACACAGAAGGGGAAGCGATAACTGGTATGAGCATAGAGAGAGACGGGTCAAGGAAGAACATAGACTACAAAGGTTATAAGCCAAAGGAAATGTCCGGAACTGTATCTTTCTTTGAAGTACCTTTGATAAACGTGCTTTTGTTCAGAGACCAGCAGAGAACTCCACCGACCCCTTACAATTTTGTCTCCTATGGGCGTGAGTTCCTCTCCTGTATGAGGCTTTCTCACATCGATTTGGAAAAGCTCATGCATCATATGAAAGAGTCGCATTTGAATGGATACATGGTCCTGTCTAGCAATCGAGAGTTTCTCTTTATGGTCATGCTTCAGAAAGGAACACCTGTAGCTTTATATTCAGATAAAGGTTACAGCACTGATGGTCATAAGAGTTTTACAGTTGACAGAGAAAGTAGCTATATAGCTGCTTATGCTACAGAACCAGAAGTTCCACTGATCTTCGCTTCCATGGAAAACATGGAAAAAATCATAGAGACGACTTTTATGAGCAGGGAAGAGTTCCTTTTAGTGCAGAAGGAAGTGTCCACAAAGAAAATGAATGCCTTCTTTGATGTTTTGCTCTATGGAGGCAAAAGGCTTTATGAGTTTTTTTACAGAGGTTCTTTGATTTTCAAAACTGTGCATGCGTTGGATGAGCTGATGGATGAACATACAGATATACTACCTGGTACTAAGAACAGATTCTCTCTGTACAGTCTTAGGATAAAAGAGTTTTTAAACCCAATGGACATTAGCATTGAAGTTGCTTCAAGAATTGCTCCACCATTAAGAGCCAACGCTGCATTTGAGTTCATAGAAGAGAGCAAGTTGGTTGCTGTGAGAGCATATTTTATAGAGGAGATAGGACCTATAGGTCCTTTGCTTTGGAATAAGATACTCAAGGAGAGAGGCTATGAAGAGCGTCATATGACAAAAAATAACCTAATGGAGCTTATAGACATACTTTACAGAGAGATACCGGATGAAAAGCATGCAAAAAGGTTTTTAGAAAAAGCAAGGAGGGTAATAGAATGAGGCTACTACCAAGAAGCATAAAGTGGAAAGTTAGTCTTCCCATATTACTTTTGGGTCTAATCAGCGGTTTGGCTGTCGGTTTTTATTCCTATGAGAACACCATATCAACAGCCGTTGATACCTCAAGGGAAAAGATCAAAACAGCCATGACTTTTACTCAGGCATCGAGAGGATATGTGAGAAACACTCTAAGGCCTAAGATGTATAACCTTCTTGAAAGGGCAAGAGGATGCCTGCAGGAGGACTTTGTTTTGGAAGCAATGTCCTCGAGCTTTTTCACAGCTTCCATATTCAAGAAAGTGAGCGAAGATATGCCAAACTTTTCTCTTAGACAGGTGGCTTTTAACCCGTTGAACCCCAAGGATAATCCAGATGCACTAGAAGCAAAGATAATAGCCTTTTTAAGAAGCTCAGGTCAGAAGGAGTATTATGGTATTGTGAACTACAAAGATGAGAGATACTTCCTGTACGCATCCGCCGTTATACCAGATGCGAGCTGTCTTACTTGCCATGGCCAAGTCCAGAATATGCCCAAGGTTATACAGGACCTATATAAACCGGAGAGGGACCTAAACTGGGAGGTGGGTAAAGTTCAGGGGGCTGTGATGGTTTTTGTACCTTTTGAATCAACCATACTGAAAGCTCAGCTAGATGGTACATACAAAGGGGTAGGTATATTTTTTGTATTTTTACTGCTAGCCCTTTTTGTAATATTCTCCTTTGAGAGGCTTGTTTTCAACCCCATAAGCAAGCTTGAAAGAAAGGCTGAAGAGATAGCCAAAGGAAACGTAGATGAACCTATAGAGGTGAAATCTGACGATGAGATAGGGAGGTTGGCTGAGGCTTTTGAGAGAATGAGGGTAAGCATAAAGAAGGTTATGGACCTTCTCAAGTAGGCTATAATAGACTTTTATGCGGTGGAGCACATACTTTTGGTTCACTTCAAAGGAAGAGCCATCCGATGCAGAAGCACCTTCCCATAGGTATCTCATAAAGGGTGGGTTTATAAAGCAAGTAGCGTCTGGTGTTTATGCCTTTACACCACCTGGCTTTAGGGTGCTCAAAAAGATAGAGGAGATAATAAGAAAGGAGATGGACAGAAGCGGGGCGCAGGAAGTTCTCCTAACAGTTCTTAACCCTTCTGAGCTTTGGAAGGAGACAGGAAGATGGGAACTTTACGGAAGGGAACTCTTCACTTTAAAGGACAGAAACGATAGGGATTACTGCCTTGGGCCAACTCACGAAGAGGAGATAACAGACCTTGTGAGAACCTTTGTAAACTCTTACAGACAGCTCCCCCACATACTTTATCAGATACAGGTAAAATTCAGGGATGAAAAGAGACCACGCTTTGGCCTCATAAGATGCAGAGAGTTTATCATGAAGGATGCTTACTCCTTTGACCCAGATGAGTTTTCTGCAACAATGTCCTACGAGACTATGAAGTTCGCCTACGATAGAGTCTTTAAAAAGCTAAAGCTTAACACGCTCATGGTAGAAGCTAGCGTCGGTACGATAGGTGGCATAAGCTCCCATGAGTTTGTTGTCCTCACAGATTACGGGGAGGCAAGGGTAGCTTACTGCGAAAACTGCGGATATGCTGCCAACGCTGAAATAATTATGCTTGGAAAGGGCCAAGAGGAAGAGGAGGAGGAAAAACCCATTCAAAAGGTATACACCCCAAACACAAGGACTATAGATGAGCTCTCCCAGGTTTTGAAAGTTTCAAAAAGGAAGATCCTGAAGGCTGTGCTTTACATGGTTGAAGGTAAACCTTTGATAGTCCTCATAAGGGGAGATAGGGATGTGGACGAGAACAAGTTAGAGAGTGTACTTGGGACGGAAAACTTTAGACTTTCAACGGATGAAGAAGTATACAAGTTTTTAAAAACGGAGAAGGGCTTTATAGGACCCTTTGGATTGCCAGATGGCGTGAAGGTCCTGTGGGATAACTCCGTCTTTGGCATAAAGAACATGGTAGTTGCCCTTAATGAACCACAGCATCACTATGTAAATGCAAATGCTGGAAGGGACTTCCATTATGGTGATTTTGTGGATGTAGCGCAGGTGATAGAAGGAGACCCATGTCCCAAATGCTCATCCTCTCTAAAGGTTAGCAAAGGGCTCGAACTAGGACACATATTTTTGCTTGGAACAAGATACTCAGAACCAATGAAAGCCCACTACAGAGGCAAAAAAGGAGAAGACAGACCAATGGTTATGGGGTGCTATGGCATAGGTATATCAAGGTGCATATCCGCAATAGTTGAACAGTACAGCGATGAAAAAGGTATAAAATGGCCTACTGTGGTAGCGCCCTTTGAGCTTGATGTTCTATGTCTCAACCCTTCAGACGAGAAACAGAAGCAAGTCTCAGAAGAGATTTACTACAGAGCTTTGGAGCATGGTATAGATGCCATCTACGACGACAGAGAGGAAAGCGCTGGGTTTAAGTTTGCAGATGCTGACCTTTGCGGCTTCCCTTACAGGATAGTTGTAGGAAGAAAAGTAAAAGACGGTAAAGTGGAGCTTCAAGATAGGCATAGGGATGAGAGGATAGATGTTGACATAAAAAGAGCTACTCAGTTAGTAAAGGAGCTTATAGAAAAAGACAAACTTTAAGGTATATTGTTTACTATGAAGGATGCTCTAAAGCTTCTTTTTTTGATTGTGTCTTACAATTTCTTGCTTGAATACGTATCTGAGAAAAGCCTATTATCCTTCAGGGTCTTTCCAAATAGCCTTTATGACTTTATTATGCTCATATCCTTTGATTCAGCCCTTTATCTGGCTTGGCTCTTTGGATACAGAGAGAGGACGGTTCTCTGGCTTGGTTACCTATTCTTCTTCCAAATTCTTGGTCTTTCCTTTTCTGCACAGAACTACGCAACAGTTATAGAGTATACACCATCCTTCTTGCTCACCATACTTTTGATATGGCTCTTTGAATCACCTACAGAGAAAAGGGTGAAAAAGCTTCTTGAAGATAGGCAAATGATTGAATGGCAGCTCGAAAGGAACAAAGAAGAACTTGAAAGCCTTATGGATAGGGTAAAGCTGTCCGAAGAGCTTATAGAATCCTTAAGGAAGGAGAAGGACACTGTAGAAGAAAGCCTGCTAAAGGTAGAAGAAACTCATTACAGTGAAAGAGAAAAGCTCATAAAGGAAAAGGAAGATCTTATAAAGAGGATAAAGGAGGCGGAGCTAAGCCTCAAAGATTATGCAGAGAGGATAGAAAGGCTCACACAGTCCAACAGAAAGCTTTTTGAACTTCTTGAGGCTTTACAAAGACATGAGGATAAGAACACAAAGGATGAGATAGCACATCTTAGGAAGGAAAGGAAAAAGCTTGTAAAGGAGGTGATGGAGTTTCAAAGTGTCCTTGAAGAAGTCTACTCAGAGAACACTAAACTAAAGCTAGAACTTTCCAATTTGAGGGAAGATTTTGAAAGTCTAAAAAGGGAAAGGGATATACTCAAGATAAACCTGCAGGGTCTAAAAAAGAATGTATCCACAAAGTTAGAAAATTACAAAGAGTTCTTTAGTATAACTCTTGAGAACATACAGATAGAAGAAAGGGCTCTTGAGGAGTTTATACATCTATCCTTTGACAAGAGGAGGGAGTTTATGAAAGAGCTTCTTTTGCTCAACATGAAGGATAAAGAAGAACATCTGGAAAGGATGAAAGGACTGAAGAACGTTTTTAAACTGAAACCGAAGGGGGGAAGAATATACTTTACTTACGGTGAGTCCAAAAGATGGAGAGTTTTGGGGCTCATAGATTCTGAGGATGATAAGGATAAGGATAGGTATGCAAGAGAGGTTTTGCTAAAATATAAAAACTAAAATGGAGGAAAAAATGAAAAGCTTAAAGGAAGCACTAGACACTCTCACAGCACACAAGCCAAACAAGTATATGGTAACTAATCTTTACTTAAGGCTCCCTCCCGAGGAGAGGGCAGACAGAAAATACTTAACAACTTTCAAAAACATAGTTAAAAAGCAGAAGGAGTATATACAGAAAAGGGTGAGCGATAAGGAAGTTCTTTCATCCATAAACGAGGACTTTTTGAGGATGGAGACATACCTTTCTGAGCTTGATAACGTAAAAGCTTGCAGGGGTATAGCCCTTTTTTCATCTAGTGCCAGGGGGCTCTTTGAAGTGATCAAACTACCTTACGTATACAGAAACAGGCTGATAGTCTCGTCAAATCCATATATAAGAGAGATAGCAGCCATAGACGAAGAGCTTGGCAGAATAGGCGTACTGCTCATAGACAGAAAACATGTGAAGTTCTTCTTGATGGACATGGAGGGGATCTACGAAATGCTTGATTTTCTTGAACCCCTTGTTACAAGGTCTCACAAGTTTCACAGCGGTGGGGGACTTCTAAAGGGTGCTCAGGGCACAATGAGGTATTCCATGCCGTCTAGGGCATCAGCTCCCAACATGATACAGCATTCGTATGGTGAGTACAGATTCCATATGAGAATAAGGGAAGAGAAGCATAGGCTTTTTAAGTTAGCAAACGATGCTCTCATAGAAGCGTGGAAGGAGCATAAGTTCGATAAACTCATAATAGGAAGCCAGAGGGAAGATATAGAAGATATAGAAAACCATCTGCACACTTATATATTCCAGAGGCTCATCGGTTACATGCACGTAAACCCGAGCGAGATAACGGAGCATCAACTCCAAAATGCAGTGTTGGACTTCTTATGGCGTAAAGATAGAGAGCAGGAGAAAGAGCTTATTAGAGAGCTTGAGGAGCTTCAAGGGAAAGGGCTTGCAGTAAATGGAACATCCAAGGTTCTTGACCAGCTTCTGATGGGAAATGTAAAACTGTTGCTCGTCCCAGAAAATTTTGAAAAGCCTGGCTATCTTTGCTCAGCGTCCCATATACCCGTGCTAAAGCCCCAGTGTCCATCGGAGGATGAGGTAGCTTATGAGATCCCAGACATAGTGGATGAGATAATAGAGCTTGCAATGGAGGAGAGGGCTCTTATAGAAGTGATAATTGACCAAGACATACAGAGGAAGATAGATGGGCTTGCAGCTTTCCTAAGATTTCCCTTATGAGTGATGAGAGGATAGTGATCCTTATAGACGGTTCCAACCTCTTCCATGCTATAAGGTATTTAAACATAAGGATAGATTACTCTAAGCTTGTAGAATTTTTAAGAGAGGACAGAAGGTTAATAAGGTCATACTTTTATGGGGCTATACCACAGGAGAAGGACGTTAAAAAGAACACGCCAGAGTGGGAAAGCTTCATAAGACAAAAGAGGTTTCTTGAAGACCTATCTATGCTTGGAATAAAGGTAAAGACAGCACACCTAAGGAAGCTCCCCTCTGGGGAGTACCTTGAGAAAGAGGTGGACATAATGCTTGCAACTGACATGCTAAGCATGGCTTACATGGACGCATACGATACGGCAATACTTATCACTGGAGACAGCGACTTCTCTTACACTGTAGAGGAGGTACAGAGAATAGGCAAAAGGGTAGAAAATGCATCCTTCAAAAGGACTAGCTCCTACCAGCTTAGGAAAACATGCGACAGGTTCATACTTCTAGATGACTACATAGACAGGTTTGTGGTTGAAGAAAAACCCCTTGTTACACAGGAGATAACCTTTTGGGAAAAGATAGTGAGGCTTTGGAGAAGGTCATGAGGGTAATGTCTTTGAAATGGAACGGTGGATGTATAAAAGGTCTAGAGTGCTTGGAGAAAATGGAGGATGATACCGCCATAACCGTTGGTAACTTTGATGGCGTTCATTTAGGGCACAGATTCTTACTCAAAAGCTTGATTGATAACGCCTCAAAAAGGGGGATAAAAAGCCTTGTACTCTCTTTTTATCCTCATCCCTTAAAGGTGCTCTCACCAAAACAATGTCCATGCGAACTTACAACACTGGAGGAGAAGATAGAGCTTTTAAGCAGTTTGGGATTAGATTATGCGGTGTTTTTGAAGTTTGACCTTAGCTTCTCCCTTATGAGGGCTGAGGATTTTGTCAGAGAGGTCCTCTTCAGAAGGCTAAAAGCCAAGTTTTTACTTGTAGGTTACGATTGGAGGTTTGGCTACAAGAGGGAGGGAGAAATAGAGCTTGCTAAGGAGATGGGGGAAGAGCTTGGGTTTGAAGTGGCTCTGTCTGAACCCTTTAAAGTCAAAGACCACATAGCAAGCAGTACCCTCATAAGGAGACTCCTACACTCTGGAAGGCTTGGGGAAGCTGAGGAGTACCTTGGGAGGAGGTATTGGGTAAAAAGAAAAGTTATAAAGGGTGATGGAAGGGGAAGTAGCATAGGTATACCAACGGCAAACTTGGAAGGTACAGAAAATCTCTGTTTGAAAGAGGGGGTCTATTCAGTGTTGGTTGATGATTCCCTTCTTGGAGTTGCCAACTACGGTTACAGGCCCACATTCGACGGTAGAAAGAAGGTTCTTGAAGTCCACATCATAGATTTTAAAGGAGACATAAGGGGAAAGAAGATAAAGGTAGAATTTCTGCGGTTTATAAGGGAAGAGAGAAAGTTCAACTCTCCAACCGAGCTTAAAAAACAGATAGAGGAAGATATAACTCTTACAAAGAATTTACTCAATGAGCGTGAGCCCATCCACTAAGCTGAGAGCTTTCAAGTATTCATCCTCTCTTATTCTTCTTGAAAGCTCAGGATAATCAAAGGCTTTAAAGTAAGGATAATACTGTTCCATGACGTTTATTGCCATGCTTGGAGAAACACCTTTGAGAAATTTTATAATCTCTTTGGTACCAGAGATTTCATTAGGAAGGAGGAGATGTCTTATGACCAAACCTCTCTTTGCCACACCAGAGCTATCCAACTCAAGGTTACCAACCTGTCTGTACATCTCCTCTATTGCCCTTTTTGCCACGCTAAAGTAGCCCTTTACTTTGGAATACTTCTTCCCAGTCTGGTCATTTCCGTACTTAATGTCTGCAAGGTAGATGTCTACTATGCCGTCAAGAAGCCTCAGGCTCTCTATGGAATCATAAGAGGATGTGTTGTAGACTATCGGTATTCTTAAACCCTTCTTTATTGAAAGGTAGAGGGCTTCCAGTATCTGTGGAACTATGTGCGATGGTGTTACAAGATTTATGTTATGGCATCCAAGCCTTTGAAGTGTAATAAACATATTGGACAGCTCTTCTGGTCTTACATCCTCACCTTCACCAAGCTGGCTTATCTGATAGTTTTGACAGTAAACACATTTTAGGTTACAGCAGGAGAAAAAGACAGTACCACTTCCTCTTGTACCCCTTATGACCTTCTCTTCACCTCTGTGGGGGAAAAAGCTATCAACTATGGCATACCTGCCTATCTTGCATATTCCAAGCTCATCCTTTAGCCTGTTAACACCGCATCTGTGAGGACAGACGCTACACTCCTCAAGCATTGATAAGGCCTTCTCTATTCTCTCTTCCCAGTCCTTATCTTTCAAATTTAGATAAGAGGGGTAAAACTTTTGCATGGTATATAATTAAATTTAAACTTTTTAAGGAGGTTGGGTTATGATGAAGTTTATGAGGAAGCCCTTTTTGATACTAACTGTTGCTGGAACGTTCTTTGGTATCAACGCAGCTCCAGCCGTTGCAGGTATAGTAAGCTCCAAGCCAGCATCAGTAAACCTCTCATATCAAAGGGAAGGTGATATGCAAAAGGTACAGAAAGCTCTGGAACAAAAGATTGTCCAAGAAAAACTCAAAGCCTATGGGCTTACAAAAGAGGAGATAGAGAAAAGGCTTTCTGAGCTCAACGACCAACAGATTCATATGCTCGCAAAGGCTTCCGATAAGGTTCTTGCGGGTGGTGATGGTATTGGCCTTGCCATAGCCGTTGTCGTTTTGCTAATTTTGATCGTCATACTCTTGAAGCTTCTCAATAAAGAGATCATAATAAGGTGAGGCTAGCCTTAGCCCTTCTTCTTCCTTTCCTTTTTTCTTTTGAATTCCTTCATGTCCCCTTTGTAAAGCAAAAGGATGATTTTTGTGGTCCAGCTGCTCTGAGCAGCGTACTTAAATACTACGGCGTTGAAAAAAGCCAGGAAGATATAGCCAAATTTGTTTACATTCCAAAGCTCAAGGGTGCTCTCATAACAGACTTAGAAAAGTACGCAAAAGATCAGGGTTTTGAAACAGAGCTTTTTCAGGGAAGCCTGAGGGATATAAAAAAATACATAGACGAGGGTAAGCCAGTCATACTCTTGGTAGACCTTGGCTTTCTTTGGATAAGCATACCGCATTATATTGTGGTTGTTGGCTACGACGAAAAGTACGTATACGCCAACACAGGATACGAAGAGAAGAAAGCCTTTGACTATAAAGACCTATATAGAGAGTGGTCTAAGATGGGAAGGGTAGCCTTAGTGGTCTATCGCTGAATCTTTTCAAGCACCCTTCTGTAGCCTTCTAAAAGGTCTCCAAGGTCAAACCTGAACCTGTCCTTGTCAAGCTTTTCGCCCGTTTTATCATCCCAGAGCCTGCACGTGTCTGGTGATATCTCATCTATAACTGCCAGACTGCCATCGGATAGCTCACCAAACTCGAGTTTAAAATCAACGAGCAAAAGACCGTGTTCTTTAAAAAACTCTTTCAGCATTTGGTTAACCTTGAGAGCCATATGCTTTATTGGGGGTATCTGTTCCTCCTTGAGCAAACCAAGCATAAGCATATGTTCGTAGCATATGAGGGGGTCATGAAGCTCGTCCTTTTTGTAAAAGAACTCAACGAGAGGCTTCTCAAAGACTGTCCCCTCTTTTAGACCAAGCCTCTGGCATATACTACCAGCTGCTATGTTTCTTACAACTACCTCTATATCGAATCTCTTTGCCCTCCAGACGAGCATCTCTCTGTCTGAGACTTTAGCTATGAAATGGGTTTTTATGCCAGCCTTGTTTAAAAGCTCAAAGACTATGCTTGATATGGTGTTGTTTAGTACCCCTTTCCCTTCAACCTGTGCCTTCTTTGTGGCATCAAAGGCTGTGGCCGTATCTTTGAAGTAAACTGTATATTTATCTGGGTCTTCCGTCTTGTATATGACCTTTGCCTTTCCTTCGTAAAGCTTCTCCATTAAAATATTATACACGCTGGGTGAGAAATTAGACATCATAAAACTCTCTTCCTGTAAATTTACAGCGAACATCCGATCGTGTTTTGAGAATTTTTCGCAAATAAGCTTCATCGGGTATATGGTATAATTTACAGAAATATGAAGGACATAGGCGAATACAACCATAAAAAGGTAGAGATCAAGCATTCAAAGGAGTGGGTAGAGAAAGGCTTATACTCTATAGAAAAAGTCAAGAGAGAGAATAAGTTCTCCGTTGTGATACCGCCCCCAAACGTGACTGGCTCCCTGCATATGGGGCATGCCCTTAATGTGACCCTTCAGGATATTGTGTGCAGATGGCAGAGGATGATGGGTAAAGACGTAGTTTGGGTTCCTGGCTTTGACCATGCGGGTATAGCCACTCAGTATGTGGTGGACAGGCAGCTCCAGAACATGGGGAAGAGCAGATTGGAGCTTGGAAGGGAAGAGTTTTTGAAGAAGGTCTGGGAATGGGTTCCTGTGTCAAGAAGTAGCATAAAAGAGCAGTTGGAAAAGATAGGGGTGAGCGTTGATTGGAAAAGGGAGAGATTTACACTTGATGAAGGCTTTTCAAGGGCTGTTAGATATGCCTTTAGAAAGCTTTACGAGGATGGGCTCATATACAGAGGGGAATACATAGTAAACTGGTGTCCTTATGACCTTACCGCCCTTTCTGACCTTGAAGTTGAGCATGAAGAGGAAGAGGGAAAGCTTTACTACATAAAGTACCCTTTTGAGGATGGTTCTGGGTACATAACTGTCGCCACCACAAGACCTGAGACTATGCTGGGAGACACAGCAGTTGCAGTGAATCCAAAAGATGAGAGGTACAAAGGCCTTTTGAGCAAAAGGTTGATACTTCCCTTAGTAAACTGGGGGAGGAAGACCTTAAAAGGTCAATATGTAGGAAACATAATACCGCTTATAGCTGATGAGAGTGTGCTTTCGGAGTTTGGGACTGGTGCAGTAAAAGTAACGCCAGCCCATGACCCCAATGACTTTGAGATGGGTAAAAGGCACAACCTTCCCTTCGTGGAAGTCATGGATGAGTTTGCCCGTATGAACGAGAATGCTGGACCCTACTCTGGACTGAGCAGATACGAAGCAAGGAAAAGTATAGTGGAGAACCTTGAAAAGCTTGGACTTTTGGAAAAAGTGGAAGGTTACAGGCATGCAGTTGGCAAATGCTACAGGTGTAAGACAGTTATAGAGCCAAGAGTATCCACTCAGTGGTTTGCAAAGGTTTCCGATGAGAGGATCAAAGGGGAGGCCATAAGGGTTGTCTCAGAAGGGAAAGTTAGGTTCATACCAGAAGGTTGGAAGAAGGTTTACCTTCAATGGATGGAAAATTTAAAAGACTGGTGCATATCGAGGCAGATATGGTGGGGGCATAGAATACCAGTCTGGTACTGTAAAGATTGTGGCAACGAAAACGTCTTTACTGACGATGATTTTGAAAGGCCTTATGACAAGCTGATCTTTAACCTCATAGCCGATGGGAGGATAGGCTACGAGTTTTTGCCAGAAGAGCTGGAAAAGGTTCTAAAAGAGCCATCCTTTGTCCATCCAGAGCTTAGTGTCTTGGATCTTTACAAGAAGTTTGCCTTTGATAAGTACCATTCTATGCAGGTGGATGCAAACTCTCTTAGGCTCTTCTTCGCACAGGATATGAACCCAATGGCCATAATCACAGAGAAAAAAAACATATACAGGTACAACAGGGAAAGTAAAAGCTATAAGTTTGTCCTAAGGTGTAAAAAGTGTGGTTCTGAAAACCTTCAGCAGGAAAAGGACGTTTTGGACACTTGGTTTTCCTCTTCCCTTTGGCCTTTTGCCGTCTTTGGCTGGCCAGAAAGGACAAAGAGCTTAGAGAGTTTATACCCTACTGACATTCTCATCACTGGCTTTGACATCATATTCTTCTGGGTTGCAAGGATGGTAATGATGGGAACTTACTTCATGAAGGATATACCCTTTGGAGATGTTTACGTACATGCCCTCGTTAGGGATGAGAAGGGGCAGAAAATGTCAAAAACAAAGGGAAACGTGATAGACCCACTGGACATAATAGAAAAGTACGGAGCAGACGCTCTTAGGTTTACTCTCTCCATCCTTACACAGCAGGGAAGGGATATAAAGCTTTCTGAAAAAAGGTTTGAAGGATACAAGCACTTTGCCAACAAGCTTTGGAACGCAGGAAGGTTCATCTTACTAAACTTAGACGGGGACCTTCTCCAAAGCCTTCCTTACGGGGCACCACCAAAGACGGAAGACTTATGGATCCTAACAAAGCTAAACAAGACAGTATACAGGGTAAAGGAGGCACTCTCCAATTACGAGTTCTCTGATGCTTGTCGTGCTATATATGAATTCGTGTGGAGTGAGTTTTGCGATTGGTACCTTGAGATGTCAAAGCTGAGGCTTTACGCAAAGCCAAGGGAAGAAGGAGAAGAGACAAGAATAAAACAAGAGAGAATAACAGCCCAGGCTACGCTTCTGAGTGTTTTTGATAGAATTTTAAAACTCTTGCATCCCTTCATGCCTTACATAACGGAGGAGCTTTGGAAAACGCTTCCCACATCTTACACAGAAAGCATATCCATACAAGAGTATCCCAAGCACAACCCTCAGGAGGTCTACCCAGAGCATGAGGAGAAAGTAGAAAGGCTGAAAGGTATAATATCAGCAATAAGGTCCTTAAGAAGTGACCTAAGGATAGAGCCGTCAAAGAGGATAAAGCTATACTACAGAGCTGACGAGTCTGAAAAGCTTGTGGAAGAGTTCAGAGATCACATTCTGAGCCTTTCACGCCTTGAAGAGCTTACAAGGGTGGAAGAAAGACAGGCCAGCGCCATATCTGGCTATTTTAGAGACTTTGAGTTCTTTATACCTCTGGAAGAGGGCATAAAAGTAGACGAGCTCTTGACCTCTTACAGAAAAAGGTATGAAGAGGTTTTAAGGTCTTTAGAGAACATAGATAAAAAGCTAAGCAACGAGAACTTTCTAAAGAGAGCTCCAGAGGAAGAAGTAGAAAAGGCAAAAGCTATAAAAGAAGAGCTTACCCATGAGAGAGATAAAACAGCCATGCTTATAAAAAGCCTTGAATCTGTAAAAACTTCTGCCGTAAATTCATAAATATGCCCACTGCTCTTTACTTATTCTTTGCCCATTTGGTAGTTATTGCTCATTTCTCTTGGATACTTTTCTTAACCTTTGGTTCCTTCCTTGGTGTTAAGAACAGATATGTAAAGTATCTCCATATATCTGGTTGGTTCTTTGCCCTTTTTTTAACCGTATCTGATTTATACTGCCCTCTAACTTACTTGGAACAGTGGCTTAGGAAAAAAGCAGGTGTTCAAAGCTATGAGGGGTCTTTCATCATACATTACCTGGAAAAGGTTATATACGTGGAATTACCGCCAGACGTTCTCCGACTAGGGACTTTAGCCCTTTTCCTTTTTAACATGCTGTTGTACACAAAGAAGAGTAAAAAAGTAGTGGTATAATATTGATCACACTTCTCAGGAGGTAAATGATGAACCTTTACGAGTATGAAGCTTATGAGAAGATATTTAAGAAATATGGGATCCCAACCCCTAAATATATGTTTGATAGTATGATAAGCGACAGGCTTGTAGAGTTCATAAACCAGCTCGGTGAATGCGTAGTCAAATCTCAGGTTCTTGTAGGCAAAAGGGGGAAGGCTGGAGCCGTTAAAGCATGCTTTGACCCTCAGATGGCTGTAGAAACTGCTGGAAGCCTTCTTAACTACCCTGTTTACGGCGAGATGCCAGTCGGTGTTCTAATCGTGGAAAAGGCCAACATACTAAAAGAGCTTTACGCATCCATAACATACTCAACGGAGGTTAGATCTCCAGTCTTGACTCTTAGCCTTGAGGGTGGGATGGACATAGAAGAAGTCCCGTCAGAAAAGGTAAAGACCTGGGAGATAGACCCTCTAAAAGGGCTTTATCCGCATATGGTTAGGAATTATCTCCTTGAGCTTGAATTTCATGTGGAGTACATGGGAGTGCTGAGAGAACTCTCTGAAGTTATAGCCAACATGTACAGAGCCTTTTGGGAAGCGGAGGCAAGGCTTCTTGAGATAAACCCCCTTGCCATATGCGACGTGGGTGGAAAGTTGAAAGTTTTAGCCCTTGATGCGGTTGTTACCATAGATGACGATGCTTCTGTTTCTCCTTCGAAGATATACGGTGTTAGAACTGCTATGAAGAGGCCACCAACGGAGAGAGAGCTGGAAGCATCCTTGATAGATAGAGATGACCACAGGGGGAAAGCAGGCTCTTACGTAGAAATGGACGGAGATATTGCCATGATGACCTTTGGAGGTGGCGGTTCAACTGTCACCATAGAAACATCCTACGCAGTTGGTCTAAAGCCTGCCAACTTTACGGACATAGGTGGGAACCCACCAGCGGAGAAGATGTACAAGATAACCCGCATAATCCTTTCAAAGCCTAACATAAGGGGGGTTCTTGTGTGCGGTGGTACTGCAAACAACACAAGGATCGATGTTACATTGGGTGAAGGCGTGGCAAACGCCATAAGAGACCTCTACAAGGAGGGTAAGCTAGACCCAAACTGGATGTGGGTTGTAAGAAGGAACGGACCAGAGGCTGAAAAGGGTCTTAGGATGCTCTATGAGGCTTTTAAGGAGTGCAAAGTTAAAGGTGAAATTTACGACTCTTCTTTGCCCCTTACAGAAGCTCCCATAAGACTAAAGGAGCTTCTTGATAGGTGCTCCTCTCTAAGCAAAGGGGAAGCCTCTTTAACTGAGGAGCAGGCAAAAGATTTGGGAATATAAAATATGGAGGCAAGCATGAAAAACTGGAAAGTGGGAACTTTATACCTCAACGACAGGACGAGGATAATAGTTATGGGTATAACTGGTAGGGAGGCTTCTCAGGTTGTGGCCGAATCGGAAGCCCTGTATCCTGGTTTCATAGTTGCAGGAGTTACACCTGGAAAAGGTGGAGCAGATGTTGCCGGCATTCCAGTTTACAACACTGTCAGAGAGGCTCAGAAGATACACCCGGAGATAAACACGGCCATAGTTTATGTTCCACCCCCTTCTGTGAAGGATGCTGTGATAGAACTTATAGATGCTGGGGTTAAAGTGATATTCATAATAACTGAACACGTTCCTATAAGGGACACAGTTTACTTCTATCATTACGCAAAAGAAAGGGGTGTTGCAATAGTAGGTCCTACATCCTTAGGTTGCATAGTCCCAAGCATACCGGCAAGGATAGGAGCCATAGGTGGGAAGGATCCATCCATAGCTTACGCAGATGGTGGGCTTGTCATCCTTTCCAAGTCCGGTGGATTGACAACGACTACCGCAGAGATGTTCAAAAGAAGAGGTTGGGGAGTTTACATGGCTCTGGCTTTGGGGGGTGATGTCATATCGTGCACGACCTTTGCGGACGTTTTGGAGAACATAGCAGATGATCCAAGGGTTAAAGGTGTTGTCATACAAGGAGAGGTGGGCGGTTCTTACGAGGAGAAGGCAGCCGAGACTGTACTGAGGCTTTGGAAAGAAAAAAGGTGGAACAAGCCAGTGGCTGTCTTTGTAGCTGGCAAGTTTCAGGAGGGACTTGAGGGTGTCTCATTCGGCCATGCTGGTGCCATAGTGGAAAGGGGCAAAGGAAGGGCAACTGATAAGATAAGGGCTTTCAACAAAGTTGGGAAAGAGACAGGCCTTGTGAAGGTGGCAGAGTTTTACCACGAGCTCGTTCATTGCATAGAAGAGCTTGGCGTCCCAAGGGACTTTGAGGACACAGCTCCAGAGGGCAAGGTAAAACCTCTTTACTCATCCATAGACGAAGAGACCTGCGAATTCAGAGCAGAATAAAAAAGAGGGCGAAAGCCCTCAGTCCCATTCTCTTTCTATCTTTATTGCCTGATTGCTTGAATTTATCTTCACTTCCACAAGCCAGCCAGTCTGAAGGTTTGTAAAACAATCGTTGCCCGTCATGTAAACGTTTTTTTGATACTCGCAGTATGTGCTGCTTGTTATCTCTATGGGGTTGCTGTAAGTGTTTAAGTTGAAAGTGTTGGCTCCTTTGGCTGTTACATATCCTTTTAGCTTCATAACAGGTTGGCTCGGTGGAGGACTGGAAGACATCATATAACACTTTTGAGGATTTTCTGTTTCTATCTTTACAGCTGTTAAGGTTGAAGAGCTTGTTAGGTCTGCATTGCTTTTTATTTCAAGGCACATATTACTGTTTATCTGAGCGGTACAGTTTGTTCCTGAATAATAAACGCCATTTATTTCACAGACAGTGCCTTGAGTTATATTGACGGTGTAAGTCTTCCCCATCCATGTACCTGTGATCGTGTTGTTCTGGGAGTTCACACTCTGTACTGTAAGGTAAACTTTGTAATAGGTAGGCATGCTATCTTGCGGTGTAAGAGGCATCATCTTTACCTCTGTTACCTGCCAAGGGGTAGCACTTTGGTTCACGTCAAAGTCTTTCAGCTTGAAATCCACAATGAGCTTACCAGTAGAGAAGGGCTGGACTGTACCGTTAAACCTTATGTAGCATCTGCTATCACACTGCACAGTGTTGGGTTTGTTTGGCTTTTCTTGCATGGGTGTAAAGATGGCAGCATGAGAGTTTCCCGACCCATCAACTATGGTTAGGTTTTTATCCATTACAACCTCAAGCCTGTTGTAGGTAGCTTGGGGTATGTTGGAGGTGTTTATGTACTGGAGGATACCTTTTAGCTTGCTTAGGTCCACCTCAAGACCTTGCTGGTTTGTAAAGAGATTAACCTTGTTCTGGCACTGGTAGTCTGAGCAGAGGTTTACCTCGTAAACTTTTACAAGAACTGAAGAATAAACATCCGCCGGTGTGTCTGTAAAGTACAAAGAGACACTGCCT
>JAXSMZ010000026.1:0-3930 GCA_037924335.1 Aquificaceae bacterium
AATGTGCCAAGAAATTAGCTTAACTTAAAAAGGATACAGAAGATAAAAAGGTGTGATAAGTCAGATAAAGCTTTTTAATGCTGGCAGTGGATAGGGGACTTTAACTTGTGTGCTTGTGTACGTATATGCTTATGCTATTGGATATAGCTATTACAGGAGGTGGGCTTGATAATGCCTAATAAAGGTTATAATTAATACTTATGCTTGAGTTGGTTGCAGAAAAGTTTAGCAAGGCTATTTCAAGGGTAAAGGATACAAGGAAGCTTACAGAAAAGCAGGTAAACGATATACTGAGAGATATCAGGATGGCTATGTTGGAAGCCGATGTGGACTACGATGTAACAAAAACTTTCCTTAAAAGAATCAGAGAAAAGGTCATAAACCAGGACTTAAGGGGAAGCCTATCACCCGTAGACAGCGTCATACTTACTGTTTATGAAGAACTTACCAACATATTGGGGGGGCAGAAGGAAGACCTTAAAAGGGGGACAGTTCTTTTTGTAGGACTTCAGGGAACTGGTAAGACAACAACCATAGCCAAAGTGGCTTACCTTCTGAAGAACCAGAATAAAAAGGTGGCAGTATCATCAACGGACGTAAGAAGGCCTGCTGCAATGCTCCAGCTGCAGAGACTGGCTGAGAAGGTAGGAGTCCCTTACTACGAGTTTGGTACATCTTCTGCAGTAGAGATAGCTGACAAAGCAAAGGAAATGGCTCGCAAGGAAGGGGTGGACTATCTTCTCCTTGATACGGCTGGAAGGCTTCACATAGACGATGATCTCATGGAAGAGCTGACAAAGATAAAACAGGTAGCAAGCCCTTCTGAGATAGTCTATGTTGCCGATGCTATGCAAGGACAGGAGGCTCTAAGAGTAGCCAAGGAATTTCACGATAAGCTTTCTCTTACGGGTGTTGTGATAACAAAGATGGATGGTGATGCGAGGGGTGGTGTGGCTCTCTCTGTAAAAGAGTCTCTCGGAGTTCATGTAAAGTTCATAGGTGTGGGTGAAAGGATCGAAGATCTGGAGCCCCTTTATCCGGACAGGATGGCTCAAAGGATATTAGGGCTTGGTGACCTTCAAACTCTTATGGAAAAGGCTCAGCAAGTTATTCCAGAGGACGAGGCACAGGTCTTAGCCACAAAGATCATGACTGGAGATTTTGACTTGGAGGATATGTTAAAGCAGATAAGGTTTATAAAAGGCATGGGACCCCTTGATAAGCTCCTTGGTATGATACCGGGCATAGGTACGCAGGTTAAGAACGTTAAAATAGATGATAGGAAGTTTAGGATAAGGGAAGCCATCATACTATCCATGACAAAGGAGGAAAGAAGAAACCCAAAGATAATAAACATGAGTAGGAAGATGAGGATAGCCAAAGGGAGCGGAACAACCGTTGGAGACGTAAACAAGCTTCTGAAAGAGTACGAAGAGATGAAGAAAGTTATGAAGAAGCTAAAAGGTATGAAAGGAATCCCATCTTTTCCCAAGTTTCCTTTTAAATTCTAATTGCCTTCTATCTCTTTAAGCGTGTCTCTATACTCTTCTTTATCTTCTATGTTTATAGCCTTCTTTATAAGTGTAAGGGCTTCATTCTTCTTCCCCTGCTTGAAAAGGACGTAGGCAAGGTTGTTCAGAATGTCTGGGTCTTCTGGTTTTAGGTCTAAAGCTTTTCTGTAGCTTTCTTGAGCCTTTCTGTAATTTCCTTCTTTTGCATACACATTTCCCAGGTTGTAGTAAGCGACCCAAAAACTCTCATCCTTCTTTATAGCCTTTTGATACTCTCTCTTTGCTAAATCAAGCTCTCCCTCCTTTTCGTAAATGTAGCCCAAATTCACATGCTCCTCTGCAGTGAGAGGGTCTTCTAAAACCACTATTCTTGGCACTGAGCAAGAAAAGATGAAGGACAAAAGGAAAAGGATAATCCTCTTCATGCAACACTTACCCTTAGCTGGTCGTATCCAAAGAGATAACCATGCCCGAGGTCTATATCTAGCTCCTTGGCAAGGTTAAGCTTCTTCAATGTATCTATCTTCTTAAAACAGGTTTTTGAACCAAAAAATTTTATAAACTTCACTGCTTTGAGAAGGTTTGCTTTGCTTGCATTTGTATAAAAATCATCGCTGAAGAAAACATAGTCAAAAGCACCAAGGAGTGTATCCTTTAGTTCATAGCCTATGGTTGTAAAGTCATCTAAGGCCACTTTAAGTCCACACTTCTTTGCTCTGTTCCTATAGTGGAAAAGATTTTTAAGCCCCATGCTTATGGGAAGGTTAAGCACGAAGTTTTTACCGTAAAAAGAAAGCTCTTCTATTTCCAAAGATACAGGAAAGTTTATGAACATAACACCAGGACTTTTATAACACTTGAGAGTTTCCAAAACTGATGTTTCTACCTTTACCTTTAAGCTTCTATCCGTTATATCCTTAAAGCTAACCTCATCATCATCAAAAAAAAACCTTGACACTACTCTAAAGCCATGAATCTTTTCCTCCTTGAGGTCCACCACATGCTCCAACAGGGCAAAAACCTTAAAGCCTTTCTTATCTAAGTTATCCATTACTGAATAGTATAACATCGTGCTATAATAACTAAAATGATAAGGAACTTTGTGGATCTATGGGACATAGTCCCTGATGAAGGGTGGGAGATAGTACTGAGTGCAGAAGCCATAAAGTCTGGAAGGGACGGTGAAAAATATCTTTTTGGAAAGAACGTAGGGCTCTTTTTCACAAAGCCTTCTACAAGAACGAGGGTATCTTTTGAGGTGGCAATAAATCAGCTGGGAGGAAGTGCTATATATCTCACAGAACAGAGCTTGCAAATATCGAGGGGTGAAGACCTTAAAGATACGGCAAGGACTCTATCGAGATACTTGGACTGTATAGTTATACGTACAGATTCTCATAAAAAGCTTGAGGAGTACGCGAGGAGTTCCACCATACCAGTCATAAATGCACTTACAGACATGTCCCATCCTTGCCAAGTTCTGAGTGATGTCTTCACGCTGTACGAGGCGTTCAAGGAAGAGATAAAAAACATAAAGATAGCCTATATAGGTGATGGGAACAATGTTTGCAACACATGGCTTGTTGCTGCTGGCCTTTTTGGTCTCAACTTATTCATAGCTACACCAGAAGGTTATGAACCTAGCAGTTACTACTATCAAGCTGGGGAGGACCTATGTAAAATCACAGGTGGCAGTATATATTTGACAACGAACCCAATAGAGGCTGCAAAGGACGCTCATGTTGTATACACTGATGTTTGGATAAGCATGAACCAAGAAAGGAATGAGGAGAAGGTTTCTGCTTTCAAAAGCTATCAGGTAAACAGGGAGCTTCTGTCTCATGCAAGGAAAGATGTAAAAGTTATGCACTGCTTACCAGCCAAAAAGGAAGAAGAAATAACAGAAGAGGTCTTTGAAGCCCATGCGGACTTTATCTTTACTCAAGCGGAGAACAGGCTACACACCCAAAAGGCACTGCTGAAGTTTTTGTTTTCTAACCCCCTTTGAGAACCCCTCTTTTTAAGGCAAGAAGTAGCTGGAAAAGGTGTGTGGAGCGGTCTTTGAGTTCTTTTATGGTTCCCACATCCTCTGGTTTTGGGTTTTGTGTGTCTATTTTACTGGCTATTTCATGAAAATCACAATGAAGTTTTTCTATATCATGTAGTAGTTCTTTAACCTTTTCTTCGTATTCTTCCACGTGAGGAAAAATCTCACTATAAAACTTTTTACCAAAGGCACAATCCCTGCAAGTTTTGTGCTCAAAGAGCTCACGGTTTTCCATAGCCTTTTCCAGTTTGGAGATATATAGTTCCTCATCCCATAGAAAAATATTCCACAGAATGAGGTTTAGCAGGCAAGGGGACTATAAGCTCCCTTGTGAACCGCGCACCTACGCGGTTCATCTTGTCCTGATATCCA
>JAXSMZ010000026.1:3940-22444 GCA_037924335.1 Aquificaceae bacterium
GCATGCTGGGAGATGTAGATATCTAAGTCTCTTATCAAACTGAGTAATGCAACCATGAAAGCAGCCCTCCTAATGTTTTTTTTATTAAACTTATTCCACAGTGACCGTTTTAGCCAAGTTCCTAGGTTGGTCTATATCAAGACCTAAATAGTCGGCTATGTAATAGGCTATCAGCTGCAGTGGTATGATGGTGAGGAAGGGGCTAAAATCTTCCTCTACGGGGGGCACGTCTATGTAATCTTTGGACAAACTCCTTAGCTTTTCGTCATTGCCAAAACCGACGCTTATGATGGTACCCTTTCTCGTTAGTACCTCCTCCATGTTTGAGAGTATCTTTTCATAAACCCTGTCCCTTGGTGCTACTACAACG
This sequence comes from Aquificaceae bacterium, assembly GCA_037924335.1. GTDB lineage: Bacteria > Aquificota > Aquificia > Aquificales > Aquificaceae > Hydrogenobacter. The sequence continues at coordinate 4,311 of JAXSMZ010000026.1, forward strand.
GTTGGCATCTTTTCGTCTATAAGAGCTATTGGTCCATGCTTCATCTCCCCAGCCGGATAACCTTCAGCATGTATGTAAGATATCTCTTTAAGTTTGAGAGCTCCTTCCAAAGCAATGGGATAGCTCAGATACCTTCCAAGATACAGCACATTTCTACTGCTGACGTATTTGACTGCTGCCTTTCTTATATCCTCTGCTTTTCCCAAAACTTCCTCCATAAGATGTGGCAAAGTAAAAAGCCTTTCCATGAGCCTTTCCCTCTCAGGAAGGTTGGATATGGCAACGCTGTACAGAACTGCAAGCTGAGCGGTGAAAGTCTTCGTTGCAGCAACGCCTATCTCCGGGCCAGCATGAGTGTAAAGTGTATAATCGGACTCTCTGTCAAGAGCGCTACCCATAACGTTAACCAAGGATACCAATGTGGCACCCCTCTCCTTTGCTGAAAGAGCGGAGAACCTAGTGTCTGCTGTTTCTCCAGACTGAGATATGGCTAGTACAAGGTCCTTTTCGCTTATTGGACTGTCGGTATACCTAAATTCCGATGCGAACCTAACCTCCACTGGGACTTTGGCATACTTCTCTATCCAATAGCTGGCTACAAGCCCAGCATGGTAGGATGTACCGCATGCCACTATGATAACTCTTCTAAAATCTGTGAGTGAGAAGGGAAGCATGTAATCTCTGGATATATAGCCTTTCAGTGTGTCGCTCATCGTCCTTGGTTGCTCAAAGATCTCCTTGAGCATAAAGTGTTTAAAGCCGGCCTTCTCTGCCGATATTATGTCCCAGGATACCACCATGACTTCCTTTGTTATCCTGTTTCCTTCCCAGTCGTATATGTCTACGCTTTCTGGACTTAGGTCCACCACCTCACCGTCTGATAAAGGAATGACATGCTTTGTAAAGGGAAGTATGGCTGGTATATCTGAGGACAAAAAGTTCTCTCCTTCCCCAATGCCTACTACCATAGGATTTCCGTACCTTACACCCACTATCCTGTTGGGCTCTTTGCTCGTTATAACGGCAAAGGCATAAGAACCCTTGATCATGGGAAGGACCTTAAGAACAGCCTGCAAAAGGTCTCCCTCGTAATTTTTGGATATGAGATGGACTATCACTTCAGTATCCGTCTGGGATACAAAGTTTATTCCTTCAGCTTGAAGATTCTCTTTTAACTCTCTGTAATTCTCTATGATGCCGTTATGGACAACGGCTATCTCACCTTTTGCATCCGTATGAGGATGGGCGTTTATCTCACAGGGTTCTCCATGGGTTGCCCATCTTGTATGTCCTATACCAACGGTTGCCTTAAGAGGCTTTCCCCACAGACTCTTTATGAGCTCCCTTATCTTTCCAGCCTTTTTCTCTACGAATATCCTACCGTTCTCTATGAGGGCTACGCCAGCAGAATCGTACCCTCTGTATTCTAACCTCTCCAAACCATTGAGGAGAACCAGAATGGCAGGATTTTTCCCTACATAGCCAATTATGCCACACATGAGGATAATTATAAACTGTAGTAAGTTTTAAGAAGGTTTTCAAGGTCTCCCCTAAGGTCAAGCAAGTACTCTATAGCTTCTCTCACAGCACCATATCCCCCTCTTGCCTTTGTAACGTACAAACACACATCTCTTACCTTTTTGGGTGCATCCCTTACAGCTATAGGAAAGCCAACCTTTTTCATGACTGGTATGTCCACATAATCGTCCCCTATAAAGGCCACGTCTTCGCATTTCAGCAAATGTTTTTTTATGAGGTCTTCTAAAAGGGGAAGTTTTTCGTTATAACCAAGGTAAACCTCATCTATACCAAGCTCAGTAAGTCTCCTATAAAGGGGCTTGGAGTTCCTTCCAGATATCACAGCAGTTTTTATGTCGGTTTGCTGAAGAAGCTTAATACCAAGCCCATCCCTTACGTTGAAAACCTTTATCTCCTCACCCCTTTCCGTATAGTAAAGCCTTCCATCCGTTAAAACACCGTCCACATCCATAACGAGAAGCTTTATACTCTTAGCCCTCTCGTGAAGGTTCATAAAGAATAAATAATACTACTTTTTAGCAGTGGCTACCTCCTTTTTTTCTTCAAAGTCTGAAGGTTTCACATCTTTGAGCGCCTCTTTTATTTTCTTCTTCTCCTCTGCCATTGCCTTTATTTTTTCTAGCTCTTCCTTTGTGTAGTAGCACATGTTTTACACCTCCTACGCTTGATACCTTTTACTTTAAGACCTATACCTTTAGAGTCAATATGCTTTTTATCATATTAAGTAAACACTGGTATTCATCTGGGATATCTTAGATACTACTGCTTCTGATAGTCTCTCTTCTAAGGTCTTTGCTATCTCCTTCTCGTTCATTCTTCTCAGGGCATAGTTTGTGGTTATTATGGTACTCTTCATACTGTTGTACCTATGCGATATTATATGCGTGATGATCTCCCTTTGCCAGTCGGAGAGCCTTTCGCTTCCAAGGTCGTCAAGCACAAGGAGGGGAACCTGCAAAAGCACATTCATCATCCTAGTGTATCTCTCGTTATTCTCCATGATACTTTTTAACCTAAAAAACATATCCTTTGTGTCAAAGAAGATACCTCTCACCATCTTAGTTTTGTAAACAGCCTTTAGGATGGCAACCGCTAAATGAGTCTTTCCCATGTGAGGAGGTCCCAGGAGAGTTATTCCCCTTCCTTCCTTTAAATCAAAAGACATTGCATAGGAGAGACACACCTTTAAAGCCGACTTTTGAGATTGGGACACTGGAATGTAGTTTTCAAAGGTTGCGTCTTGAAATCTTGGTGGTATCCTTAGATACTTGGACATATCCCTTTCATCGAACCTGCAAGAGCATAGAACCACAGTCTTACCTTTGTTTAAAAAACCGGTCCCACCACAGTGTGGGCATTCTTTTTTCTCCATAGTTTAAAATATAGGAAAATGCCCACTTTTTTGCTTACCAACGACGATGGCTACTTCTCAGAAGGTATAAGAGCTCTGAGGGATGCTTTAAAAAGCTTTGGAAGGGTTGTGTGCGTTGCTCCAGACAGGAATTTAAGCGGTGTTGGACATTCTTTGACCTTCAGTTCACCCTTGAGAGTGAGGCGTGTGGATGAGGATTTTTGGACAGTCATAGGGGGTACACCGGCAGACTGTGTGCATTTTGGCTACTATCTAATATTGGACGGAAAAAAGCCAGACCTTATCTGCTCAGGGATAAACGAAGGTCCAAACTTGGGTGAGGATATAACCTACTCTGGGACTGTTTCTGGAGCTATGGAAGGGAGGATACTGGGCATTCCTTCAGTGGCTTTCTCTGCCTTTGGTAGGGATGAGATAGACTTTTTGGAGCTGGCACGTATTGCAAAGGATGTTGTGGTAAAAGTGTTTGAAACTCCAATACCAGAAGATACATACCTGAATGTGAACATACCGAACTTAAAGAGGGAAGAGATAAAAGGTTTTGTGCTGACAAGGCAGGGAAAAAGAAGCTATAAAGAGAAATTCCTCAAGCTATCTGACCCTCATGGAAAACCCATCTATTGGATAACTGCAGAGGAGTTTGGGTGGAGGTTGGAAGAGGGTACAGACTATTGGGCAGTGTACCATGGGTACGTTTCTATAACACCACTCCAGCTTGACCTTACAAACTACAGAGCTCTCAAAGAGTTAGAAAAAATTTGGTAAAATCATTGTGATGACCGACTACACCCTTTATGGACTAAAAAAGGAAGAGTATGAGCAAATAGTTGAGAAGCTAGGAAGAGAGCCAAACCATGTGGAGCTTGGCATCTTTGGAGCCCTTTGGTCCGAACACTGTTCTTATAAATCCTCGAGGGTTTTGCTAAGAGATCTTCCCACTCAAGCACCTTGGGTCGTTCAGGGTCCCGGTGAGAACGCTGGAGTTTTAAAGATCGACGATGATATTTGGATAGCCTTCAAGGTAGAGAGCCATAATCATCCTTCCTTCATAGAGCCTGTAAACGGAGCTGCCACCGGCGTTGGTGGAATAATAAGGGATATACTCTCCATGGGTGCTCGCCCCATTGCCCTTGCCAATTCTCTCAGGTTTGGTCTTCCAATGGATGCACAGGTCAAGCACATTGTAAGGGGGGTTGTGAAAGGTATAAGCAAGTATGGAAATTCCATAGGCGTGCCAACAGTTTGTGGAGAGACCTTCTTCGAGGAGTGCTACAAGACAAACCCGTTGGTTAACGTCTTCTGTATTGGTATTCTGCCAGCTAGAAGGCTCTACAGAGCAAGAGCCCAAGAGGTTGGACAGGTTCTTGTGCTTGTTGGTTCTTCTACAGGTAGGGATGGTGTGCACGGTGCTGTTATGGCTTCTGGTGAGTTTGCAGAAGACAGAGAGTCCAAAAGGTCCAATGTGCAAGTTGGAGACCCTTACTTTGGCAAAAAGCTCATAGAAGCTATAATGGAGATGATAGAAAGAGACCTTCTGTCAGGAATGCAAGACCTTGGAGCGGCTGGTCTATCGGGTGCAGTCGCTGAAGTGGCAAGCAAATCTAACATGGGAGTGGAGCTCTACCTTGAAAGAGTACCACTAAGGGAGGAGGGAATGCAAGCCTACGAAGTACTTCTCTCTGAAAGTCAGGAGAGGATGCTGCTCATAACCGATGAGGAAAAAGTTGATGAGATAAAAAAGATAGCCGACAAGAACCATCTTGAATGCAGCGTCGTTGGTAAATTGACTGATGATGGTCTTTTTAGAACCTTCTTTGGAGATAGGGTTGTTGCAAACCTGCCAGTAAGCCTTCTCACAAAAGAAGCACCCATATATGAAAGACCTAAAAGGGAGCCCGAGTACATAAAGCATCTGAGAGGTTTTAATCAGGAACTTTTGCCGCAGGTTGATATAAAGGAAGCCATCCGTAAGCTTTTAGACTCACCAAACGTAGCTTCCAAGGAGTGGGTTTACACCCAGTATGACCACCAGGTTGGTACAAACACAATACTAAAGCCTGGAGGGGATGCAGCAATCCTCAGGCTAAAGTGGGTTGTAAGGCCAGAGATAAGCAGTGAAAGGATGGTTGCCATAAGCTCGGAAGGGAACTCAAGAATGGTTTATTTGAACCCTTACGAAGGTGGAAAGTTTATAGTGGCAGAGGCTTGCAGGAACCTTGCATGCGTTGGAGCGAGACCCATTGGCATAACAGACTGTCTGAACTTTGGAAATCCTGAAAGGCCAGAGGTCATGTGGCAGATGGAACAGTCCATAAAGGGAATGGCCGAAGCTTGCAGCGAATTAGGTGTTCCAGTTGTAAGCGGAAATGTATCTTTGTACAACGAAACGGTAGAGAAAGAGGGAGCAAGAAACATATACCCTACTCCTATAGTAGTGGCAGTTGGTACTGTAGAAAACAGAAAGTTCTTGGACCATAAGTTTAAAAAAGAAGGTAGCCTGGTCTTCCTCATAGGTGACCTCAGAAGAGCATCCATGTTGGATGGAAGCGAGTTTTTAAAGGTTGTTCATGGAAAGGTTGCCGGAGATGTACCCCCAGTTGACCTTGTAAAAGAGAGAGCCCTTTTACAGCTACTTATTGAGCTTATAGGAAAGGATATTATCCTATCTGCCCACGATGTGTCAACGGGTGGTCTTGCAATGGCTGTGCTTGAATGTCTCTTTGGCACACAGTTGGGTGCCGACATAAACCTGTACGTTGAAGAAAGGTTAGACCTCTTCCTTTTTTCAGAGAATCCAACGAGAGCGGTCATCAGCGTGGATAAGGATAAAGCAGAAGCCTTCAAGGATATCACAGAAGCCTATGGGATAGATTGGATGCTTCTTGGAGAGGTAATAGAAGAAAGAAGGCTAAGCCTTGGACTTTACGGTGAGAAGGTTCTTGAACTGAACCTTGAGGAGACGGAGAACCTATGGAAAGGCTCTTTGGAAAGAATGCTATCCTTTACACGTTAACTTTTTTCACTGTGGTAGTTGTTGACCTGACAACGAAGAGGCTTGCAGAGATGTATCTATCTTACAAAGATATAACAATCTTGCCCTTTCTTCACTTGGTTCTTGTGTACAACAGAGGTGTAGCCTTTGGTTTTCTCTCCGATGCTCCAGACGTTGTTAGGGTACCCCTTGTACTTTTTACACCCATCGTAGCTTTCTTCATAACCTTTCTTTATTCTATAAGGAAAGCTGACCAAAAGACATCTGTTCTCATGGGTATGATAGGGGGTGGTGCCATAGGAAACTTCTACGATAGATTCTTATTTAGCTATGTCAGGGATTTTATATATCTTTCCTATGGGAAACTTTCTTGGCCTGCTTTTAACGTAGCAGACGCAGCCATAAGCATATCTATCTTCCTTCTCCTTGTAAACTCCATATTGGGCACATCTGGAAAAAGATGATACCCGTCTTATATTTTATTAGTATGATTAACGAAAGTTATACGGAAAAGACAGCCCATCTTGCAAGAATAAAGCTCAGGGATGATGAGATGGAGGTCTTCAAAAAACAGCTCCTTGATATACTGAGCTTTGTAGAAAAGCTCAAAGAGTTGGACACTTACGGAGTAGAACCCTTAACCTATGAACTGGGGCATACACCCCTTAGGGAGGATGAGGAAGGACAGTGTCTAAACCAAGAGGAGGCGCTTAAAAACGCACCACAAAAGGAGAATGGGTTCTTTGTAGTTCCAAGGGTTTTCGAAACTTAATGGAGGTTTTATATGCTACAGGAGGAAAAGAAGAGAGCTTTAGAAAGCGTACTTGCTGGAATTGAGAGGAAGTTTGGGAAAGGATCAATAATGCCTCTGAAAAATGCTGAAAAGGTAAAAGTTCAAGTTATACCTACCGGTTCTTTATCCTTAGATATAGCCACTGGTATAGGGGGAATACCTAGGGGTAGGATCGTTGAGGTCTTTGGTCCCGAATCATCTGGAAAGACAACCTTGGCTCTTCATGTGATAGCCTCTGTTCAAAAGATGGGAGGAGTGGCTGTTTTTATTGATGCAGAGCATGCCCTTGACCCTAAATACGCAGAGAGGATAGGGGTTGATACGGAGCATCTTCTCATATCCCAGCCAGACTATGGAGAGCAAGCTCTTGAAATAGCCGAAAGCCTTATAACAAGTAATGCAGTAGACTTGATAGTCATAGACTCAGTTGCCGCTCTTGTTCCAAAGGATGAGCTTGAAGGTGAGATGGGAGAGTCTCACGTGGGTAAGCAGGCTAGACTTATGTCTCAGGCCCTCAGAAAGCTAAAGGGTATGGCTCATAAGACAAACACCACTATCATCTTTATAAACCAGCTGAGGGAAAAGATAGGTGTCCTGTTCGGTAATCCAGAGACTACACCAGGCGGAAGAGCCCTAAAATTCTTTGCAGATATGAGGCTAGATGTGAGAAGGGTGGGCGATGTAAAGGACAGCAGCGATAAGGTGGGCAACAGGGTAAGGGTAAAGGTTGTTAAGAACAAATTAGCGGCACCCTTTCAAGAGGCTGAGTTTGATGTCATATACGGTGAGGGCATATGCAAACTCTGCGACCTCATTGACCTTGCAGCTGAGATGAAGATAATAAACAGAAGCGGGTCGTGGTTCAGCTATGGAGAATTAAAGCTCGGTCAAGGTAGAGACCAGGCAAAGAAGTTTCTTTTAGAAAATCCGCAGATAGCACAGGAGATAGAAAGTAAGGTCAGGGAGGTTTCAGGGCTTGCTTCAACTGATACTTAAAAAGGCCATAGAGCTTGGTGCTTCCGACATTCACATTAAGGTGGGGAGCCAACCTGTAGTTAGAGTAAAGAAGAGGTTGGTAAAATTCACAGACTTTCCAGTGATAGAAGACAAGCTTATGGACCTCTTCGTGAAGGAAATTCTGGAAAGAAACAGAAAAAAGACGGTGGAGTTTGAAGAGTTTGGAGAGACGGACACATCTTACTCTCTTCCTGGTGTAGCACGTTTTAGAGTGAACGTTTACAAACAGATGACGTCTGTAGGTGTAGCCTTCAGGGTTATACCTTTCCATGTACCTTCTTTTGAAAGTTTGAACCTACCGGAGATCATACGCAAAACTGTTTTGGAAAATACCAAAGGGCTCATTATAGTAACTGGTCCAACAGGTTCTGGAAAATCAACTACCCTTGCAGCCATAATAAACATAATAAACAGGGCAAGGGACAACATTATTGTTACCATAGAGGACCCAATTGAGTACATTTTTAGGGATGAAAAGTCCTTCATAGCTCAAAGGGAAGTGGGTATAGATACTTCATCCTTTGCAAGGGGATTAAGGGCAGCCCTAAGGGAAGACCCAGACGTTATAATGGTGGGAGAAGTCAGAGACCCGGAGACAGCGCAGATATGCCTTCAGGCAGCGGAAACGGGACATCTTGTTCTTTCTACCCTTCACACACTCGATGCCAAGGAATCCATAAATAGGTTCATAGGCATGTTTAACCTTGAGACAAGAGAACAGATAAGAATACAGCTTGCAGAGACCCTCGTAGCCATATTCTCCCAAAGGCTACTACCGAAGGCAGATGGAAGCGGTGTTATTCCAGCCGTTGAGGTTTTCATAAACAGAGCAGCCATAAAGGAGTGTATACTTGATGTGAGCAAATTTGATGAAATACCCCTTTTACTGGAAAAAGGGAGGGCCACTTACGGTACCCAAACCTTTGACCAACACCTTGAAGAGCTCTACAGGAATGGGTTGATAGATTACAATACGGCCCTGCTGTACGCTACAAAGCCCGGAGACCTTGAGCTAAAGCTCAGGGGCATATCCTCAGGAGGAAGATTTTTCTGATGAAGATAGCCATAGATGGCCCGTCTGGTAGTGGGAAAAGCACTGTGGCTAAGAGGATATCCAAGATTCTTTCCGTACCGTACCTTGATACAGGTTCCGTTTACAGAGCCTTTGCTTACATTGCAAAGATAAAAAACATTGATACATCAAACACTTGGGATGTGCTAAGGCTTTTTGAGAATAATATAGAAGTAAAGCTCTATTTATCAAGGACAGAAATCTTTTATATGGATAGAAAGTTAGAAAGGGAGCTGAAAGGTGAGGAAATAGGAAGGTACGCTTCGCTCATTGCCAGTGTGCCAGAGTTCCGTGAGAGAATGGTGGAGTTTTTCAGGAAGCTGGTGGGTGATGGGCAGGTAGTGGCTGAAGGTAGAGATGTTGGAACGCATATATTCCCAGATGCTCCTATAAAGCTCTTCATAACGGCAAGCTTGGAGGAGAGAGCCAGGAGGAGATATGCAGAGCTTTTAAGCATGGGAGAAGATGTGAGCTACGAGGCTGTACTCAACGCCCTTGAGGAAAGAGACAGGAGAGATAAAGAAAGACCAGTCTATCCGTTCAGACCTGCGCCCGATGCCATTCTGATAGATACAACAGATATGAGTGCGGAGAGAGTAGTTGAAATAGCCTTAAGTGTGATAAAAAAAGCCCACACCTTTAATCGGTAAACTTTATCTTTAGCTCCCCCATCAAGAAGGCTTTGTGGTCCCTCAAGAGGGATCTAAGGAAAGATAGAGAGTCCTCCATAGCTATAAACCCTTTCCTCTTAAAAGCTTCCTCCATGTCCCTTAACCAATCCAACCTGTTTTTTATAAACCTGTACTGATTTATATAGCCTTTAACCTTGTCTTCTTCTAAGCAGAGGAGAGACAAAAACCTTAGCTCTACACCTATGTGGTCTGGCTGATAGCCTTCATCCAACCTAAACCCAGAAATCTCGTAGGACCTCAGGGTCTGCTCCGTATTTACATCCCTATAGCTTCTTTCCAGAAGGGAGACCTCATCTAAAAGCTCAAGCTCCTCTTGAAGCTTAAAGCTATCTATATGTCTGAGCACATCAAAAGCATAGGGAGAGTATGCTGAATTAATTAGGTCATTGCACAGGGAATTAAGGTAATAACAATCCTTAGCTAAAAATAGCTCGGAAAAGGCATAGTAGAAGAAGGAAAGGCCTTTTAGCTCATCCATCTTCAAACCCTGTTTACAGAGTAATCTAAGGCTATATCTCCAAAGTATTCGCAGAGGGAGGGGTGTGTGTAGGGCATGCGGAAAAGCTGATCGTCCCAAAGGGCATTGTTCATGCTAAAGGATATCAAATTTAGAGCTTCGCTAACTTCCTCCCCTAGGATGGAAAAGTAAGAAAGCCTGCCTTCATTGTCCACATACATGCATATCATTCCCTTCCTTCCGTTTACAAAGCTCTTTGTGTTTGCGTTCAAAGTCTTTGTGATCTTTCTATGCTTTGTTTCATAAGAACCAACAAATCCAAGTTCAAGGGCTGAGCATATTACTATGGGCACAAGCCCCGGCCTGTAGGGGCTATAAAAGTCCATCATGCTCTGGCAGGCAGACTTTGCCTTTGCTATGGCATGGCTTGCACCCATGGGCCTTGTTATGTCCCCCACAGCATAGACACTTTTTATGTTGCTTCTCATACACTCATCAACTTTAACATAACCCTCTTGCTCAAACTCAAGGAATGGGAAGGCCTCTTTACATAAATTTGGAATCCTACCAGTTGCCCTTATGTGAAGGTTCGCATCTATCATGCTGTCCACAAACTTTACACCGCAGAGTTCCAACTCTTCCTCCAGCTTTTCCACCATATCTTCATCCACGGGATAGTCCTTCAAAAGCCTTCCCTCAACTTTTAGATAAACATCAAAACCAAAGGTAGAAAGAATAAAAGAAAGCTCGCAGGCGCTTGCACCTGAGCCTTCTATAAGGATCCTACCCCTTGGAAGTATTTTTCCTGTGAGTACATCCTCAACGCTTGGACCTTCCTCCTTAGGCTTTGAACCGCAAGCGAGCACTACATGCTCCCCCCTGAGATATAGGTTTTTACCTACCTTTACCGTATTCTCATCTACAAGCACACCCAGGCCTTTTATTAGGTCTATACCTTCCCTCTTTAACAAAAACTCCGCATTGGACCTTATCTGTTTTATCTTTGTCCTTACGTACTTTAGAGCTTTTTCAAAGTCTACCTTTGTCTCAAAACCCCTCCTCCTTAGAGAGTGCATCTCTTTTGCTATACGGTAAAGCCCCTCCTTTGGTATGCAACCCCTGTTTAGGCATGTTCCACCAAGCTCTTTAGCTTCCAAAAGGGCAACCTTTAAACCACCCTTTGCAAGCATAAGAGCTGAAGTAAACCCCCCTGGACCGCTTCCTATAACTATTGCGTCGTAGAGTTTTATCATCCCTTCTTCTCCAGCTCAAAAAGACAAAACTCCTTGCCTTGTACTATACATTCTATCTCCCTGCATTCCCATTTTAGACTCGTTAGCTCTTCAAGGACGCCTGCAAGGGCACCCTGCAAAGGTATGCATACGGGCTTTTTACTCTCTTGCCCTTCTGCAAAAACAGAGCCTTTGATATATATTTTTATCCTGTCTTCTTGGTTTTCCCAATGGTCAACAACCCCCACACCAGCCTCGCCGAGAAAGGTTCTAAGATAAAGCTCTATATCTTCAATAGAAGGCGTTTGATTCCCTATAAGTTCTTTCAGTATCTGCCCAGCTATCCTTCCAGCCTTTCTACCCGACATGTTTAGTATGCCTCCTATACCAAAGCCAGAGAGCTTTACTATGCTTGAGTAAAACTCTTGCACCGGCTTCTTTGGCACTATAAAGCCTTCTTGCTTCAGAAAAATCCTAATCTTTGACACCGCTCCAAGCTCGTCCATTTTTTACCTCCTAATCAAGGGTAAAGGTACCCTCCGTATAAAGCATCAAAGTCTTCCACCCTTTAACTTCCGGGGAAGCATAGGCATTACGAAGGGCTCAATCCTTTTACCCATCCTAAACTCCGCACAAAAGATAAGAAGGGGGAAACCCCTTCTAAGCCACTTCATAGATATAATTTTATGCCTTTATAACCTTTACGTTTCCACTGTAGAAGGCAACTCCACCGCCAAACCACTCCATCTGAGGATAGACTACACCCGTTGGGAGGGTTGTCTTAGGATACATGGCGATGTAGGGAGCTCCCTTATCTCTCTTAGGGTCTGAAAGCAATCTATTCCCGTCCACTATTTTCATAGTTCCATGCAGGACTTTTGTTCTCCACTCTGGGAAATCCTTAAACCTTGCAAGGACTAGCAATGCCTTTTCTGGGTTCTGTATCTCGAGGGGTACTTTGTAAACACCAGAATGGCACCAGTGTCCAAAGGTGGTAGATATGGCTACCGTTCCTTGCCTTATCCTGTTGGTCACATATGCCTTTATTTTGAACTCTACCTTCTTACCCGCTATATCCACAGCCCAGTCTTCATAACCGGGAGCTAGCACCTTTACATAGTCTCCTTGTTTAATGCCAAGCTTTTGGGCATCCACAGGGTTTATCCAAAGGGTATTTTCAGGCTCTGATTCAAGAGCCCATATGTAGTTGATAGTTCTGGATTGGGTGTGCAAAGTGGGCTTGTAGGTTATTAGCTTGAGTGGATACTCCGACTCCACCTTGTCTGGGTCAAAGCCTTGATATTGACCTGCCTCTCTCAGGGATACATACCTTGGATAACCGGGCATGAACTTGCCAGTGATAGGGTTGTGCCTTGTGGCTAAGCCCTCAAAGTAGAACCTTACCATGTTTTCCTTGTTCAGCGGAAACTTGTAAAGATCTCCTTTAAAGTGGTCCTCATAGCTCAGGAAGAAGCCACCCCTTGAGAGCAAAAAGGCTACCTTGGGCCACTCTTCTGGAGATACAACGTTCTTATACTTGGCAATTGGGTAGTTTTTCTCCACAAACTCCACATCCTCCTTCTTAGGCTCTATCTTATAGCCCTTTGATTCAAGGTCGTGCACCAGGTTGGCTATCTGCTTGAGGTGGAAATCTTCTGCCCTCATGAGGGAATAACTTTTGCCCTCGTTTGGACCCATGCCCTTTATGGCGTCCTTCCCCCATAGGGGTGAGCCGAGCTTCCTTCCTATATCTATAAAGAAGGTTTCCTGCTGCATAGGTCTTCCGTCCGGTGTTTTGTCCGTTAGAGGTTCAATTATTGGGCACCTTATAGCGTTGTAGAAGAAGTAGTGGTAAAGACCATGGATTCCAGTAAGGCCCTCTGCGTAAGTTACATCAGGGACTATGTAATCTGCAAAGTAGGAAGTATCATCTATAACGGTGGTTATATGTACCCACAGTCCTACCTTCTTTGTATCCAAGAGTGTATCCTTGTAATGTAGCTGGGCTGGATATGTAAAGAGCGGGTCTGACATATATTGGATAACCGTATATGGAATTCCTGCCTTATTTTGGTCATAAGGATAGTTATGAACTACAGATGGGAAGAAGCCAGTTATGTGATACTTTGGTCCTATGAACTTAAACCATGGCATCTTTGCAGGGTAAGGATTTTTGCCCTCCATCTTGGCCTTGTAGTAGAAGGCTGTCTCTTCATAATTCTTCTGAGTTCTATGAAGTTTAAGACCCCAAGGCTTTCTTCCACCGCCCAGGTCATACCTTCCCTTGTTTACCCCACCAGTTCCCACCTGCCATATCATACCGCCCTTATGTCCTAAGTTGCCAATGAGCATGTTTATGGAGTCTATTAGGAACTGGGTCATAGAGCCGTTTATGTGCATAACAGGGCCTCTGTAAGAGACTACCGCTGCCTTTTTGCCGTAAGAGGTTAACTCGTCCGCCGTATCTATAACATCCTTTGGATTCACACCAGCCATCTTACACCAGTTTCCTATTGTTTCTGTAAAGACAAAGTCCTTTAGAATTTGTAAAGAGCTTGTAACGTACACAGTAGAACCATCCTTTAACTTTAGCTCCAACCCCTTTGTTTTCTTAGGATACTTGCCAGCCCTCTTAGGATCAACATCCTCTATTTCATAAAGCTCATTAGGAACTTCCTTTGCCCCTTCATACTCATCCATAAGTATGTACGCAGACTTTGATTGGGTGTTTGCCTTTAGGCTACCTGTTTCCTTGTCTACCACCACATACTCGCTCTCTGAACCAAGGCCAAGGTCGCTTGCCCTCAGAAGCTTTCTATAGTGTGGGCTGTCCTTTGGACCTACAACTACCAAGTGGCTCGCATTGGAAAAGACCACTTCCCCATCTTCCTTTGCAGCCTCAAGGTTTGGATTTTCCAAGAACCTTCTGTCAAAGGATTGCTTTTCAAAGATCCTTCTTATTATGGCGCAGGCTATTGCCGGGTCTTCTCCAGGCTTTGGCATTATATGTCTGTGGGAATAAGCTACTACACCGTTATGTGCCCTTGGGTCTATCCAAACTACCTTTAGGTCTCCATTCCCTCTTCTGTAATGAAGTAGGGTCCAGGTACCAACCGGTGGGTTAAAGGACTCTGCTATCTGAGCCCCCCAAGCCACTATGTAGTGGGCAGACTTTAGGTCTGGTCCCACATGGGGCCTATCAAAGGCGAAGATCTGGCCAGCCCACTTAGGCCACTGACAGACATCTGCGTGCCCCAAGAAGTTATTAGAGCCTATGGTTCCGTAGATCATCCTCTCTATAAATTCACCCCTACCCTCCGTAACCCTACCACCCAACGCGCAGAAAAAGTTAGACTTTGGTCCTAAGGCTGGCATCTCTGGGTCTATGAGCTTTTTCTTTATCTCCTCTGGTAGCTTTTGGGCTTCTTCTTTTGGTAGCCATAGCTTGTAGATATTCTCCTCAAGAAACTTCTTCCAATCTTCTACAGGCTTTCCGTGGGTTATCTCATTGGCCCATCTGTTTAAAAAGTCCTTGCTTACATGGTTAAGGACTGCATCTATCACTTCTTCTTCCGATACATAAAGGTCGTAATACATCTTAAGACCTGGAAGTTTCTCTCCCGTCTCCTCTATGATGCTACCTTCTACGACCTCTTTTATAAGCTGTTCCCAGCTTATGGGCTTAAACTTTCCTTCACCGCGCTTACCAGCTCTCTTTAGAGGTGTCACTATCCTATATGGGTCATAGGCATAATGGGCTATGGACTGACCCTTAAGGCACATCTTTCCAGAGTGCTTTAAGCTCTCTTCAAGGGGTGTATCCATGGGAAGGGGTTCCCAATAGTTGTTAGCTGTGCAGTAAGGGTTACCATCCACCTTATAGACCATACCATCGTAAACCCTTGCCCTTATACCACACCTTCCGTTACAGGCAAGGCATAGGCTATGGACCACTTTGAACCTTTCCGCATCCTGCATGTCCAAAGGTGCGGCGTTGGCATAGGGTATGAGCTTAAAGGGCCCCTTCACTATATCCTTTAATGCTGAGCTTCCAAAGGCAAGGAAGCCCACTCCAGTACCTGCCAAGCCTACATTTCTTAAAAAGTCTCTTCTCGTTGTAGCCATGTTATACAACCTCCTCTTTATGGGTTGAACTCTTCCATCCTGCTATTGAAACAAAGGCTAAGAAAAGGAAAAATACCAAGAAATAAAGGGCTATTACCTCGCTTATTCCCTCCCTTCCAATTAGCTTTATGTGGGGATAAACTATTCCCCTATGCCCTTTATCTATCATCTGTGCTGGTATTACCATAGTCCATCTTGCGGCGTATATCGCTATTAAAGATACCACGCTTAAGATCGTTATACCGCCCAAGCTTCTGTTCATAGAGCTAAAACCGCCTATCAAGACAAAAAGAAGCCCTATGACTTCAACCAAGTAGAAGATCAGGTTTGTCTTTATTGCCATGGCTATCAGGGGCCACTCTGCGGCGTTCCAATACCACTCGGATACATACTCAATAAAGAGTACAAAGAGGTCAAAGCCTGCAAAACTTGCCATAACAATAGTTGGTACTTTTAGAATTTGAGTGTCCACCTTCTCACCGAGGATAGATTGTCCCACTATGTAAAGGAGCATAGTGGCACCTATACCAGAAACCACTGCGGATATTAAGAAGGTGAGAAGAAGTATGGAAGTTCCCCACAGAGGCATGGCATGCATAGCACTCATTAAGAAACCGACATAGGCGTGGAAGAACATGGCAACGGGTATGCTTACCGCAGCCCAGAGTTTTACCTTTTTATCATCCTCTTCTGGGTTTACCTCCTTTGCGCCAAAGGTAAGTATACCCGCTATGGTACCAAAAAGACCTTCTCCTTTTGCCCTTTCAATAAAATCTCTTCTAAACAGGAAATAGCTCTTTAGGAACATAACTGCGAGTAGGATGATCCACAGTATGAAGAAGAGAATTATGGGAGAGGATAGGTTTGCGTAGAAGGGCACCTTAAAAGCCCTTATAGGCTGAGTTAGGTCAAACATAGGGGCTAAGGGTGCAACAAGCATGAGGGCTATGGCCAAGAAGTGTCCTACCCTTTCTAGCTGCTCAAGCTTTTTAAGTCCCAAAAGGTAAACAAGGGCCGTTATTACCGTTGAACCTGCCACGATACCAGTGAAGTAAGGATAGGTTACTATCAAAACAGTCCACTCCACTATATGGTTTGGTAAAGTCGGTCCATGGGTCTCTATCATGGCTTACCTCCTTATCTTAGTTCCCTAAACTTGTTATGTTGCATCCTGACGTTAAAGGTATAGACCTTGCCGTCGGAGGGGTCCGTCCAGATGGCTGGTGGATGTTGGTTTTTTGTGGAGCTACCAGTTCCTACATAAATACCCTCTATGGCTTCAAGACCTATGTAAAGTACCCTTGGCTTTGTCCCCTCTTCTGGCTTTAGCACCTGCACGCCGTTCTTCTTTATAAGGTCCCATATGGGGTCGTTGACATCTGCTAAGTCTCCAAAGTTCCTTGCCTTTGTTGGGCATACATCCACACAGGCAGGCTTCAGGCCGTTGCGTGTCCTGTGGTCGCACCAGGTACACTTGTTCATTACCATCATTATGGGGTCTATGTACCTTACACCATAGGGGCATGCCTGCTCGCAAAGTCTACAGCCTATGCACCTTTCGTATCTTTGAAGCACCAAGCCATCCCCTTCATCTCTGTAAGTGGCATGCACCGGGCAGACCTTTACGCAGGGCGGATTTTCACAGTGGTTGCAGAGCTTGGGAACGTTGATAACCTTTACCCTTGTCTCTCCTGTGCTTGGGTCTGTGTAACCCACTTCCCATTTTTCTACCCATGTGTTAAACACTCCAAGGGGTGTGTTCCTCTCCGCTTTGCAGGCTGCTACGCAGGCATCACAACCTATGCACTTTCTAACATCCACAACAAAGATAAACCTGCGTTTGCCCTTCTGCTCTGGAAAGGTTCTTTCCGCCCTTGCAGTTTCAAAGATGGCACCACAGGTGGCGACAGTCCCAACTGCAAGAGCCTTCAAAAAACCTCTCCGAGAGGTTTGTTCTTCTTGAACAGGTTCACTCATAATGCCACCTCCTAGGTTTGTTTCATCTCAACCTTGAGCAAAAATCGTGCCAATAGAATACCAATTGAAAAGCCTTAGAAATCAAAGATGTTAAAGGGGAACCTTTCAACATTGCTTATTTTTTGAGCATTAAGTAATAAAAAATTGAACAGTGTTCAGAATTTGAACTCTATGCTCATATTATGAGCAGTTCTTCTCTTTCTTTCCAGCTTAAAACCCTTGATAGACCTTGTTTCCATGGATGGCATGTTCTTTGCAAAGAAAGAAGCTGAAGAAAAACTTACGGAGGTGAAAGCATGAAGAAGGTTGTGGGAGCTTTTTTACTATCTGCAGTTCTTGCGGCACCAAGTTATGCCATTAAGCTAAGAGATGCAGACATTGACTTTGGCATCCAGTACAGGATCATGTACAACAACTCTAACATTCAATCCAACAACCAGTATGACTTCTTCAGACAAAGGCTTAGGCTCAACTTTGACGTTAAAACTGAAAGTGGTGTTGGTGGATTCTTCCAGATTGAGTACAGGGGCGGATGGGGTGGCTCATCCCCAGCAGCGAGCGACCCAAGAGCTACCTATGCTGTAAACGCCTTTAACAGACTTCAGGCAAGAGGTATAAGGTATGGCTATCTTTACTTCCCAGTAGGTCCTGGTACTGTCTTGGCTGGTATACTTCCAGCGAACGATCAAGTTGACCAGATGCTCTTCTCCGCAGACTGGGACCTTAACGTAGGCGGTATAGCTTACGCTGGTAAGGTAGGAAACTTTGACTACAGAGCTGCCTATGTAAGGCTTGTTGAAGGTGTATTCTATAGGAACACAGCAGTTAAGGATAAAGACCAGCACTTTTTGGTCTTAGACCTAAAC
>JAXSMZ010000027.1:0-20044 GCA_037924335.1 Aquificaceae bacterium
GTCCTGAATGTGGATATCAGGACAAGATGAACCGCGTAGGTGCGCGGTTCACAAGGGAGCTTATAGTCCCCTTGCCTGCTAAACCTCATTCTGTGGAATATTTTTCTATGGGATGAGGAACTATGCTTTACGGCTTTTTAACAACCATAACAGTGGGTGCATCCTATCACATAGTTCCTTTTCTACTCTGGTGGAAGGTTTACGCCCCAAAGATGGGAAAGGAGAAGGTCTCTACCTTGAAAGAGATCCTTAACATAAAAGTTGCAAAGTTGCTCCTCCTGGCAATAAAAGCTTAGATTTTTAGCAGACTACTTCGAAGCTCAAAATCCTCAGACTTTCCTATCAGACCCCTTTCAAACACTTGCTTGTCTACCCTTTTAGGCTCAAGTGTTGAAATTATGTAATCCATAGCCTTGTAGGCTTTTGATGGATCCCCACAAGTGTAAGTGTCCACTGCAGCAAGACCGTGCTCTGGCCATGTGTGAATGGATATATGGCTTTCCGCAAGGAGCACAACACCGGTAGCACCATGGGGATTAAACTGATAGTAGTGGGATGAGATCTTGGTAAGGTTTGCAATTTTTACGGCACTTTCGAGTAAGTGCCTTATGTCCTCGACCCTGTCAATAAGGTCGGGGCTCACGCCATAAAGGTCTGCTAGGATATGCAGTCCGAGGGTCTTTGCCATTTCCTATCCTCCTTGTCAAAGTTTTTTTGAAGGGCAAAAAGCCTCATAACACAACACCTCCTTTAAAACAGAATATTAAATTATAATACTTTTTATGGAAAAAGCAAGAAGAAAACATAAAATCAGACCGACTTCTTCCCTTGTAAAGCAGGCGATCTTTAACATCCTAAAAGATATAAAAGGATTAGTGTTTTTTGACCTTTTTGCTGGCACAGGGCAAGTTGGACTTATGGCTGAAGAAATGGGAGCTAATGTAATTTTTGTGGAGAAGAATCCCAAGTTTGCTAAGGAAATAGCCAAAAAAACCAAAGGTAAAGTGATTATCTCCGATGCAATAAAGTTCTTAACTGATACAGAAATTAAACCAGACATAATCTTTTCTGATCCGCCATACGACTATAAAGATTACAATAAGCTCATTGAATTGTCCATGAAAATTCTTAATGAAGGAGGTATTCTTTTGATAGAACACAGTAAAAAATTACATCTTAATGCACAAGATGAGAGAATTTATGGCGATACAGCCCTATCCATATGGAGGAAGTAGTATGGTCAAAGTTGTGTACCCTGGAACCTTTGATCCACCCCATCTTGGACATCTTGACATAGTTAAAAGAAGCTGTGAGGTCTTTGACCGCGTAATCGTGGCAGTGGCAAAGAATCCGAGGAAAAATCTCCTTTTCAGTGTAGAGGAAAGGGTGGACATGTTCAAAAGGATGGTGGAGCATCTTGGAGAAAATGTGGAGGTAAAGGGTTTTGATTCTCTTCTTGTGGACTTTATGGTCAGAGAGAACATAAAGCTCATAGTAAGAGGGGTAAGGCTCTTTACAGATTTTGAGTACGAACTTCAGATAGCCTTGAACAACTACAAGCTTGCAAAGGTTGAAACTGTTTTTATGATGCCATCTCAGGACTACATACACATAAGCTCAACAATAGTTAGGGACATAGCGTCTTACTGTGGTAACCTGAAAGGACTTGTCCATCCAAGCGTGGAGAAAAAGCTGAGAGAAAAGTTCCAGTGCCCAGAGTCATCTACCTTTTAAGGAAAGAAAAGCTGTGTAGCAGTTTTTTATTCTTACGCTAAGCTTACCCCCCTGTCTATCTACAACCTTGCTGAGTAGCATATTCCCAATACCCATACCCACACCGCTTACAGAGCTCATATCGTTCCTGAACACAAAGAGAGCCTCTCCATTTGATTTGCAAACCCTTATGTGCACAAAACTCTTAGAGTGCTTTATCGAGTTGCTTATAAGGTTGTAAAATATGTCCATCAAGTCCATGCTATCTGCGTAAACGTATACCTCCGATAACTTTGCTATGAGCCTCTTATCCGTTATGTCCTCTTCAAAATCCTTGAGCAGACCGATGAGCAATCTGTCGGCTCTTATCCATTCCTTCTTCATATGTTTTTCTTCTTTGAGTATGTTCAAGAAAAGGTTCATGTCTTTTTCTAACTTTGAGAGACTTTTCTCTATCCTCCTTATCGTGTTTTCATCTGCTCTTCCACTTTTTAGCAGAGAAAGGTTAACCTTCTGCACGGACAGAAAATTGCCCAGTTTGTGAGCAATGGACACGATGAGACTTTTTATCCATTCTTCCTGTTCATGGATCTTCCTTAGAAAGTTGTCTATGACAAGCTGATAAACAAGGATCACGGAGAAGATAGTTAAAAACTCAGCAATGAATATCCTCTTTATGGGATCGTTCATGAGCTTTTGGGCATAGGTTTTGCTAACACTCACGTTAACATCTTTCAAGGGGTCAGAAGGGTCTTTAAAAGCAAAAATCCTGTAAGCACTTCCCTTATTATCCTGTATAGAGAAATGCTCATCACCTTTGTAGTTCCTGTTGTATATATAGGCAAGATAATGAGCGTAGGCCTCTCTGTAAAGGGACTCATCCACTAAGTTTCTTACTTCGTAAAAAAGTAAAAAGTTCATAATTCCAAAGGTAAACAGAAGAGTTACGAAAAGGTATGCCAAAAGCTTTAACTTTTTAATCCTCAATCTTGTACCCGCTCCCTTTTCTGGAGATTATAAACCCATCTGGAAGGTTCTTCCTTAGGTTTTTTATATGGGTTCTGACAACATCATCACCTACTGGCTCATCTCCCCATACGTAGTTGAGGAGCTCTTCAGAAGAAACAAACCTGCCCCTGTTCTCCACTAAATATTTGAAGAGAAGCCACTCCTTCCTGGACAGGTTCACAGTTTTTCCAGATACGGACAATTTCTCCTTTTCAAGGTCTACCATCACATCCCCCATGACTACGACGGGTGTTCCCACCTTTCTCCTGTAGAGGCTCTTTATTCTTAGGATGAGCTCTTTTGGCTCAAAGGGCTTTGTAAGGTAGTCATCTGCACCAGATGTAAAACATCTCTCTTTATCTTCTATGCTTTTCTTTGCTGTGAGTATGAGCACTGGAGTTTTCTTGTCCACTTTTCTTATATCTTCGAGCAATACCTCTCCAGGTATATGCGGCATCATGAGGTCAAGGACTATTACATCGTAAAGGGATACATCCAAAAAGGCCAAAACCTCCCTTGGGTCGTACACCCAATCCACATACATTTTTTCTCCTCTTAAGAGCTCTCTCAGCGACTCCCCCAAGAGCTTATCATCCTCTATTAGCAAGACCCTCACATAAATTATTATAGCTTTACCTTGTTGGCTTATAATCTTTTTATGCTTGAGAAGAAACCAATAGTTGAGCTTTTATCAACTGTCGTGGAAATAATAACGGAGACTCCAACAACAAAAACGCTCCTCTTTGAGGATGGGGGTCTGGATTTTTATCCAGGGCAGTATGTTATGATAGAGGTTCCATATCCAAAAACGGGTGAGGTTTTGAAAAGGGCTTATTCTATAGCAAACCCACCGACCCAAAAGGATCACCTAAGCATAACAGTGAAAAGAACGCCAAACGGTAAAGCTTCTTATATACTAACAGAGCATACAAGGGTTGGAGACAAGTTTAAAGTCAAAGGACCTTACGGTAAGTTTGTATGGCTTCCAGGGATGTCTACGAGGATAGTTTTGGTAGCTGCAGGCAGCGGTATAGTTCCCCTTATGTGCATGCTCAGGTATATTGTGGATGCCAACCTTCACAATGTAAAAGCAACGCTCCTGTATTCAAACACATCTTACGAAGAGGTCATATATAGGGAGGAACTGAAAAGTATGGAAAAACACTCCAACATAAAAATAGTCCACACTCTTACACGCTCTGTACCAGAAGGATGGAAAGGCTACACTGGAAGGATAAACCCAGATATGATCCTGAAAGAAGTTGATGATATACCAGCCAACCTTTACTATGTGTGCGGACCCCCTAAGTTCGTCGATGATATATCAGTTATGCTAACAGAGCTTGGAGCTGACAGAGAGCAGATAAAGAAGGAAAAGTACGACTGATTATAGGATGAGCATTCCATCCCCATAGCTGTAAAATCTGTACCCTTGCTCTATGGCTTTTTTATAAGCTTCAAGGATAAACTCCCTTCCAGCGAAAGCACAGACTAAAATGAGCAGGGAAGATTTGGGAAGGTGAAAGTTTGTTATAAGAGAGTCCACCACTCTAAACTCGTAGCCTGGGTGTATGTATATATCAGTAAAACCTTCAAAGGGTTCAAAGGGTTTTGTTTCAAGAGCCCTAACAACAGTTGTACCTACTGCAA
Organism: Aquificaceae bacterium; assembly: GCA_037924335.1. Taxonomy (GTDB): domain Bacteria; phylum Aquificota; class Aquificia; order Aquificales; family Aquificaceae; genus Hydrogenobacter. The sequence continues at coordinate 4,372 of JAXSMZ010000027.1, forward strand.
CCACTTTTCTATCCTTGCTTTTTGTCTCTTTTATGAGATTTACCGTTTCCTCCGGAACATAAACGTACTCCTTATCAACCTTATGCTTTTCTAAACTCTCACTTTCTATTGGCTTGAAGGTACCGTAGGATATGTGCAACGTTACAAAAGCTTTTTTAATACCTTTTTCCTCTATCATTCCTAACAGTTCTTGGGAAAAGTGGAGGGAGGCTGTAGGCGCGGCAACAGAGCCATCAACTGTAGCAAAAACTGTCTGGTAATAGGTCCTGTCTATATCTTCCTCCTCCCTTTTCATATAAGGTGGTATGGGTATGCGACCATACTTCTGTATAGCATTCATTGGGTCCTCAGAGAGAACTCTCACCACAAACATTCCCCTTTGGAGATGTTTAACAACTTCAACTTTGAAGCCATCAGATACCTCCAATAGCATACCCTCCTTTATATTTTTGCCACCCAAGAGAGCCTTCCACTCCTTAGGGTTTATAAAATCTGTCAGAAGAATCTCCACAGTGCCTCCTGTAGGTTTTTTCCCATAAAGCCTTGCGGGTATGACCTTTGTGTTATTAAAAACGAGAAGGTCTCCCTCCTTAAGATGAAGGGGTAGGTTCAAAAAAGTATCATGCTTTATGCTCTTCTCTTTTCTGTTTAGAACCATTAGTCTTGCACTGTGTCTTGGAATGGCTGGATACTTGGCTACTAGCTCTTCAGGAAGATAGAAGTCAAAGTCTTTTAAGTTCATATTAATATTTTGTTAATTATAGGTGAACTATCCTTCATTTCAATGAAGGGCTTCCTGCTTCAACGACAGGTGCCTCGTAGACCAAGCCATATAAGCTTGTTCCGCCGCCAGAGCTATCTTCACAGGCGTAAGTTCGGGCTGTTCCATTCATACTTAATGCTATATATAGTAGATTTTTCGCTGCATTGATATATCTGTCATGCTTTGTTCTACATACAGGGCATGTCCACTCTCTGTCGTAGAGAGTCAGAGATGTGTTTTTGTAGCCACATTCACTGCAAAGTTTTGAGGATGGGTAGAACCTATCGGCAAAGATAATGTCTCTTCCATACCACTTAGCTTTGTAGGATAGAAAGGTCAAAAACATAGTCCAGCCACTATCGAAGATGGCTTTGGATAATCTACCATTTTGAAGAAGACCTTTGACGTGCAGATTCTCTACCACTTGGTTTTCGTTGATAATAGTAGAGGAAAGTTTATGTAGAAAATCTATCCTTTGATTTCTTACTTTCTCATGCAATTTTGTCACTCTTTGTGCTTGCTTTTGATAGTTCTTAGAATCCTTCTCTTTCCTGCTTAATTTTTTCTGTTGTCTCTTGGGAAGCCTCTCAGTCTTTAGTAGATACCATTTCCTAATGCTAAGGAAAATAGTTAACCTGTGGTTAACAGAAAGGCTTAGGCATTCATAAAGTCTTTATAAATCAAGAACTTCAGAGGTTTAGCTTTCTGGCTCATAACCCGAAGGTCGGAGGTTCAAATCCTCCCCCCGCAATTTATACCTTACCTGTGTTATCATAATTGCTGATGATCAGAGCTTTCATAGGGTTCTTTACCACAAAGAAATTACATGAACAGGTTGAAAAACTTGAAAAACAAGCGAGCGATTTCATAAAGGGTAAATGGGTGGAACCTCAAAACCTTCACATGACCTTCCAGTTTATAAGGGAAATAGATGAGGATGGACTTGTAAATGTCATAAAGAACATGCAAGAGGTAGCAAGCAGATATAAACCCATACACATAAAGTATAAGTCGCTGGGAGTCTTTCCATCAGTGGAAAGGGCAAGAGTCCTATGGATAGGCATTCAGGAGGGCGCAAACCAGCTTAGAAATTTAGCAAAAGACATATCAACGGCCAACAGAAGGTCTGGCGTAAAGGAGGATGGGAAACCCTTCCATCCTCATGTGACTATGTGCAGGATAAAGGAAGCTAACCATAAAAAGCTTAAGGAGTTTTTAAAACAGAACCAAAACACATACTTTGGCGAAGATACTGTGGACCGCATCTCTTTAGTAAAGAGCTCTTTAAGTTATGTGGGACCAATCTATACGATTTTGGAGGAGTTTTTCTTCTATGGATAGATGGACATACAAAGATGCAGGTGTTGATATAGGAAGGGCTGATGAGCTTGTAGAATACATAAAAGCCCGTGTAGCCAACACTTGGAAGAACATTATGCTTCTAGGAGGCTTCTCCAGCGGGCTTAAGATAGAAGGCTACAAGGACCCAGTCCTTTTCATGTCAACTGACGGAGTTGGTACAAAGTTAAAAGTTGCACAAGCGATCGGTGTTCATAACACAGTAGGAATTGATTTGGTAGCCATGAACGTAAACGATGTTATAACCTCAGGGGCAAAGCCTTTCGCCTTTCTTGATTATATAGCAACTGGTAGAATAGAGGTCAACGTGCTTAAAGCTGTCTTAGATGGCATATTGGAAGGTTGTACAAGGGCAGAGACGCCTCTTGTTGGAGGAGAAACTGCAGAGATGCCAGACTTCTATCCAGATGGTGTTTATGACCTTGCTGGTTTCTGTGTGGGATTGTGTGAGGCAGACAGCGTCCTTTCAGGAGAGGATATAGGGGAAGGAGACCTCGTTCTTGGTATCCCCTCTTCTGGATTTCACTCCAACGGCTACTCTTTGATAAGAAAGGTTCTAAAGGCAAAGGGCATAGATTACCAAGAGCATGTGCAAGATTTTGGGAAAACAGTGGCGGAGGTGCTCCTTGAACCAACGCGCATATACTGGAAAGACATAAAAAAGATAAGGGGCTCAGTTCGCATAAAGGCTATGGTTCATATAACGGGTGGTGGTATTAGAGAGAATCTTATAAGAGTACTAAAGGATGGAAGAAGGGCTATAATAGAGAAATCAGGCATACCTAAAAACCCCATCTTTGATTGGGTCAAAAGCTTAGGGAACATAGCCGAGGAGGAGATGTATAGGACATTCAACATGGGTGTTGGTTTTATGCTTGTGGTAAGCAAGGAGGAGGCAAGCAAGGTCTTTAACCTTCTGGATGATGTTTTTCTATGTGGACGTATAGAAAGGGGGAAAAGAGATGTCATACTTGTTTAGAAAAGTGCTTCTGGCTTCTGCCCTTTTTTTAAACCTTTCCTTTGCCCAGACAGTAGAGAGGGTGGAGATAAGAGGTGCCAAGTATGTGCCCGATGAGGTTATAAAGGCTCTTATAGGGATAAAGGAAGGGATGACCTACACACCCGACTTAGTTAGGGAAGACATAAGAAGACTTTACAGAACTGGTTTCTTTGACAGGATAGAAGTTTACGAAGACAGAGTTGGAGATAAAGTGGTTCTTTACTATGATGTGGTTGACCTACCCATCATATACAAGATAGAGTTTGTTGGAAACAAGAAGATAAAGTCTGAGGACCTTGAAAAGAAGATAGGCGTTGAAGCTGAGGTAGGTAAAATAGACATAGAGGAGCTTACAAAAGGATACACATCTTCACCAGCCTTGGAAGAAAAGATAGAGGTACAGAAGAAGCTAAAGCTGGGAAGGGTTCTAAGTCGTGAGGAGATGGAGCTGATAAAGATGAGGATAATCCAAGCTTATGCGAAGGAAGGTTATCCCAAAGTGGAGGTAAGCTACGAGCTAGTTCCGAAGAAAGGAGCTTCCAAGCTCGTTTACCATATAGTGGAGGGTTCTCCAGAGTACGTATCCTCTATAGCCTTCAGGGGAAACATGTCTTTCAGAAGTGGCAGGCTTTTGGACCAGATGACTACAAAGCCACCAAGCTTACTTGCTTTGAGATTCCATCCACCCTTTAGCGAGGATGTGCTCAAGGATGATATAAAAAAACTGGAAGAGTTTTACAGGTCGGAAGGTTTCTTGGATGTTAAGATAAACTACAGGGTCAAGAAGAGAGATTCTAAGTACAATGTAGAGATAGACATAGAAGAGGGCAAGAGGTACAGCCTTGGAAGTCTAAAGATAGAAGGTAATACTCTCTTTTCTTACAAGGAGCTGGTAAGAGACATCTTAAAGAAGAACAGAGGCGGTTACTACAGGGAAGAGGTTATAAACAGCGTAGTTGACAACATAAAAAGAGAGTACTCCTCCATAGGATTTTTAAACGTTGCCGTATCAAAGGATGAGAGCGTAGATGAGAAGAAGAAGTCCGTTAATGTGGTGCTAAAGATAGAAGAAGGAGAGCCTGTTCACATAGAAAGGGTTAGCGTAAGAGGAAATTACGAAACTCGGGATTACGTAATAAGAAGGGAAATGAGAGTTCAAGAAGGTGAGCTTGCCAACGAGAAAGAGATCGAGCGATCAAGGACTAGAATATTCAACCTTGGATATTACGAAGATGTATCCATAGAGCCTTTTCCATCTTCGAACAGCAGATGGAATTTGGACGTCAACGTTAGGGAAAGGTTCACGGGTCAGTTCTCAGTAGGTTTGGGCTATAACCAGGTTACAAAGATATCTGGGTTTGTCTCTTTGAGGAAGGGCAACTTTTTGGGTACTGGTGATATAGCTGGCATTTCTGTATCTTACGGTAGCAGATACAAAGACAACTCAATCTCTTACACAAAAAAGTGGTTTTTGAACAAACCCATAGATTTGAGCGGCTCCCTTTACGATAGAAGGATAGAGTATACTACGTACACCGTATCAAGGACAGGGCTTGATTTTATAGCCTCCAGAGAGTTTGCCGAGTTTTGGAAAGCGAGCGCTGGCTTTAGCATACAAAGGGTAAAGTACTCGGACATATCACAAGATGCATCACCCATAGTAAAGCAGGAAGCCGGGACAAGGCAGTCTAGAAAGCTTCTCTTTGGTCTGACCAGGGACACAAGGGATAACTATCTATTCCCAACGAAGGGGTCTCTTACGGAGCTTAGCTACTCTGTGGCGGTGCCAGTGCTTGGTGGTACGGAGAGGTTCAACAAGGTTACACTTTCAGCTCAAAAGTTCTTAAAAGACAGATGGCTTGATACTGGACTGATACTATCTTTGAAAGGCGTTGTTGGTATGGTAGAGCCTTACGGTGGGAAGAGTGTTCCCCTTGACGAGAGGTTCTTTGTTGGTGGAGACTTTACCATAAGGGGTTACAAATATGGGTATGCTGGGCCCCTTGACCCAAACACCAACGACCCCATAGGTGGGAAAAAGGAGCTCATACTTTCTGCAGAGCTTAACTATCCTATATACAAAAACATACTCTACGGTGCCATCTTTTACGATACAGGCTTGGGAGCAAACGATTGGAAGGAGTTTAAACCCCAAAACCTTCGCGGTGGATATGGAATTGGCATTAGGTTCATAACGCCCTTTGCACCCATAAAGCTTGATTGGGCTTTCAAAACAAAGAAGGTGCCTGGAGACACATCAAGGTCCAAGCTTCACTTTGTGCTTGGGGTCTTCTTCTGATGGTGGCAAGGGTCTTAACCATTGCGGGTTCAGACAGTGGTGGTGGTGCAGGGATTCAGGCAGACCTAAAAACCTTCACAGCCTTGGGAGTTTATGGTATGAGCGCCATAACTTCCATAACTGCACAGAATACTGTAGGAGTCTTTGATGTGTATCCTATACCTCCCAGTACTGTTTACGAACAGATAAAGGTAGTTTGCGAGGATATAGGAGTGGATGCAGCAAAAACGGGCATGCTTTTAAGTGCAGACATAGTAAGGTCAGTGGCAAAGGCAGTAAGGGACTTTAAGATAGAGAAGCTGGTGGTAGACCCTGTGATGATATCCAAGACAGGAGCTCAGCTTTTAAAAAAGGATGCTGTTGATGTTTTAAAGGAAGAGCTATTTCCCTTGGCACTTACCTTGACCCCAAACGTGCCAGAAGCTGAGTATCTCTGCGGTTTTAAGATAGACAGCTTGGAGCTTATGGAAAAGGCTTGCAAATTCATACGTTCCTTCGGATGTGAATACGTTCTGGTTAAGGGGGGTCATATGGAGGGAGAGTTCTCCATAGATGTCCTTTACGACGGTAAGAGCTTTGAGTATTTAAAGGGAAGGTTCATTAAAACCAAGAACACCCATGGAACAGGATGCACTTTCTCAGCCGCCATAAGTTCTTACCTTGCAAAGGGCTTTGATGTCAAATCTTCTGTAAAAAAAGCTAAGGATTACATACAGGGTGCCATACAGAACAGCTTAAACATAGGGCATGGTTATGGACCGCTGAACCATATGTGGCTATTCTACAGCAGGTTGTAAAATATTCTCCAATGGCAAAGGTGCTTCTTGGCGTTTCATCCAGCATAGCAATTTACAAAGCCTGTGAACTTGTGAGAAGCCTAAGAAAGAGCGGTCATGAAGTGAAGGTAGTGATGAGCCCTTTTTCGGAGAGGTTGATCAAAAGGCTGTGCTTTGAAGCCCTATCTGGTAACAAAGCTTACACAGAATGGGAGGATGACCCACTGCTTCACATAAACCTACCAAGATGGAGCGACCTTTTTCTAATTGCACCCTGCAGTGTAAACACACTTTCCAAGATAGCCTTAGGAATAGGTGATAACCTTTTGACCACCTGCGCCCTTTCTCACAAGGGAATCCTCATGGTCGCTCCTGCTGGGAATGTGGAGATGTATAAAAATCCTGCAGTTCAGGAAAACCTTGAAAAACTAAGGAAAAGAGGCGTGATAATAATAGAACCAGAAGAGGGTAAATTGCTTTGTGAAGAGGAAGGGCAAGGAAGGCTTGCAGGTGAAGAGAGGATTCTTGACTGGGTTGAGTATTCCCTAAGACCCAAACACCTTTTGGGAAAGAAGGTCCTTATAACATGTGGTGCCACAAGAGAATACATAGACAGCGTCAGGTTTTTGTCCAATTCATCGAGCGGCAGGATGGGATTTTCTCTTGCCAGAGTGTTCAGGTGGTATGGTGCAAGCGTGAAGGTAGTAGCGGGTTTTACAACTGCAGAAGATCCTCCAGAGGTGGAGTTAATAAGGGTAGTTTCTTCAGAGGATATGTACAAAAAGGTTATGGAAATGTACCATTGGGCAGATGTTGTCGTTATGAACGCAGCAGTATCGGACTTTACACCGGAGGAAAGGTTTTTAGGAAAGATAAAGAAGGGAGAGAGACTAACCCTAAACTTCAAAAGGACAAGGGATATTCTCACTGAACTTGGGAAAAGAGACAAGAAGTTTCTTGTGGGTTTTGCTCTTGAGGAGGAAAAACATCTTTTAAAAAATGCATGGGATAAGCTAAGGAGTAAAAACTTAGATGTACTTGTGGCAAACCCCGTTGATGTAATGGAAAGCCAGAGTTTTAGGGGATTTTTGCTCTACAAGGATTCAAGAGAAGAAAAGATCGAAGCTACACACAAGCTACAAGCTGCAGAGCTGATAGTTCAAAGACTTTTACCTTACCTGAGAACTTTTTAGTTATATCTGAACCATACAGGATGTAAAGTTTTTTATAGAATTCTGTTGTATGCTTCATATAGTTTTTTCATATAATTTTCCATACCAAACGCCGAGTGAGAAATTCAAGAAAGCTCAGATACAAGCCTATCAATAAAAAGAGGCAGTAGGACTATAATTATTAGTCCTACAACCCTTAGGAGGTTATAACGTGGATATTTACTAACTTACATGTCCATCTAAAACAAAATCCTTCAAGACTTCTTAAATGTGCCAAGAAATTAGCTCAACTTGAAAAGGACACAGAAGATAAAGAGGTATAGGAGAATGAGGTGAAGGAACAACGGCAGAATGCCTAATTTCTCACCCGGCGTATTAGAAACTAATCACTGAATATATAGAAGTTTATAAACGCATATAGAAGTTTAGAAACATAAAGACCCCTTGACACTTTTGGTTGTATGGATATGTTATGAATGTGGATATCAGGACAAGATGAACCGCGTAGGTGCGCGGTTCACAAGGGAGCTTATAGTCCCCTTGCCTGCTAAACCTCATTCTGTGGAATATTTTTCTATGGGATGAGGAACTATAAAATAATAATACATAAACTTGTCTGGCATAGACAGTAATCTATGCCCTACCGTTGGACCGACGGGAAGTTAAGCCCCCACAAGGGGAAGCTCCTCATTTGAGTGAGGAGAGGAGGTCACTACTAACCATGCTTCCATAGCTACATTTATATCCTTTTGGTGGAGAAGCAGGAGTTCTAGAGTTAAGACAAGTTTAAAGCCAGCCTTCGCAGCTCCAAGATTTTTTCTCCGTTGACATTCTATCGATAACCCAACAAGTTTTTATTTTGTCGTACCAAACCATTGAATGTTTTCTTGCTTATATTATGACTTGTTTGGCAAAGATTATCTCGGGAAGCTTCTTTATCTCCTCCATAACCTCCTGAGGCACTGGATCATCAAGGTTTAAGATGCCAAGGGCTATTCCACCCCTTTTCTCCCTTCCCAACCTGAAACCAGCTATGTTTACACCAGCTCTACCAAGTATGGAACCTATCTTTCCAATTACACCTGGTACGTCTTTGTTTTCAAAGAGAAGCATTATACCCTCTGGCTCCACATCAACTCTGTAACCATCTATTTGGAATATTCTGGGTATATGGCCTTCCAGCAGTGAACCGACCATTACCTTTTCAGAACTGTCCGATTTAACAACAACCTTTATATAATGCTTGAAGTCTTCCGTTTCTTCAGAGGTTAGCTCCTCGACCTTTATACCCCTGTCCTTTGCTACATAGAAGGCGTTTATTATGTTTACTGGAAAATCCACTATCTCACGAAGCATGCCCATAAGCACGGCTGAAGAAACAGGATGAAAATGCTGTGCTATATCCCCCCTAACTTCCACATGAACTTCTCTTATCCCTTCCTCAGACCATTGAACCAAAAATTTCCCCATCTTTTCTGCAAGGTCAAGATGTGGTTTTATGAGCGTCAGGACGGAGAGGTCTGGAAAGGGGGCGTTCACTACATACTCTACAGTCAATCCTCTGAGAGCCTTTATGACCTGCTGGGTTATTATAACAGCCACATTCTCTTGTGATTCGTAAGTGTTGGCGCCTATGTGTGGAGAGAGGGACACGTTTGGAAACCTCTTTAGCCTTTCAATAAACTCATAGTTTGGTGGTTCCTTTGAAAATACGTCCAAGCCAACGCCCGAAAGTTTACCCTTTTCCAATGCATGTATGAGGTCATCATCGCTGACTATTCCACCCCTTGCACAGTTTATCAAAACTGCTCCATCTTTCATCAATTCAAACTCCCTTTTGGTTATCATGTTCTTAGTCTCGTGGGTCAAGGGAGTATGTATGGTTAGCACGTCCACCTGCTTTAGAAGTTCATGGAGGTTTTCAAGGAGCCTTACTCCAAGCTTTTCTGCCTTTTCCTTCGGTATGTATGGGTCATAAGCCAAAACTTTCATGCCAAAGGCCTTTGCTCTTATGGCAACCTGTGATCCTATGTTCCCGAGCCCTATTATTCCCAAAACTTTACCGTAAAGCTCCCTTCCCATGAACTTTTTCCTATCCCATCTTCCCTCAAGCAGGGACTGATGGGCCATATGCATGTTCCTCACCACGTTTAGAATATGGCTAATGGTTAACTCTGTAGCTCCTATGGTATTCGCTCCAGGTGTGTTTATAACAAGTATGCCTTTCATAGAGGCGCTTTCTATATCTACGTTATCCACACCTACACCAGCCCTCCCTATAACCTTGAGATTTTCAGCCCTATCTATGAGCTCCTTTGTTATCGGTGTTCTGCTTCTCGTAATTATAGAGTCATAGTTTCCTACAACCTCCAAAAGCTCCTCATAGGATATATCTGGTTGGTTATCCACCTCAATATCTGGTTCTCTGACAAGAAGTTCTATGCCTTTTTCGGATATAGGGTCTGTTATGAGCACTCTAAACATTACTTCCTCCTTATTTAATTATAGCATTGGCCAAGCTTTTTATTTCTTCCATTATGAGGTTTGAAACCTCCTTATATCCTTTCAAGCTATCGTCTAAATATGTGTACACTTTTGGTTTTCCAATAAAAACTGATATTTTCTTTCCAAAGGATGGGAAATGCCTTCCCCTTGGGAGAACATCATCGCTCCCATGGATGTAGACTGGCACCACTGGCTTTTTAGTCTTTACAGCTATATAGCCAACTCCTAGCTTTGGCTTTAGGAATTCACCGCTGTTGGCTCTTGTCCCCTCAGGGAAGATGCAGACATTGCAACCTCTGTTTAAAAGCTTCATAACAAGCTCAAGGGCTTTTATGTCTCCAGACCCTCTCCTTATGGGCAGAGCTCCAAGGTGTGGCAGAAGATAACCAAAAGGGGGTCTAAAGAGCTCCTCCTTGGCAAGGAAGATAAGATGCTTTGGAAAAACTGAGTTAAGAATAGGAGGGTCAAGATAGCTTCTATGATTGGAAGCCACTATATAGTTACCCTTTGGAAGGTTTTCAAGCCCGTAAACGGATACCCTAAGGAGGTTTTTAAACAATGTTTTCACAAGGGGACAAAGGGGAGCCAAAAAGATTTTAGAAAATGGGCTTATAGGACAATTATAGGACATCTTACGCTCCTTATAAGATGCTGGGATACGCTGCCTATGGCCTGGGCCAAACCCTTTCCCCTTTTACTGACCAATGTAAGATCGTATCCTTCCGTGTTTATGTGATCGGATAGTCCTTTGTAAGGGTCTCCTTCTATCAGATAAAGAGGGAGGTCTACGTCCCCAAAGCTCTCTTTAAAAAGGTGAAAGGCTTCATCCTTTCTATCTTCTAATATCCTTCTGTACTCGTCCTCCGACATTTTGCCCTTTAGCCTCTTTACGTTTAGAGCATAAACAAGCTTTGTTTCTATAGGGAATACTTCCTTCATCATGCTTGCAAAACTCAACTGTCTTATAGACCTCTCTGAAAAGTCAACAGGTAGACAAACTTTTGATATGTCTTTGGTACAACCGTCTTTGTAAACCCATAGCTTCAAACCTGGAACTAGGTTTATTATCCTATCGGCTAGGGATTTTCTCAAAAGATACCTCTTGTATCTGAGAAAAACCATATCTACTTCCATGTTAAGGAAAAGATCCCTTGCTACCTGCTCAATGTTTTGGGATGTGGCATGTATCCGAGCCTTTTTAAAGTATCTGTTTACGAGCTTTTCCACATCAAGCCTTTTACCTTTCAAGAAACCTTCTGTATGAACAACGATGGGTTCGACGTTAAGCTTTTTTATAATGTTAGATGTATAGTCTAAAAATTCATCCTCCTTTGTATCAAGGGTGATGTAAACGGCTGGCTTTTCTATCATGCTTCTTTGGTTTGTATTTTCCTCTTTAAGAATCTTATAAACTCTTCTATGGGGTGGCTTCCCATGTTTCCTTCCTTTTTACCCCTAACGGATACGCTTTTCTCCTCCACTTCCTTTGTCCCTATTACCACAACGTAGGGTATTTTTTGAATCTCTGCATCCCTTATTCTTGCTCCCATCCTCTCTTCTCTGTCATCTATGTCTACTCTGAAACCTTCCTCTTTTAGTCTTCCCTCTATCTCCTTTGCGTAGTCTGTATGTTTTTCGGAGACTGGTAATACTCTCACCTGCAGCGGAGAGAGCCAAAGGGGCAAAAGTCCCGCATGATGCTCTAGCAAAACCCCCGTAAACCTCTCTATGGAACCGAGGAGCGCCCTATGTATCATGTAAGGTCTATGCCTTTTGTTATCCTGCCCCACGTAAGTCATATCGAATCTCTCTGGAAGGTTGAAGTCAAACTGTATGGTGGAGCACTGCCAAAGCCTCCCAATGGCATCCTTTATCTTTACATCTATCTTGGGACCGTAAAAGGCACCGCCACCTTCATCAACCTCATACTCCATCTTCATGGCTTGTACTGCCTTTTTCAAAGAGCCTTCGGCCAGTTGCCACTGATCATCAGAACCTATAGCATCCAAGGGTTTGGTAGATATATAAACTTTAAAATCCCTAAAGCCAAAGTCTTTTAGCATGGATACTGCAAAGTCAAGGGTTTGATGTATCACATCCTCAACCTGTTCTGGTGTGCATATTATATGAGCATCATCCTGTGTAAACCCTCTTACCCTCATAAGACCGTGCAGAACTCCAGACATCTCGTACCTGTAAACAGTTCCAAGCTCTGCAAGCTTTAGGGGTAGTTCTCTGTAGCTTCTGACTTTGCTTTTATAAATGGACACATGGAATGGACAGTTCATAGGTTTCAAAAAGTACTCTTCCTTTTCTATGTTCATCTGAGGGAACATGTTGGGTCTGTAATAATCAAGGTGCCCGCTTGTTTGCCAAAGGTCAGCCTTTCCCACATGGGGAGTGTAAACGAGCTGATAGCCTCTTCGTAGATGCTCCTCTTTCCAGTAATCCTCAAGGACTTTTCTGTACATTCCCCCTTTTGGAAGCCATAGGATCAAGCCAGAGCCTACAGACTCATCTATGAGGAAAAATTCCAGTTCTCTTCCAAGCTTTCTGTGGTCTCTCTTCTTTGCCTCTTCGTAGAATGTAAGCCTCTTTTGGAGCTCTTCCTCATCCCAAAAGGCTATTCCATAAATTCTTTGAAGCATAGGCTTTGATGAATCACCCATCCAGTAGGCTCCCGCTATATGAGTAAGCTTAAAAGCTCCAGCCTTGCCAGTTGATGTAAGATGTGGTCCCCTGCAGAGGTCAACAAAGTCACCTTGCTCATAAACAGATATAACATCTTCAGGGCTTATCCTATTTATGATATCCAGCTTGTACCTTTCTTTGAGCTGACTGAAAAGACTTATAGCTTCATCTCTGTCAATCTCTTTTCTAACTATAGGATAGTCACGCTCTATTATCTCCCTCATCTTCTCTTCTATTTTGGGAAGGTCCTCCTCGCTTAGCCTAACACCTTCTATCTCAACGTCATAATAAAAACCATCCTCAGTCGTTGGTCCCATTCCCAAGTGGACCCTCTCTTTGCCGTAAATCTCTTTGAGAGCTTGAGCCATTATATGTGCCAAGGAATGTCTGAGTATTTCTAAACTTTCTGGGTCTTCTTTATAGATGGGTTTTATCTCCATACTCCACTTAGGTGGAGTTTGTAAATCATAGATTAGTCCGTCGGCTTTCCCTCCAACCACTTTGTTTGGGTCCAATCCAGCCATCTCAAACACCTTTCCTAAGGGTGTGTTCTCATCAACTTGGTAAGCTTGATCGTCTACGAAAACCTCGACCATCCTTTAATTATAATATAGCGTCCATCGCTTGAATTATATTCACTCATGTGGGATAATTTTTCCCTATGAGAATAGCCTTTTTCAAAACGGGCAATGAGATAGGGATAAACAGACATGTTTTGTCTTTGCTCAGGCATTGGGAAAGAAAGGGAGCAGAGGTCAGAGAGTTTGACCTAAGGACAGAAGATACGCAATCCTTAGTGAACGAGGTGCTCGAGTTCTCCCCTGCCTTCTCGGTAGATGTAAACTCAACTGGAATAATAGTAGGACAACAAGAGGATAAGAAGCTTCCCATATCTGACATATTTGGATTCGTTCACGTTAGCATCTTTACAGATGACCCTCTTCTGTACTTCCCCCCTCTATCCGATATGAAGCAGGCCAATAACTTTTTACCCGTTGTTTGCGACCTCAAATACGTTGACAGTTTGAAGTTCATAGGTATAGAAAAAGGAGTCTTTTATATAACACCCTTCGTTGATAAGGAATCCATGATAGAACCTTCTGGAGAAAAAGATATAGAGCTTATTTTTTTTGGTCCCGTTGTAGACCCCCAAGTAGTTATAAACCAAGTCAGTCAAAACATACCACAAAACATACTTCCCATCTTCTTTGAAATGGGAGAGTTCATGTTCAGAAACCCAGAGGTACCAGTCTTAAAAGCCTTTGATTACATACTTTCCATGTTCAACCAAAGCTTTCAGGAAGAGTTAGAAAGATGGAAGTCAGAAAAGCCAGATGACTTTTACAGGTTGCTAAACGATACAGCCATGTATGCCACATCAAGAAAGAGACTTTATCTTCTTAGCTTTTTAGAGGGTATAAACCTAAAGTTGGTGGGTGAGTTTCAGTGTGAGCTTGCAGATGGACACGAGCGCATAGAAGTTAGTTCACAGGAGGAGTTCCTGAAGGTCCTTGATAGGTCTTACATAGCAGTGCTAAGCTTCCCCTTCAGCACACCATCCGGTATAGGATTTACCCCCTTGGAGGTGGCTTATATGGGATGTGCTCCTATGTTGGACATTAGAGCAACGCTTCAGAGCTTCTTATCTCCAGGTTCAGAATGTATCTCTTACTATCCCATGGATAGGGCGGATATAGAAGAAAAAATTCTTTACTACCTTGACCATCTTGATGAAGCTCTTGAGATAGGCAAGCAGGCAAGGTATAAGATTTTGGAAAAGTTCAACCCAGAAGATAGGGCTGAATTTCTCTGGGATGTTTTCAGTCAAATACTTGAGCAGGCGCAGATGAGAGACCAAGGGGGTTAGTATATCCTTATACCCTCTCTACCTTCCACCCTACCAATAGCCCATGCCTTTGTATTGAGTTTACTCGCAATAATGTCTATACTTTGAGCCTTTTCCTGAGGTACTGTAAAGAGAAGTCCACCAGATGTGTTTGGGTCACACATAAGCAGAACTTGCCACCAATCTAAACCTTCCTTTATCAGGATCTCCTTCACAAAGTTATAATTGTCCATAGCTCCTTTTGGATACACCTTTTGCTTTATGTAAAATACAGCCTCCTCGTATATAGGCAGTTTAGAAAATTCTATGACAAGTCCAACCTTTGACCTCTTTGCTATGTTGTAAGCATGTCCCAATAGGCCAAAACCTGTTACATCTGTGCAGGATGTAGCTTCAAGCTCTTTTGCTAGCTTCATGGCTTTATCGTTTAACATGAGCATATTCTCTATGGCGTGGAGTATGTCCTTTTCCGTGATTTTTCCTTCCTTTATAGCTTTTGTCAGGATACCAACGCCAATGGGCTTTGTGATGACAAGGACATCCCCCTCCTTTGCCCCTTCCTGAAGGAAGTATTTTCCATCTGGGCAGATACCACTAACTGCAAGGCCAAATTTTGGCTCTCTGTCGTCCACAGTATGACCACCCAAAAGGACAGTTTTTGCCTCTCTCAGTTTATCCATGCATCCTGCCATTACCTCCTTAAAAACATCAACGCTGAGCTCACAGTTGTTAAAACACACAATGGCTAAGGCATTCAATGGAACACTACCCATGGCGTACACATCGCTGAGGGAGTTGGATGCAGATATTGCTCCCCAAAGATAGGGGTCGTTTACAACAGGGGTTATAAAGTCTACAGTATGAACAAAGATGTTGCCCTCATATTTGTAGACTCCAGCGTCATCCCCAACACCAAAAAGGGTCCTTTCATCCCTGTAAGGGTTAAGCCCCTTCACCAAATTCTCAAGGTCCGCCGGACCCACCTTTGCAGCTCAACCGGATGCCCTTACCAGCTTTAGAAGTTCCACCATAGTATTTAGTTTAATAACCAAAGGAGAGAGTTATTTACGAACATTTCAAAGTCAAAGAAGCTATTCCTTCGAAAACATTAAAGGTTATAATTAATACTTATAGTTCCTCATCCCATAGAAAAATATTCCACAGAATGAGGTTTCGCAGGCAAGGAGACTATAAGCTCCCTTGTGAACCGCATAAGAACATTCCTCGCACCTACAATGTCTGCATCTTCCTCATATCCACAC
>JAXSMZ010000028.1:0-19695 GCA_037924335.1 Aquificaceae bacterium
CACATATATGTCTTCCGTCATAAGCTGTCCAGAGAGGTAAAAATAGACTTCTTCTGGGCTTAGGCTTTTCAACTTTGAGGAAATTATGCTGTATGCTATCTCCCAGTCTATTTCCTTGAAAGAGCCTCTTTTGCTTTCTCTAAAGAGAGGTCTTAAAAGCCTATCCTTGTGCATAACCTTTGGATAGTAAAGTGGCTTTTGACATACATCTCCTTTAGATGCCATATGGTCTTTGTCACCCCTTACCCTCCCACCATCATAGAGAAGGCCACAACCAACACCACAGTATGGACACTGAAAGGCTTTCATCTTAGTCTCCCTTGTAAACAAGATCCATCACCACCCTCCCGTTGGGAGCTATGCCTACAAGCATATCCTTTTCGTAATCATACCTCACATGAGCCCATTCCATCCACTGGCTATGCACAAGCCTTAGCAGAACCAAAGCAGTTAAGGCTACCATTGAAAAGAGAAAAAAGCCTGCAGAGTAAGAACCGGTTGTCTCCTTTACTATACCTAAGATGGTGGGAAGGTAAAAACCTCCAAAACCGCCGGCTGCGCCTATAATTCCAGCCATAATACCCCTTGCCCTTGGCCATCTATGGGGTACAAGCTGGAAGGTCGCCCCATTGCCAAGTCCGAAGAAGGCGAAGATTACAAGAATGGCAATTACACCAAGAATGGGAGGGAGATTAAACAGGGATAGTATCATATAGGTGCTGGATATACCAAAAAGTATAAAGATTAAAGCTCTAACACCACTTATCATATCAGCAATAAAGCCACCAAAGGGCCTTATAAAGGCTCCCATAAAAGCAAAGAGGGACATTAAGGCTCCAGCCTGTAGCTTTGAAAAACCATACTGATCAATAAGATAAAGGCTTACGTAAGAGGACATACCCACAAAACCACCAAAGGTTATGCTGTATATGAGGACCATAAGCCATGTATCCCTTTCAAGAAACACTCTTCTGTATCTGTTTGGTAGAAAAGAAAGCACAAAGGCGCTTCCTATAAATGGAAGTAAAAGCAGGGCTTCTTTACCTTTTATACCAAGCCAGCCTCTCTCAAGGGCCGGGACCAAAAAGATCATAAACAGGATGGTTATAACAAAGACAAGGATGGAATAAGTTCCCTTGCCTTCTTTTTCCCCTTTATCCTTTGACCAGAAGAAGACCACCAAAAAGGTTATTATCAATAAAAGCCCCGCTATAGCCATAGTTTCCTTCCAACCAAAGAGCTTTGCCAAAGGTGGGAAAAGAACGCCGTCAAGCACAGCCCCTATGTTTCCAGCCGCAGCAAGCCCCAATACAAGACCTTGCACCTCTCTTGGGTAATTGCTACCAGCCATAGGAAGGGCCACGGCAAAGCTAGCTCCACCCATACCCAAAAGTACACCCAAAAGGAGAAGCACCGAGTAATCACCCAAATAGTATGGAAACAGAAGAGCAAAGAGGGATGGGATGCTGGAAAGGATTATGCCAGCCAAGGCTGTCTTCCTTCCATCTACGGACTGGTAGAGATAGCCTAAGTTTATCCTAAATATGGCGGCGGAAAGAACGGGCACAGCCACAAGAAAGCCCTTTTGTACAGGGGAAAGGTTCAGCTCTTGGGCTATAAAGGGTGCCAAGGCACCAAGCAGAAGCCATATGCTAAAGCCCGTATCAAAGTACAAAAAGGATGCAAAAAGGGCCTTCGGATTGCCAGACTTTATAGCTTCTATGATACGTCTCATTTCATACCTCCTTGCTATTTAGAACTTTTTGTAATGAAGCCACTTACCATTGAGACTTAGTAGCATTCTTGAAACGCCTGAGGGTTCTTCTATTCTTTGAACATCTATTGACATATCTATGGCACTCATAATACCATCACCAAAAAGTTCATGAGCAACGTCTTTAATAACAGGGCCATAAAGCATGACTACTTCATAAAGTCTGTATACAAAAGGGTCTGTGGGAGGCCATGGTTGAGAAGGAATCCTGTAGGGAGCTTTAGTTAAAACCTTTTTAACTTCTTCCGGTACTCCTAGAACATCTATCAATTT
The DNA here is from genome assembly GCA_037924335.1 of Aquificaceae bacterium. Lineage (GTDB taxonomy): Bacteria > Aquificota > Aquificia > Aquificales > Aquificaceae > Hydrogenobacter. The sequence goes on from JAXSMZ010000028.1 coordinate 2,048, forward strand.
ACTTGCCTCTTTTTCTGTTGCTTGCCCATAGCCGTATACAAGCATGGCTGTGTATACGGGGCTTAGACCCATGACCTTGGCCAACTGGTCCCATGTCAAACCCTTTTCATCCTTTGCTGAAAGCAGTAAATTCCTTACATCTTCTCTTGTGTATAGCTTCATCTAATAACTCCAAGCTCTCTTTTCTTTGTCCTTATGGTCCAAACATCTTCAAGCTGACAGATAAAAACCTTTCCATCTCCAAACATACCAGTATGGGCATGCCTTATTATAATGTCCACTACCTTGTCCGAATGCTCATCCTCAACTGCTATCATTATTAGAGTCTTTGAAAGCTCATCGTAGCTTTTGTCTCCTACTTGAATACCACCCTCCATTCCTCTTCCCACCACATCCATCACCGTTATACCCTTAAAACCTTCCTTTTCTAAAGCTTTCATAACTTCATAAAGCTTCTCCGGTCTTATTATAGCCTTTATCATCTTCATGACCAACCTCCTATCACAAAGATCTTTCCATCGCCATAAAAGCCCGTATGGGCTATCTCCATGATCTTCTCCACCACCTCCTCATAGAGGGCATCTTCCACCCAGGTAAGGATAAGGGTTTTTGGAAGAAGGGACATAATAACTCCTTTCTTTGTTTTGTACCCCAATCCCCCCTCCTTACCCCTTCCTTTTACGGTTTTGGATACATAATCAAGCCCTATAGATGAGAGGAAGTTTTTTACTTCCGTGCTTTTTTCCCTTCTGACTATTGCCATAAGCTCCTTCATTGTGTGCCTCCTTTGACTTCCTCAAGGCATGCGTAAAGTTTTTTCTCTTTGCTGATTAATACATCAGCTAAAAACCAATAGGCTTCCTTCCATGCCTCAATAAGGTCTTGGCTAACATCCATTTCAACCATGGCTTGGTAAAGGGCATCCCAAACCTTAGGGTAGTGTTCAGGCTTTACACCAGCCTTTGTATGGGCAAGCGCCATTGTGTTTATGGCTGGTTTCAGTACGTTCAGTCTTTCCAGATTTTGGGCAAAGGCAAGCAAAGCACTGGCAAGCTTTTTAGAGTTATCACTTTCAAACATGCTCCTAAGCTCTGGGTCTTTTTCAAAGAGTATCTGGTACATGCGAGAGGTTAGCTTCTCACCATTAGACTGCAAAAAAGGTATGCTCCTTCTTATGGCCACCTTTGTTTCTTCCCGCATTGATGTTTACCTCCTTAACCTACTGTATGCAAATCTCATACCAAGGGCGTAGGAGCGTAGAAGGCTGGCACCAACTTGTTTTTTTTATAAAAGCTATGCTTACATTATTGTAAAATTGCATACAATAATGTAATATTGTAAGCATAATAGAGAGGTGGCTTAGACCAAAGGCATAAAATCCAAGGGTTTTAAAAAACCCCGATTGGCAACATCTTTGCACGGATGGAGGTAGGAGGTGTCTATGAAGGTTATAGTTGTGGGAAACGGTATGGCAAGCACCGCTTTAGTTGAGGAGCTCACAAGGCTAAACGGAGATGTTAATGTACATGTTTTTGGTGAAGAGAAGACTTTAAGCTACAACAGGATACACTTGGCGGATGTTCTCAGCGGTAAAAAGCTTTTTAGCCAAATAGTAATAAACAGGTGGAGCTATTACGAAGAGCAAGGGATAAGGCTTCATACAGGCAGTAAGGTTGAGAAAGTATTCCCCTGGAAGAAGCTTTTGCTTACTTCTGATGGAAGGCTTTATCCCTACGACAAGCTGGTTATAGCCACTGGAAGCCTTCCCAGAGTGCCACCCATAAAGGGTGTGGATAAGAGAGGGGTCTTTACCTTTAGGAGCATAAAGGATGTGTATGGCATAATGGAGCTGGCAAGGGTTTCAAAAAAAGCTGTGGTTATAGGTGGTGGGCTCCTTGGCATTGAGTGTGCAAAGGCTTTAAAAGATATTAGCCTTGATGTTTATCTGGTCCATCTTTTTGACGTGCTTATGGAACAGTACATTGACAGAACAGCCAGCGATATGCTGAGAAAAAGCCTTGAGGACTTTGGTATAAAGGTTTTGCTTTCAAAAAGGACAGAGGAGATTATCGGAGACAGAAAGGTTAGCCATGTGAGGTTTTCCGATGGAGAAGAGATAAAGACGGATATGGTCATAATAGCCACAGGCGTGGTGCCCAATGTGGAGCTGGCAAAAAACTCTGGTATAAGGGTGGATAGGGGTGTGCTTGTAAATGATTTTCTTGAAACATCGGAGCAGGATGTATACGCCATAGGCGATTGTATACAGCACAGAGGAAAGACTTACGGGCTTTTGGCTTACATAATGGATCAGGTTAAGATTTGTGCCAAAAACCTCCTGTATGGCAATGTGGAAAGGTACGAAGGATCCTTAAGCTATGCCATCTTAAAGGTGGCTGGGGTAAGGCTTATGTCGGTGGGAGAGGTGCAGGAAAGGGAAGAGGATGAGGTGATCCTCTTTAAAGACAACTCCAGGTATAGAAAGGCCATTGTAAGGGATGGTAGGCTTTTGGGTGCCATACTGCTTGGAGACTTGGCAGGAAGTGAAAGCCTTTTGGAACTTATAAGGACAGGGAAAAGCGTGGAAAACATAAAGCCCCACTTCCTTATAAAGGACCTCATCAAGGAAGAGGTAAAACTTACCTTCAAGCCGGAAGACATTGTATGCAGCTGCAACGCTGTATCTTACGGAAGGATACTTGAGGCCATTAAAAGTGGAGCTAAAACCGTTGAGGACCTTCAAAATCTTACAAAAGCTTCCACTTCCTGCGGTGGATGTATGCCCCTTCTTGAAGGCATACTAAAAGAGCATGTAAAGGTAAAGCCAGTAAGAATAAACAAGGTGGAAGAGTACAAAAGAAGCAGGCATCCCTTTGATATTAAGCTAAGGGAAAGGCTTGAGGTTTGGGCAAGGGAGCATGGAAATTGGCAAAGGGTGCCAGAGGAAGATAGGGAGTATGGGCTAAAGTGGTACGGTATCTTTTACAGAAAAGCCACACCGGGCTATTTTATGGTTAGGATTAGGATAACCCATGGAAAGCTAAACGCAGACCAAGCAAAGATCATAGCATACCTCTCTAAGAAGTTTGGAAGAAACCAGATAGACCTCACCTCAAGAGAACAGATACAGCTAAGATGGATAGAGCTGAAAGACCTTCCAGAGGTCCTATTAGCTATAGAAAGAGTGGGGCTTACAACCTTACAAACAGGCATGGACAACGTAAGAAACATTACAGGAGACCCCCTATCGGGCCTTGCAGAAGACTCAATTATTGACACCATCCCTATAAGCAAGAGGATAACGGAGCTTTTCCTAGGCAAAAGGCAGTATGCGGACCTTCCAAGGAAGTTTAACCTGGGCTTGGTGGGGTCAAAGACGGATAGCATAAACTGCAAATATAACGACCTTTGCTTTTACATGGCAAAGAAGGACAACATCTATGGCTTTAATGTTTATGCAGGTGGTAAAGTAGGCTCTGGTGGTCCTGTGGAGGCTCTTGATTTAAACATCTTTGTCCTACCCTACGAAGCCACAGATATAACAAAGGCTGTGCTTGAGATATATTCAGACATGGGCAACAGGGAGGACAGGACAAAGAACAGGCTTTACTTCTTGATAGAAGAGTTGGGTGTGGAGGGTTTTAGAAGTGAGATAGAAAGAAGGCTTTTAAGGAACCTATGGAGAAAGGGTGAGGACTTGGTAGAGAGGGTGGGCGAAAGGACTGGAGTAATCAGGCAGAAGAATGGTCTCTATGCGGTTAGCCTAATGGTGCCTGCAGGCATCTTTACAGGAGAGGATTTAGAAAGGCTGGCACACCTTTCAAGGAAATACGGAAGCGGTGAGATAAGGCTGTCCGTTTATCAAAACCTATACCTTGTAAACATACCAGAGGAACACTTGGAAGACCTACTTTCTGAACCTATCTTCAGCAAGTATCCTATCAACGCCTCCCCATACCTTACAGGGCTTATAGCCTGTCAAGGAAGTGAGACCTGCGCCTTTGGAGTCATTGAAAACAAACCGGATGCCTTAAGGCTTGTACATTACCTTTCCCAAAAGATACCAACCTACATACCCTTACGCATGCACTGGTCCGGCTGTGCCAAGGGTTGTGGACAGCATGGTTCTGGAGACCTTGGCTTTGTGGGTACAAAGGTAAAGGTAAACGGAGAGGTCAAGCTGGCTGTGGATGTTTTCTTAAAAGGAAAGAAGGTCCAAACCATTCCCCTTGACAACTTGGAGGATTCTACGGAAGAGTTGGTGCGTAGCTTAATCAAAAGCACATAACTTATGTTATAATTTAGTTGGAGGTACACATGAGAGTAAAGGGACCATCTTCGAGAAAGTTTAAAAAGAAGATACTCAAGCTTGCTAAAGGCTTTAGAGGTCAGAGGAAAAACGTATACAGAAGGGCTAAAGAGTACGTTTTTAGGGCTTTGCAGTATCAGTACAGGGACAGAAGGCAGAGAAAAAGAGAGTTTAGAAGGCTCTGGATTGCAAGGATAAACGCAGCTTCAAGGCTTAGTGGCATATCTTACAGTAAGTTTATGGCAGGTTTAAGAAAGGCTGGAATAGAGGTCAACAGAAAAGTTTTGGCTGATATGGCCGTTAGAGACCCAGAGGGCTTTGCTCAGATAGTAAGCAAGGCAAAGGCAGCCCTTTCCCAAACCTTATGATTGATGAAAAAAAAGTCAAGGAAGAGGTTAGCAAGGAAGTAGTATCAGCAAAGGACATAGGTGAGTTATCTGAGATAAAAGCTAAGTATCTTGGGAAGAATGGAATAATAACACTAGCCATAAAGGGAATAAGGGACATTTCCCAAGAAAAAAGGAAAGATTACGGTATAAGGATCAATCAGCTAAAGGAGTTCGTAGAAAACCTTCTCAAAAGAAAGGAAGATGAGCTAAAGAGCGAAGAGTTTCAAAGGTCCTTAAGAGCAGAATGGGTTGACCTATCTGTACCTTTGGAGCCAGGCTTGGGAACTCTTCACCCAATAACCCAGACTCTCAGGAGGATAAAAGAGGTCTTTGTCAGTATGGGCTTTTCCGTAGCTGAGGGCCCAGAGATAGAGTTAGAGAATTACAACTTTGACCTTTTGAACATACCCAAGGAGCATCCAGCAAGGGAAATGCAAGATACTTTCTACGTTAACAGAGATGGTTACCTTTTAAGAACCCATACTTCACCAGTGCAGATAAGAGTTATGCTATCTCAATCACCTCCAATTCAGGTCATAGCTGCAGGAAAGGTTTACAGGAGGGATGATGACCCTACTCACTCTCCCATGTTTCACCAGGTTGAAGGGCTTGTTGTTAACGATTATGTCAACTTTAAGCATATGAAGTATACCATAGAAACCTTTTTGAAGGCTTTCTTTGAAAGGGACATACCCGTTAGGTTCAGAGCCTCTTACTTTCCTTTTACGGAGCCATCTTCAGAGGTGGATATAGGCTGTGTTATGTGTGATGGGCTTGGGTGTAAGGTTTGCAAAGGTTCTGGATGGCTTGAAGTTATGGGATGCGGAATGGTACATCCTGTTGTGTTAGAAAACTGTGGAATAGACACGCAGGAATATCAGGGCTTTGCCTTTGGCATGGGTGTGGAGAGGCTCTCCATGCTTTACTTTGGAATAGATAACATAAGGCTCTTTTATGAGAACGACCTTAGATTCTTAAGGCAGTTTGGATAGGAGGTTTTTTATGTTCAAAGAGTTTACAAGAGAAGAGATAAAGGCTGTGTTTGGAATAACCTTTGCTGTTGCTGTTAGAATGCTTGGCCTGTTTCTCCTCTTGCCAGTCCTCTCCCCCTATCTTAAAACTCTCCAATCCTCTACTCCACAGCTCATAGGTCTTGCCATAGGCATATACGGTTTTGCTCAATCCTTTCTTCAAATACCCTTTGGCTATCTTTCAGACAGGTATGGAAGAAAGCCGATAATTATCTTTGGTATGCTCACTTATGTGTTAGGTAGTCTTATGGGTGGTCTTGCTAGCAACATATGGAGCATGGTACTGGCTCGTTTTGTACAGGGATTTGGGGCTGTATCTTCTGCTATGATAGCCTTGGCTGCAGATATTACAAGGGAAGAGGTAAGAACTCGTGCCTTTGCTCATATAGGTGCTTCCATTGGGCTTGTTTTTGCACTGAGCATCACGCTTGCACCAGCCATTGCTGGATATATGGGAGTTCCCTTTCTATTTTTCCTAACAGCTATTCTTAGCCTTATTGCAACTTTACACTTGGCTTTCTTTATACCAGAACCAAAGGTTCATGCATCAGATAGGGAGATAAAGCCCTCTATAAAGAACTTTTCCATGATCCTAACGGACAGGAACCAAATAATGCTAAACTTTTCAATAGCCATACTTCATGCCTTCCTTGTCTCTATATTTACCGTATTGCCTTACGAGTTCGTTTACAGCTATGGCTTTCCTAAAATAGAGCACTGGAAGGTGTACCTGCCCGCCGTAGTTGTGTCTTTGGTGCTCATGGTTCCTTCCACAATAGTTGCAGAGAAAAGGGGAAAGTTTAAGGAAGTTATGCTCCTTGGCATATTTTTTATAATGGCTGGTTTTCTTCTACACGACATTGTAAAGGGTCTTTGGGGTGGTATAGCGCTCATCTTCCTCTTTTTTATAGGTTTTAACTTCTTAGAGCCTATAATACCATCCCTTCTTACAAAGCTTACTCACAAGGACATAAGGGGCCTATCTCTTGGCTTTTTCAACAGCAATCAGTTCTTTGGTGCCTTCTTGGGTGGTCTTTGGGGTGGATACTCTCTAAAGCACGGTATTGGTTACCTTCTTATCTCCTCAGTTCTTGTCTGTCTTCTGTGGGGAGCTTTAACTTATCTGTGGTTTAGCTCCATGTCTGTAAAGGAGAGACTAAAGGGTGCTACGCTTTAGTTTTCTTTTACAATCTCAGGATGTTTCAAAAATAGCCTATGAGTATTCACAGACTACGCCCCCTGCAATGTGAATACCGACAGAAACCTGCTTGATGAGCGGTATGAGTGTCTTGGGAGTAAGGCACTGGGGCTGATTAGAAAGGATAAATACTTTCGGCCAGTCCTAAACCTGAGGTGTGGATGAATGTCTATAAAAGGGATTTTGTCCATGCTAAGGGATACTCTCTTAAGACTCTCTCAGGAGAGCGCAGTCAGCACCGCTACTTTGAGAACTTGCCAAAGATGTTGAGTTTGAGACTTATTCCTTTAGGCATATCTATAGCTGAAGACCATCTTCCCATGAAGATTAAGGCTTTCTCTTTATCTTGAGAGCTTGAGAGCATGGTAATATTTTTAACAAAGCCTCTTTACAATTTTGGCAGAACTCTTTACCTTTTGCATCCACATCCCATATAGAGAGGGAAAAGCTCATGACGCATTTTTTATTTTTGCAGTGGTCAAGCCCAAAAGTGTGTCCAAGCTCGTGGTTCACCTCCTTGAAGGTTCTCTCAAAAAAAAGGAGTTCATCGTGAGACCTTAGCCTAAAGAGACTCACCAGAGCAACCCTACCTTCAAGCTGAGAAAAACCAAAGACAAAGTTAAGGTCGTCCTCATATATATCAAAACTCAAAAGGGCTATAAGTTTTAAAAGGTTGGGAAGCCTAATCTCCGTTAGGTATTTGAGCACCTCTCCAGCCTTGTACTGACCCCTTTCTGGGTTGTAAGCCTTTCTTATCGGTATGGGGACAGAGGATATTCTCACATCAAAACCAAAGGTCTCTTTTATGTTCTTGGCAGTTGCAAGAATGAGCCTACTTTCTATTTCTCCAAAGCTTACAAGATATATGAACATCAAATTCCTTCTTCCCTTTTAGCAGTCTCTATCTGCCTGAGTATCTCCTCCTTTGCTGTTCCACCGTAAGTCTTTTTTCTGTCTGCAACTACCTTTGAGCTAAGAAGGGAAAGGGCAGACTCATCAAAAAGCTCAGAGATGTTTTTGAGCTCATCAAGGCTTACTTCCTCAAGCCTTTTTCCTTGAGACAAAAGGTAAGATACAAGCTTACCAACTGTGCTGTGGGCTTTCCTGAAAGGAACCCCCTTCATTACAAGATAATTGGCAAGGTCTGTGACTAACGTAAAGTTCCCAGAGGATGATGCCATTCTTTGAGCCTTTATCTCCATACCCTCAAGGGCAAGCTTCATGGCTTGCAAACAGGCCTTTAGAGTATCTATGCTATCAAAGAGCGGTTCTTTGTCCTCTTGAAGGTCCCTGTTGTAAGCCAAGGGAAGGTTTTTCATAGTGGTCAAAAGGCTAACAAGATTGCCATAAACCCTGCCAGTTTTACCCCTTATGAGCTCAAGGATGTCTGGGTTCTTCTTCTGTGGCATTATGGAGCTTCCTGTACACAGTCTGTCTGGAAGCTCAACAAAACCAAACTCTTCAGTAGACCAGAGGATAAGGTCTTCAGAGATCCTTGACAGATGCATGCTTATCACAGAAAGAGAATATAGAAGGTCAAGTATAAAATCTCTCTCAGACGTTGCGTACATAGAGTTTCTAACAACGGACCTAAATCTGAGCTCCCTTGCTGTAAAAAACCTGTCTAAGGGGAAATCTACACCAGCAACAGCTCCACAGCCAAGGGGTAATGAGTCTGCATTCCTGTATGCACACATAAGCCTTGATTCATCTCCCAAAAACATCTCCCTGTATGCTAAGAAGTAATGGGCTAACCTTATGGGCTGAGCTCTCTGGAGATGTGTGTAAGCTGGAATGACAACCTCCACGGATTTTTCCGCAAGCTTTACCAAAACCCTTCGCAGGTCTCTAAGGTAATTCACTACATTCCTTATTTCCTTTTTTATGTAAAGCCTCTCATCAGTTGCAACCTGGTCGTTTCTTGACCTACCTGTATGCAATTTCCCACCGAGTTCACCTATTCTTCTGATGAGCTCAGCTTCTATGTTCATATGAACATCTTCCAACTCCTCTTTGAAGAGAACCTTCCCCTCCTTTAGGTCTCTTTTTATGCTCTCAAGTGCTGAAAGGATCTGAGAAGATTCATCCTCCGTCAGAACACCAGCCCTTAGGAGTGTTTTGACATGGGCTATGCTTTGCTCTATATCTTCCTCTGCAAGCCTTTTGTCAAAGCTGACCGATTGGGTAAACTCCTCTACAAACTCCAGCGTTTTCTCTTTAAATCTTCCTTCCCAAGGTTTTTGCATCAATTTATAATTTTACATTACATGCCTGCAAAAATAGAAAAGGAAATAAAAGATGCCATAAGGGCTATGGGGGCAGTGTTTGGAGATATTGGAACAAGCCCCCTGTACGCACTGACGGTTGTACTGCTCTTAACAAAACCAGAGAAACACCAGATGATAGGGATAGCCTCCTTGATGGTCTGGACTCTCATAATCTTAGCTACAGTTCAGTATGCATGGTTTGCTATGAACCTGAGCATAAAGGGGGAGGGTGGTACGGTAGTCTTGGGAGAGATAGCCAAGTCTCTCACAAAGAATCAAAAATTCAGGAGGCTTTATAGGGCTTTGGTGCTTTTAGGTCTCAGTTTCCTTATGGGGGATGGTGTAATAACACCAGCCATAACCATCCTAAGCTCTTCTGAGGGGATAAGGCTCATCCCTGGTTTTGAGAGAATGCCCCAATCTGAGGTCATGCTGATAGCTATCATCATAACAATAGCCCTTTTCTCCATTCAGAGCAAAGGGGTGGGAAGGATAGGGGACTACTTTGGACCCATCATGCTTTTTTGGTTTACTTCTATAGGGTTTATTGGTCTTTACTATGTTGCTCATCTGCCACAGGTTGTCAAAGCTTTGAGCCCTCATTACGCATTGGAATTTTTGCTTTCAGACCCACTAAGGGGGTTTGTAGCTCTGTCAGAAGTCATACTTGTGGCTACAGGTGGGGAGGCTCTTTATGCAGACATGGGGCACCTTGGGAGAGTTTCCATAAGAAGGGCATGGGTTTTTGTATTTTCTATGCTAGTTTTAAACTACTTGGGACAAGCATCCTTTGTTATTATGAGTTCTAAACAACCGAAGCAATCCATATTTTACGAATCAGCAAAAGCTCTGCTTGGAGATGCGCTTTATATACCTTTTCTCTTGCTAGTCATCTTAGCTGGTGTTATAGCATCTCAGGCCCTTATAAGCGGTGTTTTTTCCATAGTTTTTCAGGCGATAAACACAAGAATATCACCCCTCTTTAACGTGAAACACACATCTACAGAGATAAGTACTCAAATATATATACCGGCAGTCAACTGGGCTCTTATGATTGGCGTTATCCTTATGTATTTAAACTTTAAAACGTCCGATAATATGGCAGCAGCTTACGGCTTTGCTGTTATCATGACAATGAGCATAACTGGATTCTATCTTATGGTTATATACTTTGCAAGGAAAGAGTACTTTTACTTTTTAGGTTCTGTATTTTTATTCTTCGTAGATATACTTTTTTTACTGTCCAGCAGCACAAAAATACCGCATGGTGCTTATTGGTCCGTTCTGTTTGCTATGGTCCCCCTATCTGTCATGTCTCTTTACATAAAAGGACAGGAAAAGCTCTACAAAAAGATGAAGTTCAAACCGTTTAAGGAGTTTGTTTTGGAATTTGAAAAGCTTTACAGAGAAAGGTCAAAGATAGAAGGAACTGCCATATTTTTAGTAAGGGACCTAAAGGCTATCCCTCCTTATGTAACTCAGACCATGTTCAATCATGGCATACTTTACGAGGACAATGTGTTTCTTTCTCTTATAAAGAAGGATGAGCCCTTTGGCACGGAGACCTTTCTGAAAGGAAGTATAGCGGAAGGTCTAAGGCTTGTTGAGATAAGGTACGGATACATGGAGGTGCTGGACATAGACAAGGAGCTTTCAAGCGTTGGTATAAGTGAAAGGGCTATCTTTTACGGCGTCGAATATATATACACTAACAAGCTCCTATGGAAGTTCTTTGGTTGGATAAAGCGTTCCACTCCAAGCTTTGTAGAGTTTTACAGATTTCCCTATGGAAAGCTACACGGTGTAGCGGTGAGAGTTGAGTTTTAGGTCAGATTTTTGCTAAAATGATAACATGAAAAGGATTTTATCATTCCTATTAACACTCCTCTCCCTCTCCTATGCAAGCACTGTAGCAAGAATAAACGATGAGAGGATAACAAAGGAAGAGGTTATGCAGGCTTTTAATGCTTACTGGAGGGAGATCCTCCACCTTCCTATAAATAAAACTACCAAAAAGGACCTTCAGGAGTTTCTCGTTGATTACGTGAGAAACAGAATAATCGAAAAAGAAGCGAAAAAAATGGGGATAAGAATAACTGAAGGAGAGCTTGAAGAATACGTATCAAGAAATATAGGCAGTACAAGTTTAAGTTCAGTGGTTAAGAATTTTGTAAAGGTAGAGGTAATTGTAAACAAGATAGTAGATAAGATAGCTAAAGACTTGAGCATAACAGACAGAGAAATAACAGCGTACTACTACCTGAACTTAAGAGACTTTAAACTACCCTCACAGGTTCTAGTTGACAGATTTGTAGCTTATGACTTGGATACTGCCAACGAGGTCTACTATAGACTATCAAATGGAAAGGATAACCTTCAGGGCTTGAAGGATGTAAAGACGGGAACTCCCATGTGGTATTCTTTGCAGACACTCCCAGATGTTGTAAAGCAGCAACTTTATCCCTACGACGTTGGAAAGGTTTCCAGACCCATAAGCATTCCTGGGGGAGGGTATATGATACTGAAGGTTACAGACAAAAGCGGTGGTGGTATACTTCCCCTTGAGGAGGCAAAACCTTTGGTTAGGGAAAAGCTCATGAAGGAAAAAAGACAGGAGGTATTCAAGCAATGGTTTCAGGAGGTCTCAAAAGATTATCGTGTGGAGTTTTACTTTGGGCAGCTTTAAGCTTATCAACCTTTGCCTATGTGCTTGTTGATAGGGTTGTTGCTTCTGTAAATGGGGAGGCCATTCTGGAGAGTGATGTCAAGCTTGGTATGCTCTTTTACGGAGTTCAGAATAGGCGTGATATTATAAACAAACTTGTGGATGTTTACATCCTTGCACAGTTTTTAGAGGGCAAAGGTGGGGGAGTACAGGATGAGTACATAAACTCAGTCCTTTTGGACATAGCAAAGACTAACGGAACTGACCTGGATGGTTTGTCAAAGGAACTAAGCAAGGAAGACCTGACTCTTGAAGACCTAAAGAGATTTTTGAGAAAAGAGTTGCTTGCAAAGCAAGGGTTAGATGCTTATCTTTCAAGGGAAATAAAAGTGTCGGACGTTGACTTAGAAATTGAAAAGCTTAAAAAGGGAGAGATTAAACTACAAAGGGAGATTGAACTTTTAACTGTAGATAAGAAGGAAGGAGAAAAGGTTTTGAGGCTTATTGGCAAGAGGGAAAAACTATCGGATATGGCAGAGGCTTTGGGTGTACCGATAGAAACCTTAAAAGTGGAGAGGGGGGACTTGGTAGAACCATTGGACAAGGAAGTTTGGAGAGCAGGCGTCGGCGATACCGTTTTTGCCGAGGATAAGGATAACATATACATAGCTTACATCAAAGATCAAAGAGATGTCTACCATGGAAAGTCAATAGAGGAACTTAAAAAAGAGGTACTTGCAAAAAAAATTGAAGAAAGAAGGGAAGAGCTTCTAAGAGATCTCAAGAGAAAAAGCATTATAAAAATACTATAATGCGTCTTCTTTCAGTTGTAGACGGTGTAGGCTGGGGTGGAACAAAAGAACAGGCTTATCTTCTTGCACGTGAACTTTCAAAGAAAGGCATTCAAACCCATATGGCTTTATCCTTCCAGTACAGAAGAATGGTTGAGAGATTAGAACCTTACGGTGTGAAATTTCACTTCTTTGAAAACTATAACAGGTTTTCACGTTTTAATCCCATAAATTACTATAGACTCTGGAGGATAATAGACGGTGGTAAATTTGACGTGGTTCTTGCCAATTCACCCCATACCCTTGATTTTCTGAGGGTTGTTTTCCAATTCCTAAAGAAGAGACCAAAGCTAATAGCGGTCAAAAGGTCTGCAAGGGTGCCAAACCCTTTGTCCTTAAAGTTTAAGTATGCTTATGCGGATATGGTGGTTTCAGTATCGGAGAGTGTGAAGGAAGGTCTTACAAAAGCTGGTTTCCCCCATGAAAAGATAAGCGTTATACAGAGCGGTATAGATACAGATAGGTTTAAACCCAATCCATCCATAAGACAAAAGAAGAGGCTCGAGCTGGGTATATCCCATCAAGCAAAGGTATTTATAAACGTTGCCAACTGGAACCCATCAGTGAAAGGACAGGATAGACTTATAGAAACCTTCTTGAAATTAAGATGCGAGGGTTGTCTCTTGCTACTCGTAGGCATAGACACTCAAAAACACTCCTTAAAAGAGAGGGGTGTGGTCGGGCTTGGTTTCAGGGAGGATGTGGATGAGCTTCTCAATGCTTCTGATTTTTTTGTCCTATCCTCTTACCTTGAAGGAATATCGAATGCCCTTTTGCAAGCCATGGCATGCGGCCTTGTTGTTATATCCACATCTGCTGGTGGTATAAGAGAGTTCCTAATGGATGGATACAACGGATTTACGGTAGAAGTAGGCGATTTTGAAGAGTTTCTAAAGAAGATGGAAAAGGCACTGGATCTCTCTTACGAGGAGCGTAAAGTCCTATCAGAAAGAGCTATAGAAACAGCCATGAACTATTCAATAGAAAATACGGCTAAAGAATACATAAAGCTCTTTCAGGAGCTCCTGAAATGTTAGTACTACTCTACCACAAGATACTCAAGAACCCTTCCTCTGACATGTGGTGGAGAACTTTCGATATGGAGCTTTGCATACTTAAAAGTTTTTTTAAGGTGGTCACCCTAGATGAAGTACTAGAATACATAAGCCTTCAGAAGAAGCCAGAAAAACAAACAGTCGCGATAACTTTTGATGATGGATATACGGATAACTACGTTTACGCTTACCCTCTCTTAAAAAAGCACAGACTTAGGGCAACCATCTTTGTGGCATCTTCTAGGGTAATCAGGAAGAGCTATAAAAGGAAGACGCTAGAAGACTATTGGAAAGGGAAGGCTTCTCTAAGGGAGCTTTACACGCCTTTGAGCATGCATAGGGCAAACCTAGAGTTCTTAACTAATGGGTACAGTGAAGACTTTCTGACAGAAGAGGAACTAAGGAGCATGCTTGATGTCTTTGACATAGGTTGGCACTCCAAATGGCATACAAAGGATTTTTATAAAGAGGAGATTCTGGACTTCTATGATGGTGACAACGGACACTGGTCTTTGCCCCATGCTTATGGAGAGGGTCCAAGCATAGGTTTCCCTATATTTCCCATGCGTGGCTCTTTATCTGTAAAAGCGGGGAAGCTGAGGAAAGAGATAAGGGAGTTTGTGAAGAGTAAGGAGGCCAGTTTTTTTGAAAGGAAGGACTGGAAGAAGGTTCTAAAGGTGGAGCTCTCCAATAACTTTAGCCAGCTTTTAGATTTTGAAGACTCAAAGAGCAGGATAGTGAGGATAAGGCAGGAAATAGAAGAATCAACGAAAGAGCTTAAAGAGATAACACAGAAGGGTATCTACTATGCCGCCTATCCCTTTGGAGATTACGACCAAGTACTAAAGGATGAGGTATCTAAAAGGTTCAGCTCTGCTTTTACCACAGAGAAGAGAAGAGTAAAGCCAAGGGATGACCTTTACCTCTTGCCAAGGGTCTCTGTCCCAAAGGATATATGGTCCTTCTTTGCTATTCTGTTGAGGTTTCTAAAAAGCTCATAAACTCCTTTAGATTGTCAAAGACAAGGTCTGGCTGGAAGCCAGCTTTTTTCAGCTCTTGCCTCCTGTACTTACCAGTTGTCATAAACACCGTTTTAATACCGAGGCTTTTTGCTCCCATGAGGTCTGTGTATAGGTCATCGCTTACCAAGTAAGTCTCATCACCTTTAAGTCCAAGGAGAGCAAACTCTATGAAATCCTTTGATGGCTTACCAAGGTTTGGTATATCTTCATTGTAATTGCAAGCGTGAGCCAGCATGTGAGCAACGGACCCAGCTCCTGGAAAGTAGAGACCATCATCGTCTTTTACTATCCTGCTTAAGTTTATTGGAACTATCTTAGCATTGCTCAAAAAAATTGCAGAGGTTGCTATCTTTATCTTCTCAAAGTTTATGTTTCTGTCCTGACCTATCACCACCGCCTGAACTTTATGGTCCTTTCTTAGCTCAAATCCAGAATGCTTTAGGTACTCCTCTACATCCTCCGTACCAATAAAGAACAACTTTGTTAAGTTTCCTCTTATCAGATAATCTTTAAGTATACCAACAGGAGAGATAAACTCTTCCTCCGAGATGTTTATACCCTTCTCTTTTAACCTTCTCACTATAATGTCCGTAGGCTTTGTAGAGTTGTTGGAAACAACTCTGAAGGGTACATGTTTTTTTCTCAAAAAGGCCAAAAGGTCAGCCGTTTCTGGAAAGGGGTTCAGGGCTTTGTCCTTCACAAGAACACCGTCCATATCCAAAAGGAGCCTTATCATACTTTGAAAGGTACGCTTATCCAGAGTTCCTCAAATTCTCCCCTCTCTTTCTTTATATCAACCTCTATGCTGCTGACCTCAAACTGTGGGTACTTGGAAAAGACATTTACCAGGTCATCCCTCAATCTATCTACAAAGTTGGGAGGCAGCCCTCTTCTCTCGTACGCAAGGACGAGAGTTAGCCTTCTTTTGGCATCGTTTTTACTTTTGTTCCTTGCAAATAGAAAGTCAAACAAGCTTTACCTCCCTAAAAGTTTCTCTAAAATCCCCTTCTTTTCACCATAGTATACCAACGGGACATCTTCTCCAACCATCCTCCTCGCTATGTCCATCATGGCCTTTGACGCATCGTAGCTCTCATCAAACACTATTGGCTCTCCTCTGTTGGTGAAATCTATGAGCTTTTTCTCCTCTGGTATAACACCCAGGAGGGGTGCTCTGAGGATATCAACTATGTCTTTAACGGAGAGCATCTCTCCCTTTTTAACTGCATCCCACTTTATACGATTTATCACCAAAAAGTACTCTTCCTTGTTCATGTTTTCGAGAAGCCCAATAACCCTGTCTGCGTCCCTAACTGATGAAACTTCTGGGTTTACCACAACCAGAGCTATATCTGCTGGAGCAGCCGCTATCTGGAACCCTCTCTCTATGCCTGCCGGTGAGTCTATGATCACAAAATCGTACTCTTCTGAACTTTTTATACCTTCCAAAAGCTCCACCCACTTTTCTATGTCTATAGCATCCTTGTTTTTTGTCTGGTTTGCTGGAAGCAACCACAGGGGTAATCCCCTTTTGTCCTTTACCAGTGCTTTATTAAAATCCACTCTTTTTTCGAGAACATCGAGAACATCGTACACTATCCTGTTTTCAAGTCCCAGGATCATATCGAGGTTCCTCAGTCCTATATCCGCATCCACGCATAGGACTCTCTTTCCGAGTTTTGCCATTGCAACACCGACGTTTGCGGCTACTGTTGTTTTTCCTACTCCACCCTTTCCCGATGTAACCACGTAAACTCTTGTCATCCTTTCACCCTTTCTAAAACTATAGCATCATTCTCAATTTTAGCAACCTCTGGGTAGCCAGGTGAGTTTCTCTCCTCGTCGCTCGATATGGCTACCTTTTTTCCTATCCTTATCTGCTGTGGTTCCATTTCAAGGGCTACAACTACAGCAGTCTCGTCTCCTAAGGCACCGGCTGCAGCTATCCCTCTGAGCTTACCCATCACTATTATGTTTCCACTTGCAACAATTTGGGCATCCTTGTTCACATTTCCAAGGACAAGGATATCTCCATTGTGCTCTACCTTCTGTCCAGACCTAAGATGCTTTTGAATCACCAAAAGCCTACCGTTTCTTTTATCTGGACTCTCAAGATGAACCCTCTTCACGTTCTTTATTCTTTTGGACATAAGGAAGCTCTCTATCTGTTGTATCTCTTCATCCTCTAAGAGGTCGCCACTGTCTATGAGAAAATAGCTACCTTTAAAAAGTTTAGAAGATAGCTTCTCTTTTATCTTTTCTATAACTTCCCCTGCACTTACCCTCTTCTTTATGCTTATAACCACCACTGGCAATGTGATCCCTCTTATCTCTATCATCTCCTTTACCTTTTTGGCTCCGGGGGAGGGACTCGAACCCCCAACCAGGTGGTTAACAGCCACCCGCTCTGCCTGTTGAGCTACCCCGGATACTCCCATTAAATTATATTATAGTTCCTCATCCCATAGAAAAATATTCCACAGGACGAGGTTTCGCAGGCAAGGAGACTATAGACTCCCTTGTGAACCGCATAAGAACATTCCTCGCACCTACAATGTCTGCATCTCCTTCATACCCACACCGTAGGCACTTGAAATGCTCCCCTTTGCGGTTCATCCTGTCCTGATATCCACACTCAGGACAAGTCCTGCTTGTGTAAGCAGAAGGAACTATGTAATGCTGGACGCCAGCGGTCTCACATAGCTCCTTTATCCTCTTTATAACATACCCATACAACCAGTGGTTAAACCTCCTGTTTACTACCCTACTCCAGACTTTTCTCTTTCCCTTCTTCAAATTCTTTAATCCTTCAAGCACTGGAGAAAAACTGCCATCTATCACCTTCTTGAGTATCCTGTTTA
>JAXSMZ010000029.1:0-18424 GCA_037924335.1 Aquificaceae bacterium
AAACTGCCAGGATCTTAGGCATAAACAGGATAACACTCAGGAAGATGTTAGAAGCTCTTGCACCCTCTCCAAAAGCTTAATGTTCCTCATGGCCCTTTCCCTACTCTTTGTATCGTACTCACCCCTTAGAAAGCTCTCAAGCATCATCTTAAGCTTGTCCCTTTTTTCCTGAAGGATAAGTTCTCCCCCTTTCCACACTTCCTCTTTGGCAAAGTCTAAAACCAGTTCCCCACCGTTTATGAACCACTTTCTTGAAGGGCTTGGATGTTCCCATGCAACGCTCAATCTAAACATTACTCCATCGGCTTTCCCTTCAATATTCCAAGCCTTGTCCTTTTTAAAGCTCTCTATCCTTATATCCTCAAAGAAAAGCTGAAGCATGTAAAGGTCATGCCAGGCCAGGTCCCAAAGGGGTGATATGTATCCTCTTCCACTTCCAAGCCTTTCTATCCTTATTTCTTCCAGATCCTTTGGAAAGTATCGTATGCAAGATGAAAAGGTCTCTATCTCGGACACATAGAGGTTTGGATAGCTGTTTATTCTCTCAAAATCATGGGAGGAAAGGGCTGGGGGTTTTTCAAGGAGGACATGGCATCCCTTCTCAAGAAACTTTTGAGCAACCTCCACATGCATGTATGGGTCTATGGCTATTATCGCAGCCTTTAGCTCCTCATCTATGTCTCCAAAGTGACAGTAAAAGGGATGTTTACCCGTGTCTTTGCTTGGGTCCTTGTCGCAAAGAACGAGCTTTTCTCCCATATCTTCCAGCTTACTGAGATACTTTTTCCCCATGTTTCCAAGACCTACAAGAAGAACGTGCATTTATATACCTCTAACAAGCTCTAACTCTCCCTTTATGGCCCTGTATATCTCCAACGTTGCTTTGGACTTGTTTAAAGTGTAAAAGTGAAGCCCAGGGGCATTGTTCTTCAAAAGGTCTATACATTGGTCTATGGCATAGTCTATACCTATCTTTGCAATGGTCTCGTTGTCTTCCATGTATGGTTCCATCTTTTCTATCAGATGTCTTGGTATTGTAGCACCGCACATGGATGCAAACTTGCTTATCTGCTTAAAGTTTGTTATGGGCATGATACCGGGCAGTATAGGAATATCTATGCCTTCTTTTTGACACATGTCAAGGAACCTGTAGTAATAGGAGTTTTCGAAAAACATCTGAGTTATTGAAAAGTCTGCTCCAGCTTCCACTTTCTCCTTGAAGAACCTGATCTCCCATTCCATGTTTGGGGACTCAGGATGACCCTCTGGGTAGGATGCAACGCCTATGGAAAAGTGTTGACCAAAAACATTCCTTATGAGCTTTACGAGTTCCAATGCATGCTTACAGGCTGTCTCTGGTACTTGGGAGTCTTTCGGCATATCACCCCTAAGAGCCAGTACATTCTCTATCCCTATGCTCTTGTATTCTCTGAGTATTGTCAAGACCTCTTCTTTTGAATGAGCTATGCATGTGAGGTGCGCCATCACTGTAAGGTTTATTTCCCTGTGTATCCTTTCTACAACCCTCTTTGTCCTTTCTCTTGTGCTTCCACCGGCTCCGTAAGTGACAGATACAAAGGTAGGACGTATAGGCTCTAAATTCTTTATGGTCTCAAAGAGCTCCTTTTCTCCCTCTTCTGTTTTTGGTGGGAAGAACTCAAAGGACACGCTAAATATTCCTTGCTTTAGTACTTCTTCTATCTTCAAAGAATACCTCCATAAGGCTTATGATCTTCATCTTGCATGGTGATGGGGATTTCAAAAATACAGACAGGGCACCTATCAGTTTATCTACATCCTTCTCATGGTCTTTGCTGAACCTGTAGAGGTACTCAAGAGAACCTTCCACTTCGTGAAGTAGCTCCTTTTCTGATAGCACATCGTCCAGGCTTTTCCCTTTCTGAAAGGACCTTAGTAGCTTTACTATCTTACTTATGAGGTCATCCCTTGTCTTCCCCCATCTTATATCCGTGTAGTCTTTTATCACTCGGTAGAAAATCTCAAAAACTGGTTCCATCTACTTGCTGAGTTCTTGTAGGTCCTTTATGAGCCTGTCCACCTCTATGGCTGGCATGGTAAGAGTTCTTATAGTCCCCCTGGAGCCAAGCTCTATGGCCATCTTAACTACAGTGTCGTTATCTGGAGCCTCCAGTATGTTCACAAAATCATAGGGGCCCATAACGGCATACTGGGCTATCAACTTTACGTCAAACCTTTCCATAACCTCTCTGTCTACCTCTTTTATCCTCTCTGGCTTATGCTTGAGCGTTTTCATACCTTCGTCCGTCAACGTGGTCAGCATAACAAACAGTGGCATGTTATCACCTCCTTAAGTTCTTCTTAGGATATATTTTACTCCCTATGAAGGTAAAAGAAGGCTTTTTACTCAGAACGAATTTAAAACCGGCTGGAGATCAGCCGAAGGCTATAAGGGATCTTTTAGATAACTTGGAATATGGGGTAAAGGAACAGGTTCTTTTGGGAGCCACGGGTACGGGCAAAACCTTCACTCTTGCCAATGTAATAGCTCAGTACAACAGACCCACATTGGTGATAGCACACAACAAGATATTAGCAGCACAGCTTTACAGAGAGTTCAAAGAGCTTTTTCCTGAGAATAGAGTTGAATACTTCATATCCTATTATGATTACTACCAGCCTGAGGCCTACATACCAGAGAAGGACCTTTACATAGAGAAGGACGCTTCCATAAACGAAATTCTTGAAAGGTATAGACATTCTGCTACCATTTCTGTTTTGGAAAGGAGGGATGTTATTGTTGTAGCTTCAGTGTCTTGCATATACGGCCTTGGTTCTCCAGAAGCTTACTATTCCCTGAGAGTTCAGCTAAGGGTTGGTGAAAGGGTGAGCATAAGCAAGCTCTCGAGAAAGCTTGTTGAGATAGGCTACGAGAGAAACGATTACGCTTATAAAAGGGCCAGCTTTTCTGTGAAAGGTCATGTTCTTGAAGTCATACCCTCCGACTTGGAGGACCAGATGGTAAGGATAGAGTTCTGGGATGACCAGATAGATGGCATAAGCCTTGTAGACATATTAAACAGGCACGAGCTTGAGAATCTTCAATCCATAACACTTTTCCCAGCATCGCACTACATAGCGCCCAAAAGCACTTTAGATTATGCCTTGGTACAGATAGAAAAGGACCTCAAAGAAAGAGTTGCATGGTTCAGGTCTCAAGGTAGAGAAGTGGAGGCAAAAAGACTCTATCAGAGAACCATGTACGATATGGAGATGATAAGGGAGATAGGGCACTGCAAAGGTATAGAGAACTATTCAAGGTACTTTGACGGCAGAAAACCAGGAGAGCCACCCTTTACACTCCTTGACTACTTCCCAAGAGATTTTTTGCTCATAATAGATGAGTCTCATGTCACAGTTCCTCAGATAAGGGCCATGTACAATGGAGACAGGTCAAGGAAAGAAAAGCTTGTAGATTATGGATGGAGGCTCCCATCCGCTCTGGATAACAGACCACTCAAGTTTGAGGAGTTTTTGGAGAAGATAAACCAGGTTATCTATGTGTCCGCAACGCCTGGAGACTGGGAGGTCCAAAGGAGTAAGGGAGTAATGGTAGAACAGATAGTAAGACCAACAGGTCTTTTGGACCCAGAGATAGAGGTAAGAGGCACAAAGGGACAACTGGAGAACCTGCTCATGGAGATTCAAGAGAGGAAAAAGAGGGGAGAGAGAGCTCTTGTACTTACTACAACTAAAAGGCTTGCGGAGGATGTGGCTGATTATCTTACAGAAAGGGGTATATGGGCTAAGTACATGCATTCTGACCTGGACGCCATAGAGAGGGCAAAGGTAGTAAAGGAGCTAAGAGAGGGTAGCATAGATGTCATAGTGGGGGTTAACCTTCTACGTGAGGGGTTAGACCTCCCAGAGGTTTCACTTGTGGCTGTGCTGGACGCCGATAAAGAGGGCTTCTTAAGAAGTTACACATCTCTAATACAAACGATAGGAAGAGCGGCGAGAAACTCTAACGGAAAAGCTATACTTTATGCAGAGAGAATAACAGAGTCTATGAGAAAAGCCATAGAAGAAACGAGCAGAAGAAGGGAAAAACAGGAGAAGCACAATCAAGAACATGGTATAACACCAAAGAGCATAGTAAAACCAATAAAGGAGCTTCTTGCCATTGAGGAGCTGGACTATGTTAAGGTACCAGTTAAGTTGCCTAAGGGAATAAAGAACGAAGAAGACCTTATAGAAAAGATTAACAAACTTGAAAAGGAGATGATAGAGCATGCAAAAAGGTGGGAGTTTGAAAAAGCTGCAAAGTTAAGGGATGAGATAAAAAGGCTAAGAGATCTTTTAAATCTAGTTTAGGAGGCTTGAAATGCACAAGTTTGACCCATCAAAGTTGAATAAGTTGGATGACCCATCAAGGGTTGAAGTTTTTGACCCAGTTAAAGGTTTAAGAGAATTTGGACTCAGGAAGGGCATGAAAGTTCTCGATGTGGGTACGGGTGCAGGTTTTTATCTTCCCTACCTTTCCCAATATGTGGGAGAAGAAGGATACGTTTATGCTATAGACACGGAGGAGCTAGCAGTTGAATATACTAAAAGGAAAATCGAATCCTTGAACCTAAGGAACGTTGAGGTCCTAAGATCACAGGAGAGCATTATCCCCCTTCCCAATAGAACAGTGGACTTTATCTTCATGGCCTTTGTCTTTCATGAGCTTTCTGAACCTTTGGAGTTTCTTAAGGAACTGAGGAGAGTCTCCAAGGATGGGGCTTATCTCTGTCTCATAGACTGGAAGAAGGAGCAAAGGGACAAAGGACCACCACCAGAGGAGGTATACTCCGAATGGGAGGTGGGTCTTATGCTTGAAGAGGCTGGGCTAAAGGTAGGAAGAGTCATAGAGGTGAGCAGGTACGCTTACGGAGTTTATGCTATTTTTAAGTGAATTACCCTGGCAGCACAAAAGCTTTGACCTTGTTATTTTGGTAGGTAGAGCAGGTGGTTTTGCTTCTGCCATTAGAGCAGATGAGCTTGGAGCAAAGACACTGATGATAAATGCTGGTCTTCCACTTGGTGGAACATATATGTTGGTTGTGTCCCATCCAAAAGATTATATCTTAGACAAAGCGGTTGTCAGGATAAAGCTATAACACATGTTATAATTAGATAACAGAATCCCAATTAGGAGGCTTCAAATGAGGAAAGGAGTTTTTGCAATAGGTTTAAGCCTTTCTGTGGCTTTTGCTCAAAGCGGAGACACTAAAACCACGGAAAGACAAATACCTGTGGTAAAGTGCTCAGAACCTGTTGCATCTTTGATGGTTATGGAACTTGATTGTAAGGCGAATTCTTGCCAACAGCCGAATCCTGGAACGCCTCACATAGCATACATCTATGAGGTGCTGTCAGGAACTGGCGGTGTAAAGGGTTTTGGAACTGGTATGACTACGATGCTCACCAATGCCCTTAAGGCTACCAACTGTTTCAGAATAGTGGACCTTGAACAGTATGAAAAGATGAAGAAACTTCTAGCAGCTACTGGACAGCAAGTGCAACCGCCAAAGGTTGATCATGTAGTTTCTGGTTCAATAACAGCTCTTGAGCTTGAAAGAAGTGGAGGAGCTCTTGGAGGCGGTTTCATACCCGTGCTTGGAGCTATAAATGTAAGAAAAGACAAGGCAAGGATAGGCGTAGAAATAAACGTTATGAACCCACAAACGCTTGAAATAGCCTTCTCTAACTCCTTCGATGCAAACTCAGAGAAGTCTTCTTGGGGGCTTTTTGGTGCAGGATGGGGTGGCGGAGGTGCAGCTGGTGGAGGATGGAGCGTAAGCAAGAACATGTCTCTCGATATGGTTGCGCGAGATGTAGTTGTGCAGATTGCAAACTCTATAGCGGAAAAACTCGCCGGCAATAAGATAGTAGAAAGACCAGCACCACCCAAAAAGGAGGAAGTGCAACAGAGCAGTGAATAAAAACTTCTACCTTCTTCGTCATGCCCAGAGTGAGTATGAGGTGGTTTGGCATTGCAAGTTCATAAGTGGGGGTTTATGCCAAAAGCTTTGCTAAAATAGTACAAATATGTGGTTCAAGGATGAGCTCAGTAAAGAAGGTATAACTATAGAAAGTAGGTACATGATATATTCCTCGAAGGATACCACTTACATAGTACCTTACGCTCATATAAGAACTATAGAGGTGAAGGGGAACAAGCTTACAATATACACGGGTGGTGTGGAGAGAATAGTTATAAACATGAAGGATGAAGATACTACCAAACTTCTCTTGGAAGCCATACTCACAGGAATAGAAAAACTATATCTAAAGTAACCCGCCCGCTATGGCTGGCACTATGGATAAAACATCACCATCCTTTAGCTCATTGTCTATGCCCTTGAGAAACCTTATGTCTTCATCGTTCAGGTAAAGGTTGACAAACCTTCTTAGGTCTCCCTTTTCATCCAAGAGCCTCTCTTTAAAACCCGGAAACATAGTATCAAGCTTTTCTATAGCTTCTCTTACAGTTTTTGCCTCTATCTGAACTTCACCCTGCCCGTTGGCTACTCTCCTGAGCGGTGTGGGAATTCTCACCGTAACGGCCATTCCTTTAACCTCCATTTAATATTATAGCTCATCTCCGTAAGCTTTGTAAAGGACTTCTATAGGATGAAGGGGCCTTTTGCTTGTACCCAACTCTATCTGGTTGCTGGCAAGGGGGCAGTCGGAAACAAAGATGTCCGCCTGCGATGTTTTAAGCTCTTCAAAAAGCCTTGAGCCTACTCTATAAGCCATATCAAAGGTATCCCTTTTCACACCAAAGGTTCCATCATGCCCAGAGCATCTTTCCACTATCCTAACCTTCGTGTTGGGAATTAGTCTCATCAGAGCAGCAGCTTTGTATCCTATGTTTAGGGACTTAAGGTGGCAAGGTATGTGGTAAGCTATGCTTCCCATGGAGTTTTTAAAGTCAGTGTTTAGTTTTCCTTCTTCCTTTAGCTTCCAAAGGTACTCATGCACATCGTATACCTTCTCAGATACAGCCTTTACATCTGGGTCATCTGGCAAGAGAAGGGGATACTCGTACTTTACCTGAAGGGCACAGGTTGGAACTGGAAAGACTATACTGTAGCCCTTTTCTATGTAAGGCTTCAGTCTCTCTACGTTGAACTTGGCTCTTTTAATGACTGAGTCTATATCTCCTATATCAAAGAAGGGTATACCACAGCACTGTTGCTCGGGAACTTCCAAGAGTATATCGTTCTTCTCCAAAACCCTCACAAGGGCTTTGCCCTTTTCAAGGTAGTTGTAGTTCAGAAGGCATGTATAAAAGAGAACCGCCTTCCCGCTTTCCCCCTTCACCTTTCTCCTATTTTTCTCAAACCAGCTCAAAAAGCTCTCATCGTTGAAAGAGGGAAGTTTAGCCCTTCTGTCTATACCCATGAAGTTTTCCAGGATTACCCTGACGGGTTTTGACTTGTTTAAAAGGTTCACAAGAGGAGAGAAAGGCAGTGATACCTTACCTATGAGGTCTGTATTCAATAGAAGCTTGTCAGTGAGCTTTGCTCCTTTGTTTTTGAACTTCCAGACCTTGTACCTCAAAGATAGATGGGGAAAGTCTATCCTCCATTCGTGGGGTGGAGTGTAGGGGCATTTAAAGTAGCATTGCTTACAGTGGAAGCAAAGCTCTAATGGTTTTGCAAGCTCTTCTTTGCTCAGTGCTCTTACGTCATCATCGTGCCCGTCAACTGCATCAAATAGAGTCGGAAATGAGGGACAGTAAGGTATACACATCCTGCAATCCTTGCATTTGGAAAAAACCCTTCTTGCCTCCTCCCAAAGGGCTTCCTCATCTAAGAACTTGGGGTCCTTGATATCAAAGTTAAAGTCTTTTACACCACCTAAGGCAACCTCTTGCATACCTACCTCCTTTAGAATTTATATTATATGCAAAATATTTTCATTTGTCAATTTGAATTTGATTATAATAACCCGAGTTGCAAGTTATAAAGAGATATGGTAAAAAAGCTCCCTATAGTGTATTCCCATAGAACAGATTTCTGTGCAAACTACTGTAGTCATCTCTTCCCTAAAGTCCCTGATAAATCTACCTTCTCAAGAAGACTTGAGAAACTGCTACCTTATACGCAAACCATCATATTAAAACTTGGAGGTTATACAGGAGGCTTGCGGAGAGTGTGTTTGTGGAAAATGAACCTAATATAACTTGCAACTTGCGTTATAATAGTTTGTCATGAACGAAAATCTAAGGAAAAGCATAACCCTTTACGCTACAGGAGAGGAAGGGGAACTTGAAAACTTTTTGAGAGGACTCTCTAAGAACACCTTAGAAGCCCTATTCGTAGACCTTATCACCATGTATTTCAATGATAAAAACTCTTCTAAACTTAGGGAATTATCCGCAATTTATATAGCAGGCTACGAACCAACACAAGAGAAATTAGGATATAACGGTTATATGCAGTTAGTAGACACACAAAAGGTGGTGTATTGCGAAGTAAAACCGCAAAATACGGATAGCGAAAAGAATAAACTTAATGGAGGAGGAAGTTTTAATGACTACACTCCAGAGAGATTTAAGAAAGACTTACAGGAAAATCCAAAAGTCCTAACATGTGGTTTTGTGCGTGGTAAACTCTTGTACGTTTTTGAGCTTGATTTTAAGTGTTTAGAGGAAAGATTAAAGGGTATGATTAAAGAACGTTTTCCCGAAGGCACACGAAGAAAGGGTGAGTATTTGCGTTCTGCAAGTTTTTCTATAAAGGACTACAAAGATTGCAAAAATCTAAATCTGGTATTTATTCGTAAAGACATAAAAGAGTTTTACAGCTTCCTATCAAAGGAACTTATTGAAGTTATAGAAAACTTAGGAAAGAGTAATGCGTAGCATAGAAGAATTTCTCAACAGAGTCATATGTGGAGATGTTTTAGAAGTTCTTAAGGACATACCCTCTGACTCCATAGACCTTGGAATAACCTCACCACCTTATAACAAGAAGGAAAAACATGGCGGTTGGCTTGTGCCAAAAGTGATATACAAAAGATACAGAGATGTTATGAAAGAAGAAGACTATCAAAAATGGCAGATAGATGTTTTAGATGAACTCTACAGAGTAATAAAAGAGGGTGGTAGCTTTTTCTATAACCATAAGGTAAGATACGAAAACGGAAGGATGATACATCCTCTTGAATGGCTTACAAAAACCAAGTGGAATATATGGCAGGAGATTATTTGGAACAGAAAAATAGCAGGGAACATAAGAGGATGGAGGTTTTGGCAGGTTGAAGAGAGGATATATTGGCTCGTAAAGGGCAAACCTGCGGAATTAAAACCACAGCATGCAAAACTCACATCCGTATGGGACATAAGACCAGAGAAAGGACACCAAGACCATCCTGCGGTTTTCCCTATAGAGCTTCCTACAAGGATAATACACTCTATTCTTGAAGATAGGTATGGAGTAGTAATAGACCCATTTTGTGGAACTGGGACAACCCTTGTATCTGCAAAAATTTTAGGTAAGGCTTACATAGGAATAGACATCTCTGAGGAATATGTAGCTTACGCCCTAAGAAGGCTTGAGTCCGCAGATAAGGAGAAGCATAAAGTCCTTTATGAGCTTTCTCTTCATGGTGTCAATCTTACCTTTGAAGATAGGAAAAAGAAAGGGCTTTGGGACAAAAGGCTTAAAAAGTTATAATAACCCGAGTTGCAAGTTATAAAGAGATATGGTAAAAAAAGCTCCCTACGGAGCATTCCCATAGGGAGGTAATATCTAACTCTGAGGTATTAACAATGGCAGTCATAGCCCATATGGACTTTTGTGCAACATTTTCAAAAAGACTTGAAGAACTCCTGTCTTATATGGAAACCATCACATTAAAACTTGCATGTTTACCACAGATGTAGGAAAGATACTATCTAATTGACAGTATGCCAGTGAAAGTTGGCGAACATGAGCTTTTACTGTGTAGGAAGTAAGGAGGTCATATGTGATAAGGCATACAAGGATTATCTGATGGAGGACATTTTGAGGGAAGAGAGCATACTGCTTACACCCTTAAGGATCTTGAAGGAGAGCAGGTATGAGGGTGAGTGGATTGAGTATGCGAAGAGGTTATACAGGAGGCTTGCGGAGAGTGTGTTTGTGGAAAATGAACCTAATATAACTTGCAACTTGCGTTATTATATTCCATAAAGGTTCATGAGCAATCCAACTGCCACTACAGAAGCTGTCTCTGACCTCAGGACAAAAGGACGGAGCCTTATGGATATAAAACCCTTTTCTACTAACGCCTTTGTCTCCTCTTCTGCAAAGCCCCCCTCAGGACCGATCACAAGGCTTACACTTTCAACCCCTTTCAGGTCTATATCTTTTATGCTCTTTCCTTCGGAGAAGTTATCCAAAAGCAAATTTAAGTCTTCTTTAGCTTCTATATCCTCAAGCTTGATGGGTTTTCCCACAATCATGGGCATTGGTCTTCCACATTGCTTGAAAGAAGCCAAGGATAGCCTTTCCCATCTTTCTAACTTCTTCTGTATAACCTCCCTATTCCTAAAGCTCCTGCTGGATATTGTAGGGAAAAGTCTGTAAGCTCCTGCCTCGCTGACCTTCTCCACAACGTAGTCCATACTTTTTATGTCCACTGTCACACACTGATAGAGAACTACCTTTGGCTTTGGGAAGGGTCTTCTCTCCTCCTTGAGTATTCTACAAAGAGCCTGCTGAGATCTTAGATGTTCAAGAGTGCATAAGTAAAGCCTGTCATTAAGCCACACTTCCAATGTATCATTTACCTTTAATCTACTTGCCTTTATGTGCTTTACCTCTTCCTCAGATAGAATAATGTAAGAACCTATCCTATCCTTTCCTATGAACCTTTGCATTCAAGAGGGGGGATATACCCCCCAATGGATGTTACTTGACGGATTCTCTGAGGTCTTTGGCTGGTCTAAAGGTAACCACTTTCCTGGCTGGTATGTTTATGACTGCGCCAGTCCTTGGGTTTCTACCCTTTCTCGCTGCCCTTGTCCTGACGGTGAATATACCAAAGCCAGGAATGGCAACCCTTTCCCCCTTCTTAAGGGATCCAGAGACAGCAGATATGGCAGACCTTAGAGCGGCATCCGCCTGCTTTTTCGTGATGCCGGCTCCCTTTGCAACGGCTGAAATAAGTTCAGCTTTTGTCATGGCAAATCCCTCCTTTAAAGAGTTTTACTGAAATATAATAATACATTAGGTTTGGAAAACATGCAAGAGGAAATTACAAATGTCAAGAGTTTTAAGGTCGCTTCTTACAACATCAACTCTATAAAGAGTAGGAAAGAGCTTGTTATATCTTGGTTAGAAAGATCTGCTATAGATGTAGTAGCTCTCCAGGAGCTAAAGACGGAGGACATAAATTTCCCAGTAAAAGATTTCAAAAGGTTAGGGTACGAGTGTTATACGAACGGGCAAAAAACGTACAACGGTGTTGCTATATGCTCAAAGCTTAATGTTAAAGATGTTTTCAGAGGTATTGGGGATCCTATATGGGATGAGGAAAAGAGAGTTATAGGTTGCAGGCTCTTTGATGTATGGGTCATAAATGTGTACTTTCCCCATGGCGACCAAAGGGGAAATGAAAGGTTTTACAAAAAGCTAGAGTTTTACGGAAGGTTTGTAAAATTCCTTGACGATAGGTTCAGCCCATATGAGAAGATAGTGCTCGTTGGAGATATGAACGTAGCTTTAGAGGATAAGGATGTTTATGACCCCCTGCTTTTAAAAGATACTATAGGGACTATGGAGGAGGAAAGACAAGCTCTGAGAAGCCTCATAGATTGGGGGTTTATAGATGCCTTTAGATACATCTATCCAGATAAGAGACAGTTCACATGGTGGGACTACATAGGTGGTATGGTGTGGAAGGACAAAGGCATGAGGATAGATTACATACTCATAACCAAGCCTATGCTTCCTAGAATAAGAGATGTGTACGTAGACATGTGGCCAAGAAAGAGGAGAAGCCCAAAGCCATCAGACCATGCACCAATAGTTGGAGTGTTTGAACTATGAAGGCTATAGTCTTTGCCATCATGGCAAGCCTTGTATGGGGTATGGCTCCACCCTTCTTCAAGCTAGTCTTAAAGGCTGGAATACCACCCTCCGTTGCCCTAATATTCCATAACTTGGCGGCCTTCTTCGCAGCTTTGCTCATAACCTTCCTTCTTGGGGAGAGGATAGTCTATTCTCCAAAGTACCTTCTCTTTGCCGTACTCGGAGGTGTTCTGTCTGGGTTCCTTGGTCTTTACCTTTTCTTTTTAGCATTGAAGAGCGGCGACGTTTCTGTGATTTCACCCATAGCCTCCATCTCTCCCCTCTGGAGTGCCATCTTTGCCCATTTGGTTTTAGGTGAAGGTCTAAGCCCAGCTAAGGTATTGGGGATAATCTTAGTCATAGCAGGAGCTTCCCTTTTGACGGCTTCCTTCCAAAGATGAGAATATTCCTCCCTCTTTTAGTGGGCTTTTTCCTCTATCTTCCCTTTTCAAGGTATGAACTTTGGTTCTTCTTGTTTATAGCTCTTTATATACTGCTGCTTTATCCATCAGTTAAATTTTGGTCTCTCACGGGTTTAGTATTCTTTGGCTTATCGTTAAGGTGTGTAAACATAGCAAGCATTCAGTATGGAGGGATAGAACCTCTTTTGGCTTATGCCCTATTTTTCCTCTTTGTCCTTTTCCTCTCCTCTTACCAGATGGCTCTTCCCATATACCTTTGGAAGAGGGTAGGAAAAGGAAGGCTTTTCTTGATCCCCTTCTTCTATACAGTCTTTGAAGTTATAAGGTCTTATTTTCCTTACGGTGGATTCCCTTGGCTTTTGCTTGGCTCCCTTTGGGTGAATGTGCCCCTTTTGAAGGAGGCACTATACTTTACAAACGTCTACATGATGAGCTTTTTACTCTGGCTTTTGGTGTACCTTGTCCTAAAAAGAAGGTTTTTCTTTGTTCTTATCCTGATTTCATCTTTAACAGTGCTCAGCATGTACGCAAAGAGCTCAGTCCTAAAGAAGGTTGAGAAGGGAAGGGAGATAAAGGTAGCTCTTATACAAACGGCTATACCTCAGAAGGACAAGCTTTACTCAGAGCGGTTTGATAGATATGTAGGCAGCATCCTCTCCCTCATAGAGGAGGCTCAGAGGAGCAAACCAGACCTTGTTGTGCTCCCAGAGTCTAGTTTGCCCATCTTACTCTCCGATGAAGGGAACAAAGAAAGGATGAAACTCTTTGAGCTGAGCTACAGAACACCTGTACTTGTAGGACTTATAGACATTAGGGAAGGTCTGAAACCTTACAACTCAGCCTATTTGATAAAGGATGGTGAGGTGGTTGATTACTACGACAAGGTCAGGCTTCTTCCCATAGGTGAGTACATGCCCTTCCCCTTTGCCTTTGTAAAGGATATATTTCAAGCTATAAATGGTCTGGACTATGTACCTGGAGAAAGGGAAAAACCCATAGATTATGACCATATGAGGATAGCAACTCCCATATGCTTTGAGATAGCTTACTACGACCTTGTAAAGAAGCTATCCCAAAGAGCTGACCTTATAGCTGTTCTCACCAACGATGGATGGTTCAACGACAGCGACTGCACTGCAGTGCATTTCTCATGGGCAAGGGTAAGAGCCATAGAGAACGGCAAGTACATCCTTTGGGTTAACAACTCTGGAGATACATCCCTAATAGACCCCTTCGGGAGGGTTATAGAAAAACTCGGTTACATGAAAAGAGGTATCCTTATAGGTCATGTTAAACTCATTGATTAATGCACCAAATCTAATATCCCTTTTTAGGCTCTTAGCGTCTCCTATTTTGCTCTTTGTGGACAGCAAGCTCTTACCTTATCTCTTTATGCTCCTTGCACTTACAGATGCATTAGATGGTTTTTTTGCAAGAAAGCTCAATGCCAGAACTGACCTGGGAATGATATTAGACCCACTTGCAGACAAAGCCTTGCTCCTTATAGGACTTTACATATGCACCTTTGAGCTTTACGTCCTTCCTAAGGCTCTTTTTTTAACTCTCCTTATGAGGGATGGTTTTTTACTCATAGGTAGTTCTCTTCTCCTGAAGAAGAAAGGTAAAGTACCCAAACCAAGTCTCTACGGTAAAATGACAACCTTTTTTCTCTCAATTACAGTACTCTATGCTATGGTGTTCCAAGAAGGAAATGTCCTTTTTCTGTCCTTTCTCCTATCGCAGACACTTGTTATTATATCTTGGATAGACTACTCCATAAAGGGTATCCATGCATTAAAATCTAATACATGCCAAAGCGACATGGAGAGTACATAATAGCTGTAAACAAGGAAGCAAGAACAGAGTATGAGATAATAGAGTCTTACGAAGCTGGGATAGAGCTTGAAGGATCAGAAGTGAAGGCACTGAGAAATAAACAGACTGTATCTTTCAAAGACAGCTTTGTGAGGATAGAAGGAGGGGAAGCCTTCCTTTACAACCTCTACATTGCACCTTACAGGTATGCAACCATAAAACCACCAGACCCCTTGAGGAAAAGGAAGCTTTTGCTCCACAAGAGGGAGATACTGAGGCTAATGGGAAAGGTCAAAGAGAAAGGCTACACCATTATACCCCTTAAGCTTTACTTTAAGGGAAATAGAGTTAAAGTGGAGATAGGATTAGCAAAGGGTAAAAAGCTCTACGACAGAAGACAGGAGATAAGAGAAAGAGAACTAAGAAGACAGCTAGAAAGGGAGATAAAGGAAGGGAAGATAAAACTATAAAGCTTTGGGTATAACAATGCTCCCATCTTCACCGCTCAAAATCAAAGCCCTACCGGAAAGGTAGAAAAGCCCAGTTATAAGGCATGCAACTGCATCCAGCTCATCCTGAGTGCTTTCTTCCTTTTGGAGAAAAAAACCAAGCCTCTTGAAAAGACCCTTTATAGCTTCTTTATCTTTCCTTTTGACGCCAAAAACATCGTAGAAGGCACCAGGAAAAACTTCGTAAACTTGCTTTCCAGAACCCTTAAGTACACTGCTCAGTCTTATTCCTCTTTCTGTAAGCATGCGCATAGGACCTAAAGTTATGGGGAAGAATCTTATGCCAAGTTCCTTAAGCTTTAAATCACATTCCCTAAGATGTCTTCCAGCCCTATCCTCTATGGTTTTTCTACCCTTAGGAAGGGAGAGAGGAGCATCTATGAATATATGGTCAAAGGACATGGCAAGACCCAATATGTGTTCGTCTTTGTAAAGAACTTTTGTCCTTAAAACGTCCCCATCAAGATAGGCACACCCCGTTGGTCTTCTTTCGGTGCCGGACAGGTCCAGTCCAAGCACACTAAGGGGTGTGGAACCTCTCCTGTACTCTGCTGTTTCTATAACCATAAGCCAGATAAAGAATGATACCCAAGGAGTTCCATACGACAAACCTTATCCAGGTCTCTTTTGAAAGCCCACCCATTATGAAAAGGAGCAACGCAAGATTGATAGGAAGTAAAACTTTGGCATAGGGGACCTTGAAGGTAGCTGGAGACTCACCGCTCCTCCTCAGGAGAATCACACCTATACCTACCATGAAATAGGCAAAGAGTGTACCTATGTTTACAAGTTCTGCAAGCACCTTTAGTGGTATAAAGGCAGCCAGCAAGGATATGATAGAGCCACCTACTAGGGTTGATATGTACGGTGTTTTGAACCTATGGTGTATGAGGGATAGCTTTGAAGGGAGAAGCCCATCCCTTGAGAGAGCATACATGATCCTCGTAAAACCAAGCCCCATAACCAACATGACGCTAGTTATGGTTATAACTGCACCGACAGTTATTATGTCTGCAACCCTTTTATCTCCCACTCTGTACATGGCAAAGGCAAGGGCATCTGGAACGTTTAGCTCCTTGTAGTTTACAATGCCAACAAGGACAAAGCTAACAGATATATACAGAAGCGTACTTACACCCAAAGATAGGACAAGCCCCAAAGGAACGTTTTTTGTCGGATTCTTTGTCTCTTCGGCAACAGTTGAAACGGCATCAAAACCTAAGTAGGCAAATATTATAAGGGCTGCAGCATGCCAAACACCGCTCAAACCATAAGGAAAGAAGTCAGCCATATTTTTTAGGTTTATGTGTTTCATACCAAAGAAAAGAAATAGAAGAAGGACAGAAAGCTTCAAGAGAACTATCAAAGTGTTTACTGTAGCACTTTCTTTTATTCCTATTGTAAGAAGCGTAAATATGGCTACTATACCAAGAAGGGCAAAGAGGTCTACAAAGGTACCTTTGGCCGGGTCATAGGCACCGGTGAAAAGTAAGGGTAAAGAGAACCCAAGGTTTTGCTCTAAGAAGGCACGCAGGTAACCAGACCAACCAGTAGCCACTGCAGCTGTCGCCACACCATACTCAACCAGTAAGTTCCATCCAACTAGCCATGCCATGAGCTCTCCAACCGTTGCGTACGTATAGCTGTATGCACTTCCAGATATAGGATAGGCTGAGCTTAGCTCCGCATAAACCAACGCGCTTATACCTATTGCAACGGCACCAAGTATAAAAGAAAGGACTATACCAGGGCCAGCATAGAGGGCTGCAGCCTGACCAGTTATGACAAATATACCGGCTCCTATTATGGCACCTATGCCTAAGAGCGTGAGGTCAAAGAGGCCAAGCTTTTTTGGAAATCTCCCCTCATCTACCGCATAACACTTTTTCCTAAAGAGCTCCTCCCAAAGCATTCTTAAATTATAATAGAACTGGAGAGATTACACTGTTGGTATTCATCCACCACATCCTCTGGCCTTCCTATCCTAAATATTCTGTGGTCCTCTATCCACATGACCCTATCGCAGATCCTCTTCACATCATCCATAGAATGGGATACAAAGACCATGGTAACACCCTTGTCTTTGAATTCCATCATCCTTTCAAGGCACTTCTTCTGAAAATTTATGTCGCCCACAGCAAGAACCTCATCTATGAGAAGTATCTCAGGATCAATGTGTACTGCTATGGAAAAGCCTAACCTTGCAACCATTCCAGATGAGTACATTCTAACGGGTTGGTCTATAAACTCTCCAAGCTCTGAAAACTCGATGATGGCATCCATCTTTTTAAAAACCTCCTTCCTTGTCATACCCAATAGAACACCGTTTAAAATTATGTTTTCTCTCCCAGTCAGGTCATTACTGAAACCAGCTCCGAGCTCCAAAAGTGGAGAGACCCTGCCATTGACAAAAACTTTTCCCCTGGTAGGTTTTAAGACACCAGCCATTAGCCCGAGCAGAGTGCTCTTCCCAGCACCGTTTTTACCTATAACACCAAAGGTCTCACCTTTGTAAACTTCAAAAGATATATCCTTCAGAGCTTCGAACCTTTTGCCCCTCAGTTCCTTTATAGCCTTTGGGAAATTGAAGATGAAACCTTTTATACCAGCCTTTACATGCGTGTAAAGTGGGTAAGATTTACTTACCTTCTCAAAGATTATGATCGGTTCCTGCATCATAAGACCTCCGCAAACCTCCAAGAAAGTCTCCTAAAGGTTGCGTACCCTATCAAAAATATAAGTATGGCGTAAACTAAACTCGATAGGAGGTAAGATGGGTCAATAAAACCCCTTAAAAAAAGGTTTCTCCAACTCACTATCAAAATAGCCAATGGGTTAAGGTAGAGCAAAGCTCTATAACTTTCTGGTATCATACTTTCGCTGTATACAACGGGTGTAAAGTAAAAAAGGAGGGTGAGAATGATGCTTACCAATCTATCCGTATCCCTGAAAAAGAGGTGTATGGAGGATAAAAAGAGGGCTAAACCGTAAGTTATTAGAAGCTGAATTAAAAGGAGAAGAGGCATAAGGATAAGCATCAATCCGCTAAGTTCTTTTCCATAAATGTACATAAAGAGCATTACAACGGGTATGGAAAGCAAGAAGTGAAAAGTATGGTTCATCACAGAGGACAGTGGTATGACCTCTCTTGGAAAGTTGAGCTTTTTAATAAGGGATGCGTTGTCCAAAAGCACAAGGACAGAAGAACCGACGGTATTCGAAAACCATTGCCAGGGGAAAAGTCCGCTTATCAAGAACAGTGGGTAATTTTCAATGGGAACTTTCATAAAGACCTTAAAAGTCAAGTAGAAAACAAAGGCAAAAGCTAGAGGATGCAATATAGACCATACATAACCAAGAACGCTGTTTTTGTACCTTACCTTTATTTCCTTCTGTGTCAGCACGTATACTATATCGAATATGTACATGAGCTTTATTATAAGCTCACAGTTCCTCATCCCATAGAAAAATATTCCACAGGATGAGGTTTCGCAGGCAAGGGGACTATAGACTCCCTTGTGAACCGCATAAGAACATTCCTCGCACCTACAATGTCTGCATCTCCTTCATACCCACACCGTAGGCACTT
>JAXSMZ010000030.1:0-16720 GCA_037924335.1 Aquificaceae bacterium
CTACGACATATACCACAAGTTTTTTGTTTGTCAAGAGGTTGTGTAAGTCCACATGATATTAGACTGAAAGTTACACTTGTCAAGTGTAACTTTAGAATCCTCCAGAAGAACTCATATCACCTTTGCTTGCTCCTATTAGTATTTTTTTCATCCACAAAAATTCCAGTTTTATAGTTGTTACTTTATAAAAGTTTGCAGATCCCCCCTATATGTGAAGATGGATGTTTTATAACAATGGTTCTATTTTTTCGTAAAGCTCTATTAAGTGAATCTCCTTTATTCTAAAGCCAGTTCCCCTATTCCTTACAGAGTTATTAGGTTTTAAATGCATTCTTAAATCTATTCCTATAAAACCTTTCTTAAATGCCTCAATGAACTTTCTTGAAGAGGTCTCAGACAAAAGATAAAACTCATTAAAATGAAAATATTCTCTCTTATTTTCTATCTTAGAATCAGCAATACAAAATAATACTCTACTTAGCTTAGTTAAAAATTTTCCTATTATAGTATATAAATCATAAGATCCTATAATATTCTCTACATTGTCCACTATTTCAATAATATTTTCTGTCTCTTTTAATTTAAGAGATAGATTCACGGTTGACCTTTTACCATAAAAAAGTGTATTCTTTAAGGCTAATCTACCTTGTGTATCTTTATAACCATACCTTTCAATAATTTCTCTTTGTGGTATTTTCCAAACACCTTTGTTAAAAGTGAATAATGTTATAAGACTATCTGAATTTCTTCTTGTTGCCTTTATCTCTATCCTTGCACCGAGATCAGGAATGGCGATGTTGTTTTCTGAAATACCTAATAAGCTCTCTAAAGTGTGCCCTATTCCAGTGGTTCCTGACCGGGTAGATTGAATATATCCCTTATTTTTTATTTCCTCTAATTTCTTAATCAATTCAAATTTAGTCATTATGTTTTCTCCATTACAACGATGTATTCATATTTCATAGTGCATGATTTTTCACCGACTATATTTGTGGGAGAATTTTGTAGAGGCATTCTTTTGTTATGTATTTCTCTTATAAGGGTTTTTATATGTCTCAAGCCTAAATATTCAAATATTTCTCTTATAATATCATCCATTGGTATTTGAATTCCCCTAACAGTTCTGTTACCAACTACAAAACAAACTATTGCATATCTATTTAATATTTTAAAAATGTTTTTACATGCTAAAAACAAGTCACCATAAAAAGACTTAACTTCAACAGCTCTCTTAAAGTCAACTTTTTCAAGTATTTCTATGGTATTTTTAAGGGTTTTTGAAAAATCAATATTGCCTTGATATTTCCTACCCCCTAAAGAATCTCTATCAAGTTTTAAATCAGAATCACCAAAAGGGTTAAGACCCCTTAACCAATCTAAGCTAAAACTTGAAAATTGACCATAAGCAACAGTAGTTCTACTGTCACCATATGGTGGAGAAGTTATAATTATGTCAACTTTTTCCTCAAAGGGAATTTTTTTTCTTGTATCACTTTTATAAATTTTAAGATGTTTTGATTCTGAACTTATATAATCAAACTGTAATCTATTAGTATAATCCATTAAATTTTTTTCAAAAACTTCTAAAGCATTTGGTCGGAATTTACTTAATTCCTCCCTATCCAATCTAAATCTTTTAAATTCTCCCTTTCTGTTATTAGAAACATCTCTCACAGTTTGTGAAAAAGCTACAAGAAGCAATTCATAAAAATCTTTATCCTTGTACTTCTTAATCACTGTTCTAATTTTCCCTAATTGTTCTATAACATAATCCTTAAACCAGTAATCTATGTTTTTTACTTCAGGAATATCAGGAATGGAATTTTTAATTTTGTCAAAAATTTCTGCTTTAGGTAAATCTGAAATATTTGAACACCTAACTTTGGTTATGAGTAAAGCAAGTGGATTAATATCAGTTCCATACACTGATAAGCCAGCCCTTAATCCCTCACAAAGAGACACTCCACTACCACAGAAAGGATCATAAAGCACTTGCTTGCCTAAACCATATTCTTTCAATAGTTCTCTTACAACAAGGTAATGTAACATTGCTGGATAATCATGAATTCCATAACGACCAAAGGAGGCTGCTTCTTTTTTAAAATCTAATAAAGGTTCTCGCTTTTTGAGAGTTTGAAAGGTTAACATTTGAAAAAATATATCTCAAAGATATGAAAAAATCAAGTAAAATGTATAAGTCCACATGATATTAGTTTCTAATACCTTATTTCCTCTATGCTTATACCACTTATTTCAACTACCCCATATAAAACCGTATAAAATATACTCATGGACCTTCTTAAGAACTACAGGCTTATACCTTTGGAGGAAACAGAGGAGAGCATAAAGCTGATGGTTCCAAAGAACGCAGACCCATTTATCCTTGAGGAGATAAGGTTTTTGACAAAAAAGCGTGTGGAAACTGTGTTTGTACAACAGGAAGAGTTTACCCAAGAGCTTCAGAAAAGACTTGCAGAAGAGGAGGTCATAATAGACAGTTCCGGTGGAGATGTAGAGAGAAAAAAAGATATTCTTTTGGAAGAAGGGGAGGGTCCAACGGTGAGCTTTGTGAACTCTTCTCTGATAAAGGCTACTGCCCTTTCTGCCTCCGATATACACATAGAACCTTACGAGGATGTATCCTCTGTTAGATTCAGGCTTGATGGTATACTGCACGATTACATGAGCATTCCCATATCTTTGCATGAATCTGTTGTCTCTCGTATAAAAGTCCTTGCCAACTTGAACGTAGCAGAAAAGAGAGTTCCGCAGGATGGAAAGATAAGGGTAAGGATAGGTGGGAGAGACTTGGATATAAGGGTATCCGTTGTTCCAACAACCTTTGGCGAGAGGGTAGTTTTAAGGCTCTTAGACAGGTCTGGAAGCATATTAAAATTAGAAGAGCTTGGACTTTCAGGAAAAGACTTGGATGCTCTTCAAGAACTAGCAAAGAAGCCTTACGGTATTGTGCTTGCTACTGGTCCCACAGGAGCTGGAAAGAGTACAACCCTTTATGCCATACTTATTCACATAAAAAGTCCAGAGAAGAACATAATAACCATAGAAGACCCTCCAGAGTATCAGGTCAAGGGTGTGAGTCAGATACAGGTAAACCCAAAGGTTGGTCTGACCTTTGCCAACGGTCTCCGTGCCATCCTGAGGCAAGACCCAGACATAATAATGGTAGGTGAGATAAGGGATTCAGAGACTGCTGAAATAGCCGTTCATGCAGCCCTGACTGGACATCTTGTCCTCTCTACTCTCCACACAAACGATGCACCATCTGCCATAACAAGGCTTTCAGATTTGGGCATAGAGCCTTTCCTCATAGCATCATCCTTGGAAGGTGTTATAGCTCAAAGGCTCGTAAGGAAGATATGCCCGTACTGTAAAGAATCTTACAAACCGACAAAGGAGGAGCTAAGAGAACTGGGTCTTGAAGGTGAGCATATACTTTACAAAGGGAGTGGGTGTGACATGTGCATGGGGACTGGATACAGAGGAAGGACTGGCATATACGAAGTTCTCAAGATGGATGATGAGCTAAAGAGCCTAATAACAAAGGTTCAAGATGCAAACCTGATAAGAAAGAAGGCAAAGGAAAGAGGCTTTAGAACAATGCAAGAGGATGGAATAGAGAAAGTTCTGAAAGGGATAACGACAACTCAAGAGCTTCTCAGAGCTGTAAGGATGGAAGGATGATATACACAGGCGTTGACGGAAAAAAAAGCTTTAGCGTCAGGTACTCTTATATTAGAAGAAGATGGGAACCTACAAAAAGGCAAGGAAAAAGAGTCTGCGTTGTACCCTCTGACCTCTGTTTTATAAAGGTAGAAGATGCTTTTTCGAAGAAGAAGTATGAGATAAAGAGCTTTTACTCCCTCTATGTGGAAGAGAAGTTTGGAAATGTAAAGTGGGACACCTCCCTTTACAAGGACAAAGCCTTTTTGGGTGTATACAGGGACTTTTCAGAAAGCGGTTGCCACGAGGTGGAGTTAGAAGTTTTTGCACTGGCAAGAGTTCTTCTGACCTTGGGTCTTGATGGATATGTCCTTGACTTAGGGAAGAGGAAATCTACACTTGTGGAGGTCCAAGATGGTCTGCTAAAGAGCTACCGTGTAGTGCTAAAAGGTGGTAACCACATAGAAGAGGTCATAAGGATTAAGAGAGGTCTGAGCGACGAAGAAGCAAGCCATCTGAAGAGAACAAAGGGGCTTGATGTGGAAGAAGTCCAGGAAGGGCTTATGGACATCCTCTTGCCCATGAACTTGGACAGCAACATACCAATACTTTTGAGCGGTGGACTCTCAAAGCTTAAGGGCATAAAGGACATGTTTAAAAGCATCATAAAGAATCCCTACTGTGAGCCAGAGCTGACGAGCGCTTTTGGTGCAAGCCTCAAGCATGTCCTCAAAAATCCATATCCAGACTTTGTCAAAAGTGACCTCTCAGAGGAAGAATTAAAGAAGGTTGGAATGTCGGTTGGCATTGGTATGCTCTTATTCTTCTTCGTTTACCTAGGAATGGAGAAGCTCCTTTCATCAGGAAGTTTGAGGTATGAAGAGAGGAAAAAGTTTAAGGAGGTTTTTCCAAACACCCCTATAGTGGCGCTGTACGACCAGGTAAGGTCAAAGGTCTCCACTGGTGAGAGATACGAGGTAACAAAGAAAGTATACAAGCTTCAGCAAGTACTCAAAGAAGGTATGAAGGTATACTCTATAGAGTACTCTGACGGTGCTCTTACTGTGAAGGGAGAAGGTAGGGAAGATCTGGTTATGGGTATTGGAGCTAAGAAGATAAAGAAAACACCCACAGGAAGCTTAGAGTTTGAGGTGGAAGTAAAATGAGGGACTATTTGACCAGAAGGAACCTGACCTTCTTCTCTCTTTTATTAACATCCTTTATGTTCTACCTTCTCATTTCTAACTATTACAAGCTCAGGAACGAATACTACAAGGATTACCTAAGGTATAAAGAGGTTATGCTGTTGATGGAAAACTACAGGGGTATGGGTAGAGAAGAGCCAAGCGAAGAGCTTTTAAGAAGGCTAATATCCCAAAGTGGGGGTGAGTTTCTGTCCTTAAGACAGACGGATGTGGGCTATGAGGTCAAAGCAAGAAAGGTATACGGTCAAGACATATCAAGGCTTTTATACTCCATAGAGGAAAAAGGTATAAAAGTTTTTAGGTTTAAAGCCGTTGATAATACGGGAGAAGGTGTTTTTGACGTAGAGTTGACCTTAAGATGATAGTTTTGTTGGCTCTCTTTATCTTTCTCACTTCTGCTTACTATGTTATGAGCATGTATTCAAGCCTTAAGTCTGCTAACTCTGTAGTTCAGGAAGTCTATGCCAAAGAACAGGCTTATCACATCTTCTTATCCGCACTTCCTTTGGCTCTGGAAGCCATAAAAAAAGATGACCCTTCTTATGACAGCATTCAGGACGTGTGGGCTTATACCAGAGAGTTCAAGACAGAAAAGGGAGAGCTTTTTGTAAGTATTTACGACGAGGAGAGGTTTCTGAACCTAAACTATGTGGACGGCGGGGCTTATGGTAAGTTCTTTGAAAGACTTTTGAACTTACTCAGAATAGACACATATTACAAGGAAAACCTTCTTGCCTGGGAAGGTAAGACGAACATAAAAATAGAAACCCCCTATCCTATAAAAAGGGCTCCATTGGATTCAAAAGAAGAGCTAAGGTACATGGGGTTTAAAGAAGAAGACCTGCTCGGTAAAACCATAGGGAACGACTTTTACCCAGGACTTGAGAGCCTCACGACTGTATACTCTTCTGGGAAAATAAACATAAACACGGCAAGCAGGTATATACTTATGGCTCTGGAACCGAGGATAGATGAAGGTTTGGCAAGCAAAATTATAGAGAGAAGGAATAAAGAACCCTTTAAAAGGGTTGAGGACCTTGTGCTCGTGGACGGTTTTACCTTTGATATACTCTATGCTGTGAGAGAATTAGTTGATGTAAAGAGCAGGTACTTTCATATAGTTATGGACATAAGGTCTGGCGGTTTCTCATCGAGGTTTGAAGCAATATACGATAGACAGAATGATAAGATCGTTTATAAAAGGTTACTTTGAAATACTCCTTTATTTTCTCTTACTTTTGAGCATTGCTCTCCATAGTTTTTTCCATCTTCCTAACTTTTCTGGACTCTTTCTCTTGCTCCCCTTGCTCTTTGCGGAAGTTCCCATATGGAAGGGGAGCTTATGGGACCTTTCTATACTTGCCCTTCCCCTTTTTCTTCTTTTAGAGGGGAATGTGGAGAACCTTCTTAACCTTTCCTTATATGCCTTTGCTGAAGAGCTCTTCTTTAGAGGTTTCCTGATGAGTAGGTACTCAAACCTCGTTGTATCTTTTATGTTCATGTTTCCTCATATCTTGCTATATCAAAGTATCCCGTCTGCTCTTACTTTTTTCCCTTCGTTGTTCTTTGGCTTTCTCTATAAGAGGACTGGCTCCTTAATATTCGTAAGCATAGCCCATGTCTTTTCAAACGTACTCTACAGTATTATAATTATGGAATATGCTAATAGCTAAAGGATTACCATCGGCAAAAGACGCTCGTATATACATGTCCGTTGAGAGAACATACCTTGGATACATGAGGCTCTCCCTTTACACACTCTCCTTTTCAGTCTTTTTGGAAAAACTGGAAATATTTGCCGATATTACTCAGAAGATACATGTATCTGTGCTTTTGCATAATGTAGCCATCCTTTTAGCTCTGTTGGGAACCTTATTTATAATCGTTGGCATAATAACTTTTTATTTCGATGTAAGCTATATAGAAGGAGGTATAGAAGTGTCTCCAAAAGAGGTCACAGACCCCAGAATTTACATGGCAGCCGAGAGAACCTTTTTGGCATGGATAAGGACAGCAATAGCCCTGATAGTTTTTGGATTTGTAATTGAAAAGTTTGAGTTTTTTCTAGAACAGCTAGAAAAGGTCTTTAACATACATCTCAGAGGGGATCATAGGACGCTCGTAAGCGTAGGGGTTTTCATCATAGTGGTTGGGCTCTTTACGTTGATCATAGGTGCTATAAACTTTTACAGGACTATAAAACAGGTGGATAAAGGAACGTACAGAACTCACACATGGCTTTACAAAATATACGGAGCCATCATATTTTTAGCCTGCTTGGCCCTTACCTTTTATGTGTTTAAAATAATTTAAAAAACAAGGCTTAAAATGTTATCCATGAAGAGCTATGACATAGTTGTTGTAGGTGCTGGAGGAGCT
The DNA here is from genome assembly GCA_037924335.1 of Aquificaceae bacterium. GTDB lineage: Bacteria > Aquificota > Aquificia > Aquificales > Aquificaceae > Hydrogenobacter. The sequence goes on from JAXSMZ010000030.1 coordinate 7,266, forward strand.
GGGCTTAGAGCAGCCATAGAGTGTGCAAGGGACCCAAGCATAAGGGTTGCAGTGGTTTCAAAGGTTTATCCTACACGTTCTCACACTGGCGCAGCTCAGGGAGGGATAAATGCAGCCCTTGGAAACGTTGTGTCAGATGATAGCCCAGAAGCCCACGCTTATGACACAATAAAAGGTTCTGGCTTTTTGGCTGACCAGGATGCAGTCTTTTTTATGTGCGAGAATGCCCCAGAGCTTATACATGAGCTGGACAGATGGGGAGTTCCCTTCTCAAGACTTCCAGATGGGAGGATAGCCCAAAGACCCTTTGGCGGTGCATCCTTTCCAAGAACTGTCTTCTCTGCAGACAGGACTGGACATGTTATACTGCATACCCTCTTTGAGCAAGCCTTGGCAAAGGATAACATAGATTTTTACAACGAGTTTTTTCTCGTAGACCTAATACACAATGGACAGAGAGCCAAAGGCGTATGTGTATACGACATAAAGAACGGGGAGGTTATGACACTTCAGTCCAAGGCTGTAATCCTTGCCACCGGTGGATTTGCGAGGGTTTACTGGCAGAGAAGCACCAATGCGGTGGGGAACACTGGAGATGGTGTGGCTGTAGCACTCCGCAATGGCATACCGTTAAAAGATATAGAATTTATCCAGTTTCATCCCACTGGGCTTGCGAAAACTGGCATACTTCTCTCCGAAGCATGTCGTGGCGAAGGTGGATACCTAATAAACAAACTCGGCGAAAGGTTTATGCAGAGATACGCTCCGGAGAAGATGGAGCTTGCAACAAGGGACACAGTTTCAAGGGCTATAGAGTACGAGATAAGGGAAGGTAGAGGCATAGGGGAAGGCATATCCGCCTATGTTTACTTGGACTTGAGGCACCTAGGGGAAGAGAAGATAAAGGAGAGGCTTCCACAGGTTAGGCAGCTTGCCATAGACTTTGAGGGTGTAGACCCTGTTTATGAGCTTGTTCCTATAAGACCAACAGCTCATTACTGCATGGGGGGAATGCACGTAGAGAATCACATGACAAGCTCCACCCCCTTAGAGGGGCTTTATGCCATCGGTGAGTGTGCGTGCGTTTCCGTTCATGGTGCCAATAGGCTAGGAGGAAACTCTCTCATAGAGCTTTTAGTTTTTGGTAAGTTCTGCGGTATAAGTGCAAGGGAGTATGCCAAGTATGTAGACCATTTACCCATAAGCCATGAAGAAAATGAAATAGGTAGGGTTTACATAGAAGAGCTTATCAATAGGGAAGGCAAAGAGAAGGTTGCTGAAATAAGAAGAAAGATGGGAGAGATAATGTGGGAAAGAGTAGGCATATTCAGGAATGAGAAGTCTCTCATGTCTGCCTACGAAGAGCTAAGCGAGCTTCTTGAAAGGTGGAGAAACATACCAGTCATCGATAAATCAAGGGTTTTTAACACAAACCTAATAGAAGTTATGGAGCTAAGAAACATGTTAGAGCTTGCAAGAGCTGTAGCCTATGCAGCTTTGCACAGAAAAGAATCAAGAGGAGGACATTCAAGGGAGGACTATCCAAAGCGAGATGATGAGAACTTCCTCAAGCACACCTTGCTTGTACAGGATGGGAATAATCTAAGAGTAGAATACATACCAGTTAGGATAATGAAGTATGAGCCAGTTTAAAAAAGACCCCAGGAGGGGTCAGGCGCACGAGGTGCCACACGATGTTAAATTTATAATAAAAATAACACAAAGTAACTCCTCTGTCAAGGGTGTGAGGCTTTATCAAAAATACCACCATGCTCTCAAACTAGAGAATATATGAAAGTAAAGAACCAATAAGCCTTTAGATAGAACCAAGACCTCTAGTTCCTATTGCAGGAGCGTAGTCTGTGAATACTCATAGGCTATTTTGAAACACCCTGATGGTGTGTAAAAAAATGTAAAATGGTATAATTTTACTGTTATGGTAGGCTGGATACTGAAAAAGCTTATAGGTACAAAGAACGAAAGAGAGGTCAAAAGGCTAACTTCCCTAGTAAAGAAAGTTACGGAAAAAGAGAAGGAACTTGATCGGCTTAGCAATTTAGAACTGCTTGAGCTGGCCAGAAGCTTAAAGGAAAAGGTTGCAACTGACGAAAGACTAAAGGAGGTCATACTCAAGGGTGGTGTGGAGGATGAGGTCATATTAGCCTTTGCCCTTGTGAGGGAAGCTGGCAAGAGAACTATAGGTCTTAGATTCTTTGATGTACAGCTCATAGGCGGTTTTGTCCTCCATCAGGGTAAGATAGCCGAGATGAAAACTGGTGAGGGTAAGACCTTGGTTGCCACGTCGGCCGTGTACGTGAATGCCCTAACAGACAGAGGAGTTCACGTGGTAACAGTCAACGACTACCTGGCAAGAAGGGATGCTCAGTGGATGGGCCCCATCTATAAGTTTCTTGGGCTTGATGTTGGTGTTATAAACTCAGACTACTCTTCTTACAGGGTCGATTGGGTGAGTGAGGATGCTCTCATGGAAGCCATAGATAAGAACGTGAGAGTCTGGCCAGAGGGATACCTTGAAGATATCTTACCTTCAGAAAAGATAGACGCAAGGGCTAAGAAAGCTTTCTTTACTAAACTGACTCTCTGTAATAGAAAGGAAGCATACCAGGCACACATTACCTATGGAACTAACAACGAATTTGGTTTTGATTATCTCAGAGATAACATGGCTTTCTCTTTGGATGACATTGTTCAGGTGAAGGGGCACAACTATGCCATAGTAGACGAGGTAGACTCAATACTCATAGACGAGTCAAGAACTCCACTGATAATATCTGGACCATCCCAGATGGACACAGCCGTGTATTACAGCGCCAACGATGTGGTTAAAAAGCTGTCCAAGGAAGAGGACTTTACAGTAGATGAGAAGAACAGGAGTGTACTGCTTACAGAACAGGGGATAAGAAAGATTGAATCCTTTCTTGGCATAGACAATCTTTACGATATAAAGCATATAGACCTTTTGCATGCCGTAAACCAAGCCCTTAGAGCTCATCAACTCTTCAAAAGAGACGTTCATTACATAGTTAGGGATGGTGAGGTTCTCATAGTGGATGAATTCACTGGAAGGGTACTGCCAGGAAGAAGGTGGAGCGAAGGTCTTCATCAGGCAATTGAAGTTAAAGAGGGCGTCAGTGTGCAGCAGGAGAATCAAACCTTAGCAAGCATAACCTTCCAAAACTACTTTAAGCTCTATAACAAGCTTGCCGGTATGACCGGAACTGCAGAAACAGAAGCCCTTGAGTTTAAAGAAATATACGGCCTTGATGTGGTTGTTGTCCCAACTCATAAGCCGGTGAAAAGATATGACCATCCAGATTTGGTTTACAAGACAAAAAAGGAAAAATGGCTCTCAGTTGTAGAGTACATAAAACAAGAGCACAGCAAAGGAAGACCTATACTTGTTGGCACAGTGTCCATAGAAGATTCTGAGCATCTCTCTTCTTTGTTAAAAAAGTATGGTATACCTCATAACGTTCTGAACGCAAAACAGCACGAGAGGGAAGCTGAGATAATAGCTCAGGCTGGAAGGCTTAGCAGTGTCACCATATCCACCAACATGGCTGGCAGGGGTACGGACATACTGCTCGGTGGAAACCCAGAGTATTTAGCCAAAGAAATACTCAGCAAAAAGGGAAAGACCTTAGAAAATGCCACGCAAGAGGAATGGAAGTCAGCTTTGGAAGAAGCCTATAGGATAACAGAGGAGGAAAAGAAAAGGGTTGTAGAGCTTGGTGGCCTTTTGGTCATAGGTACAGAAAGGCATGAATCGAGGAGGATAGACAACCAACTTAGAGGAAGGGCTGGAAGGCAAGGAGACCCTGGAGAATCCAGATTTGTACTCTCCTTAGAAGATGACCTTCTCCGTATATTCGGTGGAGACAGAGTAAAGAGGATGATGGACTTTTTAAAGATACCCGAAGGAGAACCTATAGAGAGCAGAATGGTTACAAAGGCTATACAGAACGCCCAAAAGAGGGTAGAAGCCCAGAACTTTCAGATAAGGAAGAGACTTCTTGAGTACGATAACGTCATGAACACACAAAGGCTTACAGTTTATGGGATAAGAAGGGACATATTAGAGAACAAGGGATTGAAAGAGTATGTAGAGGAGTTTGTGCGTGATATTTTAGAATACAGAGTGAACACTCTTCTCGTTGAAGATGAGCCAGAACTTTGGGACACTAAGCCCCTTGCCGATTACCTCGAGGAGCTCACAAAGACAAAAGTAGAGATTCCACAGGTAAGAGACAAACAAGAACTCATAGAGAAGCTATCGGAAGATGTTCTGAGCATTCTCAACGGAAAGGAAGAGCAAATAGGTGAGAGTCTCTTCTTTGAGATAACAAAGGTGGTGCTCTTGAACAACCTTGACCACCTTTGGAGGGAGCATCTTCATGTTCTCGACAGAGTGAGAGAGGGAATATACCTAAGAGGATACGCTTCCAAGGACCCGTTGGTTGAGTATAAGAAGGAAGCCTTCTATCTCTTTGAGAATATGATGTTAAACTTCAAGGAGAGTGTTTTGTCAGACCTTCTAAGGGTAGAAGTGAAATCTCAAGAAGATATTCAAGAAGAGGTCAAGAAGGAAGAGGAAGAAAGAGAAAGGTTATTACAGCAAGCTGTTTTTAGTGGTGCGCCTGGGAAAAAGGATGAGGGAGGACCAAAGAGGAAAACCTTAAAGGAAAGGCTTCAATCAAAAAGAAGGGTCAAGTGACTTCCTCTCCTCATTAAAATGAGGAGCTTCCCTTTCTCAGGGCTTAACTTCCCGTCAGTCCAACGGTAGGGCATAGATTACTGCCTATGCCAGACAGGTTTATGTATTATTATTTTACCACAATTCATCTCTCCTTTGAAAAGGAGAGCCTTCTTGTGGAGGTTTCGTAAACTTTTGGCAAATTGGATGAAATCTTCAAAGGCTATGTTCCCCCTTCTTACCAGCCTAAGACCTCTTTTACCTATTAGCTTTACTACTGTGGATGGTTCTCCTTCGATTTTTCCAGCATCTACGTACAGGTCAACGCTATCTCCAAAGTAATCCATCCCCATCTTTACATCAACGGATGGTTTTAGTCCTTCTGGGTTTGCAGAAGGTGCAACAAGGGGCAAACCCATAGCCTTCAAAACATCCCTTACAAAGGTTCTTTCCCTTGGTAATCTAAAGGCTAAGCTTTTCCTTCCTCTTGTAAGGTAACCATACCTATTGTATTTGAGATAAAAGATAAGGGTGACTCCAGAGTCCAAAAGGTTCAAGTGAAAAGAGCTTGCTCTGACAGGAAATATTCTAATGTGCTCCTTACTTGGAAGCAAGACTATGAAAGGCCTTTGCGATTGTCTTCTCAAAAAGAACAGCCTTTCCACGGCTTTCCTGTTTGTGGCATCCGCCAAAAGACCGTATATGGTATCCGTAGGCGCAAAGACTATCCCACCTTCCCTTAAAGTGTTAACAGTGTAATCTATGACATGCTTATCTGTGATCTTTATGACTTTCATACCTCTATGAGCTCAAGCACCTTTCCCAGGTCTGGCGGTAAGCTTATGGGCTCTTCGCATACGCTCATGGCAACATTTGGGTCTTTGAGACCGTTCCCAGTCAAAGTACAAACGGCAACTTCACCACCTTTAAAAAAACCTTCTTTGGTTAGCTTTATAAGCCCAGCCACCGAAGCAGCAGAAGCTGGCTCGCAGAATACCCCCTCCTTGGATGCTACAAGCTTGTAAGCGTATAGTATGCTCTCATCGCTGACGGCATCTATCTTACCCTGAGATTCCTGTGCTGTCTGAAGGGCAAACTGCCAGCTGTAAGGATTACCTATCCTTATGGCAGAAGCTATTGTCTGTGGGTTCTTTATAACGTAGCCCTTCACTATTGGAGCTGCGCCTTCTGCCTGCCATCCCATCATCCTTGGAAGCTTCTTGACCTTCCCTATATTGAAGTACTCCTTATAGCCCTTCCAATAAGCTGTTATGTTTCCAGCGTTGCCGACTGGTATAAAGTGATAGTCTGGAGCATCACCGAGAGCATCACACACTTCAAAGGCTGCTGTCTTTTGCCCCTCTATCCTGAAGGGGTTTACAGAGTTCACTATCTCAACTGGGAGGAGTTCTCCTATCTTTCTTACTATGTAAAGGGCATCGTCAAAGTTTCCCTGAATGGCTATGACCTTAGCACCGTAGATCACGGCCTGTGAAAGTTTCCCAAGGGCAACTGCACCTTTTGGAAGGAGTACATAAGCTTTCAGTCCTGCCTTAGAAGCGTAAGCCGCCGCAGACGCAGAGGTATTACCTGTAGAAGCACAGATAACAGCTTTTTTACCAAACTCAACAGCTTTTGATATGGCTAAGGTCATTCCCCTGTCTTTGAAAGAACCAGTTGGGTTTAAGCCTTCGTACTTTAAGAATATATCTCCTTTAAAGCCTATCTCCTTTGCAAGATTCTGTGCATGTATGAGCGGAGTGTTTCCTTCACATAAAGTAACTATAGGGGTGTTTGAATTTATGGGTAAGAGCTCTCTATACTTGTGTATTATTCCTCGCCAGTAGTTCATAACTTATTGCTCTTGTTCTTTCTTCTCCTCCTTTGATTTTTCAAGCTCTTTTTTTGCTCCTTCTATGGCACCAGACGCAGCAGAGGAAGCTATCTTTATCATCTTGTTTGCCAATTCAAGAAGGGAAGTTGTTAGTTCCTTTGCTTTTTCTATGGGCACCTGCATAATGGGCTTTTCTTCGATCCCTATTTTCTCCTTTAAGGCTTTGAGCTCTTTTTCCAACCTCTCAATCTCCTCACGTATGTTCTGTCCTTCTTTCTTTTCTTCTTCCATAGGATTACCTCCTTACTTATATTTTAACCCAAGTCGATCTTGGATTATAATAACCCAATATAACTTGAACATCACTGGAAAGGTCATCCAGAAAACAAGGATAGGCTAATAGCTATAATTCAAGAGCTTGAAAGGAAAGGTCTCTTAAAGGAGGTAATTCACATAAACCCCAGAAGGGCGTCCGCCATGGAGGTTGCTTTAAATCATGACCCTGCATACATTCAAGAGATAGCGGACTCTTGCTCCGCAGGTGGTGGATACCTTGACCCAGATACCTATACAGTGCCAGCCTCTTATGAGGTAGCCCTTTACGCAGTGGGTGGAGTGCTTGAGGGCATAGACAGGCTCTTGAAAAAAGAGGTTGATGCGGTATTTTGTGCAATAAGACCACCAGGACACCATGCGGAGCACTCTAAGGCTATGGGCTTTTGCCTTTTCAACAACATAGCCATAGGTGCTCACTATCTTCTCCAAAAGGGCTTTGAAAGGGTATTTATAGTGGATTTTGATGCCCACCATGGGAATGGTACTCAAAGGAGCTTTTACGAAGATGATAGAGTTTTCTACTTCTCTTCTCACAAATATCCCTTCTATCCCGGCACTGGGTCAGCTCAAGAAAAGGGTGCAGGCAGAGATTATGGTTTTACTCACAACGAGCCTCTTCCTGCAGGTGCAGGAGACAAGGAGTTTGACAGGATATGGTGAGGTCTTTCCTAAACTTTTCTATGAATACTCGCCCCAGTTTCTTCTTGTCTCCGCAGGCTACGACGCCCACAGAGAGGACCCACTAACATATCTTAATCTTTCCACAGAAGGCTTTGGAAGGCTCGTGAGCCATCTAATTGAAAACGCAAAAAGGCTTTCTATCCCTGTCCTCTTTGTCCTTGAAGGGGGCTATAACCTAAAAGCCCTATCAGAATGTATAAGCCTTACCATAGAGAGGTTGCTGGAAGTATGATGTTTAGGAATTTAAAGCACTATATCTTTCAGGCTTTTTCTTTTTTACTTGCTGCATACGGCTTCTATCTTCTTTTTCTTTTCCTTCTTGACACCATGCTAAGGGTAAATAGACCTCTGGCTTATCCCTTTTCTATAGCTCTTACTCTTTTCCTGATTACCCTCACACTTTTATACTGGGTCAAGAAGAAAAGGCTTCCTTTGTAAAGTCTCTATACTAAGCGTAAAAATCATCAGTAAAGTATTTCACCCTTTCCTTCTTAAACTCCCTCTTGGAGAAGAGGACCTTGTAATCTTTTAAGGACAACTCTTCCGCTGTTTTCTTGACAAGGGCTTCTACCTCATCTCTGTCTCTTCCATGAACCATAGAGAAAAGGTTATACTTCCAAACACTGTTGGTGGTTCGCTCGTAGCAATGAGAAACTCCCTTAAAGCCTGCTATGAACCTCCCAACTTCTTCAACCTTCTCTTTCTCCACATTCCATACAGCCATTCCGTTGGCAGTAAAACCTGCCCTTCTATGGAAGATTATGGCACCTATCCTTCGGAGAACACCACCTATTTTGAAAAGGTTCATCAGTTTTATAAGCTCTTTTTCTTCCATATTAAGTTTTTTCGCCCATTCAAGGAAGGGTCTTTTAACAAGTGGCATATCCTCCTGGGTTACTCTTACCACCTCTATCTCCTTCTCCCCAAGTGGTTTGTAAACAAGCTCCCTCTCTTCTACTTCCTCTCTTTCTCCAATGTTTCCATAAGTTAGTCTGACCCCAATCTTAAACATTCTAGAGGAACATCAGGAGGAACAGCAAGGGTAAACCAAAGGTTGAATTCGTCTTCTCTCTCATAATTATGGCTTACACCTGGGTGGGAGTTCACAATGTTTACCACATTTTCCAGACTCCCAGCTTGAACTCTAAAAGCAATAAGAGATGAGTCATATCCGAGCATTCTTGTATCATATATGGGAGAAATCTGTCTGATGATTTTCTCCTGCTTTAAGGTTTTAAGCATCTCAATAACATCCTCTTCCCCCATCCCGATCCTGTTCCCTATAAGTAAAAAAGGTCTCTGAACGATCGGTATCTCCTGCTGAACCTCTTTAAGCAAGCTTTTATACTCTTCTATTATTGATTTGTCCATTGCCAAGTATGAAATATAAACTTTTGTATGTAATTGACAACTCACTTCAATCTTTAGCTTTATTGGTAGAGGTGTGTATAATATTAATATTGACCTGCAGGGCGATTAGCTCAGAGGCAGAGCGCTATCCTCACACGGTGGAGGTCGGAGGTTCAAGTCCTCCATTGCCCATTATCTACAAAGTTCAATATTGACAAATATCATATTCTGTCTATGTTTTAAGCATAACTACCTAAAGGAGGCTAAGATGGAAAGCCTTTATCACATATACAAAAGGAGGGGATACACAAGGAGAGATTTCTTAACTTCCGCCATTGCTCTTTCTACCGCCCTTGGCTTATCCTCTTCCTTACTGCCAAAGGTCGTCAAAGCCCTTGAGGTAAAACCAAAGCCTGTGGTGATATGGCTTGAGTTTCAGGACTGTGCAGGTTGCACCGAATCCTTTATAAGAAGCACAAGCCTATTACCCACCGATGTGCTTTTAGATTATCTATCTCTTGAATACCATGAAACCCTCAT
>JAXSMZ010000031.1:0-14660 GCA_037924335.1 Aquificaceae bacterium
TAAGCCTCTCCATTCCTCCCTTAAAAGTTTCTGGGTTAAAGGCAGTCATTATAAGGGCTTTCATACAAAAACTATTATACTTTTTATTATGAAGCTTATGTACTTTGCCCTTCTAAAAGAAAGGTTGAAGAAGGAAGAGGAAGAGATGGATTTCAAAGGAAGTCTGGCAGAACTGAGGGAGTTTCTCATAAAAAAGTATCCAGAGTTGAGAGATCTCTTCAAGGTTATCAAGTTTGCCGTTAATGAAGAGTACGCAGATGATTCTTATAGGCTGAAAGGTGATGAGAGGGTGGCTCTCATACTTCCAGTAAGCGGTGGATAAGAGAGCTCTTATAATAAGGCTTTCTTCCCTTGGTGATGTAGTCCTCTCTTCCTGCGTCATAGACCCACTTATCGGAAAGGGCTACATACCGTATATCTTTACCTTTGAACCATACGGAGTTGTTTTTGAGGATGACAGAAGATTGAAAGTCATTCAGGTAAAGAAGGGCAAGCTGTTTAGCAGAGAGACTCTAAAGAGCATCAAAGGCTTTGACCTCTACTTGGACCTTCATAAAAATTTCAAAACTCTTATTCTAAAAACCTTGCTAGGAGGAAGATGGAAAACTTATAGGAAGCAATCCCTTAGAAGAAGACTTTCCGTCTATATAGAAAGCCTTAGAAAACCTTTCAACGTTGTGGAAGCATACCTTCAAGCTATTGGGGAAAGAGAAGGAAGGCCAAAAATTCATGTGTCTCAGGAAAGGCTGAAAAGATGGAGAGAAAAGCTGGGGGATGACTACATATCCATTGGAGCTGGTGCAAAGTACAGGAAAAAGATGTATCCATACTTCGGAGATGTGTGTGATCTTCTGAGAAAACATGGCTATAGAGTTGTATTCGTTGGAGATGATGCGGACTCTAAACTTGTAAGTAGTTGGAAGGGTACAAATCTGTGCGGCAAGTTATCCCTGATAGATACGTTGGCTGTGATAAAGACATCCAAGCTGTTCATAGGCAATGATTCGGGGCTTCTTCATATGGCAAGAGCTGTTGGGACAAAAGCCGTACAGATCTATGGGGGGACACATCCAACTCTTGGCTTTTCTCTTTATCCAGACGAGGGGAAGGTCCTGTTCAAAGGGATCAAGTGTCAACCTTGTAGTATACACGGTGAGGACGTATGCAAGTATGGTACTTATGAATGTCTTGATATAAAGCCCCAAGAGGTCATAGCTTCTGCTATTGGGTTGCTTGAGGCTTAAATTTAATGGTAGGAGGTGTCTAATGGCGAGACTTGTAAAACATACTGAGAAAGGACCTTACAAGCTTGAGGTTGGAGAGGAAACTTATTACATATGTCAGTGCGGCCTATCAAAGAAGTTACCTTTCTGCGACGGCTCTCACAAAAGAACCAGGGACGAAGAGAACGGAAAAGTATATGTGTACGATGAGAAGGGAAGAGTAGAGGTCTAAGGAGGGATAGCTATGGTTATAAAAGGAGTTAACTTCTGGAGTTTTCTCTTTGCAAGTCAGATGGGCGGTTATGCCATGGTTCTTCTCGATGGAGTCTATTCCAAATGGTTCGGGCTTTTTGGCATGTTCCCGGGACTGAAAGACCCAGCGTGGTTCATACACCATCAGATTGACGCTACTCTCTTTTCAATTCCCCTTGTTCTTCCAGCTGTGTGGAACAGGCTACCCGGTGCAGGGGTCGTGAAAGGGATCATCTACGGCGTTCTATGGCACATATTTGTGATAATAGTCTCAATCATAGGGTCCTTTGGTGGTGCAGAGTGGTTCCAAAGACCAATGATTTTAAATGCTCAGGTTTCTACCTTTATACTTCACATAGTCTGGGGTGGTCTCGTTGGGTTTCTTTACAGCCCAGAAGCTACGCACTCATAATGTTTTCAACGGGAAAAACCTTAGATATCCCGCCCCTGCTCGTTACACCAATGAGCCTGTCTGCAAAGGAAGCAAGGACCTCGCGCAATGTCACAACTATAAACTGAGCTTGCTCTGACCTTCTTTTGATCAGCTCCCCTACCTTCCTTGCATTTGCCTCGTCAAGGTGTGCATCAACCTCGTCAAAGTAGTAGAAAGGGGAAGGTTTGTACTCCTGTATGGCGAATATTAGAGATAGAGCTGCCAGTGTCTTTTCTCCACCAGATATGGCTTCTAAGTACTGAACTTCCTTCCCCCTTGGTTTTACAACCAAGTTTATACCACCGGAGAAGGGGTCCTTTTCTTTCTCTAACTCCATGTAAGCCCTTCCACCGGGTGAGAGCTCCGAAAAAATTCTTTTAAGACTTCTGTTTATGCTCTCAAAAGATTCCATAAAAACTCTCAGCTTTTTAGTCTCAACCTCCTGTATCATCTCTTTTATAGCCTTTTTTTCCTCTTCCATCTTTTTATACCTCTCCTGGTAATCTTTGTATCTGACTTCGTGCTCCTTATAATCCTCCTCTGCTTTGAAGTTTAAAGCTCCAAGCCTTTCAATTTCCCCTTCCATTGTACCTATCTCCTCTTTTATCTTTGTGTAACTGTACTTTACATCCTCAAAAGTTCCAGACCAATTTAGTTCTTCAAGCCTATCCATCAGTTCTTTCAACCTCTCCTCCAATTTCAATTTCTCAAGCTCTAGCTTCTGCAACCCTTCCCTATTGCTATCTTCGTATATTCTGAGTTTGCCAAGCTCTGACTGTATGCTTCTGCAAGCATCTTCCAATCTGTCCCTTTGAGAGTACAGTTCGTATGCTGTTCTCTCTAACTCCTTTATGCTTTCCTCCAAACTCCTCTTCTCACTCAGAAGGTTTTCATACTCTTTTTGAATTCCTTCTAAGGTGTTTTGGGATTCATCAAGAAAAGCCATCTTCCTCCCAATCTCGGTGCGTAAAGCTTCTATCTCCCTCTGAACATCCTTCAGTTTCATATTAATGGAGAAGGCTTCTTCTTTTAGTTTGTCAAGGATACTCTTTGACTTTTCGTATTCTGCCCTAACCTTCTCTATACCAGAATCTCTGTAGTAAGCCATTATAGACTGCTTTTTTATAGTTAAGTTGTTGAGCTTTTCTTCCATGTATGAAAGATGGTCTGTGAGTTCATCCCTTTCCCTCTTAAGCCTCTTCTTTTCCTCTTCAAGCAAAGACTTGTACTCTTCTGCCTTTTTTAGTCTCTCTTCCATTTCCTTTAGTTTATCAAAGCCTTTTTTATCCAACTCTTCCACTTCCTTTAGCCTTCTTTCGAGCACTTTTAGCACACCCTCCTTTTCTATGAGGTCCTCCCTTTCAACCCTTATCAGCTTCTCCGCTTGCTCCTCCTCCTGTATGAGCTTCTTCTCTATCCCAGAGAGCCTATCTATCTCCTCTAAATACATGCTTCTCCCCAAGCTAACCCTGCTGTCTGAATAGCCCCCACTTATAACTCCAGACTTCTCAAATACTTCTCCATCAAGGGTTACCATCCTATTGTTCCCTACACCGATGTCCTTTGCCCTTTGAAAGCTCTCAACTACTATCGTATCCCCAAAGACAAACTTCACTGCCCTTTCAAACTTTATGTCATACTCAACTAGGTTCACGGCAAAGTCTATAACTCCAACTCTTCTCGGGTAGGGTGGTAAACCAAAGGTCTTTATCCTGTTTAGGGGAATGAAGTTCATTCTCCCAGCCTTGAGCTCTACAAGTCTATTTATACACTCTTTGGCAACTTCTTCGTTCTCAACTACTATGTAAGATAGCCTTGCTCCACCTGCCGCTTCTATAGCTTTGAGATATTCCAAATCCTTCACCCTTATGAGGTCTGCTACCCTTCCATAAACTCCATCTATTCCATCAAAGGGCAAAAGGTCACCCTCTATACTGCTCAGTTTTGATTCAAGAACGGCCTTTTGACGTAGGACCTCCTCCCTCTCCAGCCTTATCTTTTTGAGCTTTTCCTCAGCACTCTGTACAATCTGTCTTTTCCTCCTGATGGAAGCCTCTTCCTCCTTCCACATCCTTTGGTAGTTTTCCTTTCTGATGAGGCTCTCTCCAAGCTCAGCCTTTAGCCTTTCCTTATCTTGAAAAAGGTCTTTCATATCTTGAGAGACCCTCTCCATTTTTATCTCCAGTTCTTTATGTTTTAGTTCAATGTCCACTATCTTCCTCCTTTCTTTTTCTATCTCTTCCCTAAGGGCGTTTATCCTTTCTTCAGTCTTGCTTGCTTCTTCGAAGGATACTTTCAGACCTTCTTCTTTCCCTTTGAGTAGATTGTAGACCTCATCCACTCTCTGTCCTATTGTCTCTATCTCCTTTTCTTTTTCCACTAACTGTGCCTTTGTAAGCTTTTCCTCTTGAAGAAGCTTTTTGAGCTCCGTATCCATGCGTTTTATATGCTCCTCAGCAAAGACCCTTTCCTTTTCTATCTCTCCCCTTTTTTTGTCCAATTCCAAAACCTTATTCTGTATGTGTTCCATATCTGAGCTTAGTCTTCCTACCTTTTCTTTGAAGGGGAAAAGTTGAGAGTTGATGACCTTTAGCTCCTCCTCCCTTTTGGCGTACTCTTTTTCCATTTCCTTTATCTTTCCTCTTAGCTCCTGAAGCTCAGAGCTCTTTAGCTTTATATCTTCCTCAACCTTGCTGATGGATGACCTAACAGCCAGCGCCTCTTTCATGTATATCCTTATCTTCCAATCCCTCAAAAGATTCTGAAGTTCTTTGTATCTTACCAGTTTCTTTACTTCCTCAGACAGTCTTTCCATCTGAACTTCCATTTCATCCATAAGTAGCCTGAGCTCTCTTATTTTTAGCTCTACTTCTCCAAGGTCTGCAAGAGCCTTCTGCTTTTTCTCTTCGTACTCTCCTATACCGGCTATCTCCTCTATGAGCTTCCTTCTCTCTACTGGGGTCATCTTGAGAAAACGAACTATGTCCCCCTGAAGCACTACGTTGTAAGCGTTCTCATAGATGCCTACCTTTGAGAGAAGTTCCTTTAGTTCCCTTTCTTTAACCAATGAGCCGTTCACCCTAAAGACGCTCCTACCATCCTGGTCAACCTTTCGGGAAATGACAACATCCTCCTGCTCTAGGGGGAAGGCTCCCATGTTCTTAAAGTGTACCTCTACGTAAGCAGAGTCTGCTCTCTCCCCATCCCTTGAAAATATTAGATAGGATAGATTTTTGGCTCTTAGGGTTTTTGATGTGGCAAGGCCTAAGGCAAAGGAAAGGGCGTCTCCTATGTTGGACTTACCTGCACCGTTTGGACCAACTATGGCAATTACACCCTTCCCTAAGGGTATATCCAACCTCTCCCTACCGTAAGACTTAAACCCTTCTACAACTATTTTATCTATCCATGCTTCCATCAATCTAAGTCATGCTTCTCTGAGTGTTCCTCTACAGGCTTTCTTGGTGCCTCTACTTCGTAGAACCTATCTTCCAACTTCTTGAGTATCTTTGGCAATGTTGTGTACTCCATCTCCTCCGATGGTAGCCTGTGAGGCTCGAAGATGCCTTGCCTTCTGAGTATGTCTGCCATGAGCTGGGCTCTTTCCCTTGCTCTGTCAAAGGCTGGGTCATCAAAGAGATCCCTTGGACCTATGAACTTTCCATTTGCAAGTTGATAACCGGCAGCTATAACTCTCGGTGGGCCATCAAATCTTGTAGGCTTTGCCTGCTCAAAAGATACTGGCATGAGAGGTCCATTGTGGGAGCCTCTCATCCACCCTTCTACTATCCAAGGTCTCGCAAAGGGTTCTAATATCTCTCCAACGGCTGGAAAACCTGCCTGTGCCCTCACCATCATAACTGGGTCATCCTTGCCTATGTACTTACCCGCTATAAGGGATAGCCTTTGGGTTGATGCAACAGCTGCTATCTCTCCATCGTTGTTTCTCCATATACTCCTTACAGCATACCTCTCAACTGTACCTATAAGGGCAAGAAGTTCGTAAAGCTCTGAGGGTGTGGAAAGCTTTACAGCCTTCCCAGTGTAAGTGTCTAGAACTTCAAAAGTGAAACCATCATGCATCTTTGGGTCTATAACAAGTCCTGGGCATACCATAGGGTCTGCAAACATCTCATAGAGGGGTAGACTCCAAGCGCTTGGTGCTGTTTTGTCGGCAAAGAATACGATCACTGGTTCCGAAGGTCTCTCTTCAAACTCCATCTCGGCAACGCCAGGCCCCATACCTTTCACATTTCCAGAGAAGGCTGTGGATATGAGGTCTTGACCAGCACCGTAGAGCTTTAGCCTCTTTGCTACTTCTGTAGCCTTCTCAAAAGCCTTCCATGCTATGCTGTGAACTATTTCACTATCAACTCCGTGAGTGTGAGCCATAACAATTGCCGTATCATCTCCACATACCAGAGTATCAGCATCTATAAGCACTCCCTTTTTAACTTCTTCTTTTACAAATTCCCTTATGGTATCCACAAGGTCTGGGTGAACTGCAGAATGCCCCACATAGCCTCCTACATCGGCCTTGATAACGCTCAAAGTTACCTTCATCTGAAACCTCCTTTATCTGTTTTCTTAAATATTTTAGATGATAAATACATAACTTGCAAAGGTCATGAAAGGAGCTATTATTATTATATGAATAGTTATTCGTTAAAAGGGGTGCATCATGTGTCTTTCCATACCTTCTAGAGTCGTGGAAGTAAAGGAAGATAAGACAGCCCTTGTAGATACAATGGGAGTCAGAAGGGTAATTTCCTTAGAGTTGTTATCTGAGGATGTAAAGGAGAATGATTGGGTTCTGGTACATGTAGGCTTTGCTATTGAGAAATTAGATGAGGAAGAAGCTTTGAAAACATTAGAGCTTTTTGAGGACATACTCAGGATGGAAGAACATGAGAACTGAGCAGGTTGACCTTAGGGGTGAATTCAGAGACAGCAAAAGGGTGAAAGCCCTGGAGATAAAAATAAAAGAAGCAGTGGAGAGGATGGGTGATGTGGTTCACATAATGGAGTTTTGCGGTGGTCATACGCACGCGATAATGAAGTATGGTATAGATGACCTGCTCAAAGGATACGTGAGGTTTGTACATGGTCCTGGATGTCCTGTTTGCGTCATGCCCATGCAGAGGGTAGACCTTGCCCTTGAGATGGCAAGGCTTCCAAACACCATCCTATGCACCTATGGAGACCTTTTGAGAGTTCCAGGCTCTGGTGGGAAGAGTTTGCTGAAGCTAAGAGCCGAAGGTTACGACATAAGGGGGGTTTATTCATGTCTTGACTCTATAAAAATAGCCAGTGAGAATCCTAAGAAAAACCTTATATTCTTTGCCATAGGTTTCGAAACAACAACACCACAGACTGCAGTGCTTCTTTTAAATGCCAAAAGGATGGGTATAAAGAACCTCTTTGTAGTTTCCAACCACGTTATAACACCTGCTGCCATACAGCACATACTGAACTCACCTGAGATGAGACAGATAGGAAGTGTTAGGATAGATGCTTTCATAGGACCTGGGCATGTTAGCGTTATAATAGGAACGAGACCCTACGAGTACTTTGCTGAGGAGTTTCAAAAGCCTGTAGTTATATCAGGGTTTGAGCCGGTTGACATACTACAGTCCGTTTATATGATAGTCATGCAGACCATCAGGAAGGAAGCCAAGGTGGAAAATCAGTACACAAGGTTTGTATCCTACGAAGGAAATCATAAGGCTCAAAGGTTGGTGTCAGAAGTTTTTGAGCTGAGAAAGGAGTTCGAATGGAGAGGACTTGGAACAGTTCCTTACAGCGCCCTAAAGATAAAGAAAGAGTATAAGGAGATGGATGCAGAGGAGATTTTTAAAATAAGCCTGTCAAAACCCAAAGAGCATCCATCTTGCATATGCGGAAAGGTCATAAGGGGTGTTGCTTTGCCTACCGATTGCAAGCTCTTTGGAAACGTATGCACACCATCCAATCCCATAGGATCTTGTATGGTCTCATCTGAGGGTGCATGCGCTGCTTACTTTAAGTACAAGAAGCTATGAGGATACTCTTTTTCTGCCATCGTTTTAACTCCCTTTCCCAAAGGCTATACTGCGAGCTTTTAGAAAGGGGGCATGAAGTCTCTATAGAGCTGGATGTACACCCAGACCTTATGGTGGAGGCTGCCATGCTCTACAAACCAGACCTTATACTTGCACCTTTTTTGAAAAGGAAGATACCAAAGGAGGTATGGGAAAGTTTTCTAACTTTGATAGTCCATCCTGGTCCACCAGGAGACAGGGGACCTTCTGCCCTTGATTGGGCACTGCTAAAGGGAGAGAAAAGCTGGGGAGTTAGCCTTATAGAGGCGAGCGAAGAGTACGATGCGGGAGACATATTCTCTTACAGAACATTTCCTATAAGGTTTACAAGGAAATCAAGCCTTTACAGAAATGAGATAACGGAGAATGCGGCACAGTCAGCGTTAGAGGTTTTGGAGAGGTTAGAGGATGGAAAAGTTGAGAGGGAGAAGCAAAGGGAAAGCGTATGGAATCCATACATGACACAAGACCACAGAAAAATAGAATGGGAAAGGGACACTACCCAAGATGTGCTCAGGAAAGTTTATGCCTCAGATAGCCAGCCAGGTACTCTGTGTAGCATAAAGGGTGAGGAAGTTCTCCTTTTCAACGCTTACCCAGAGGACTACCTTAGGGGAAAGCCCGGTGAGCTATTAGCTACTAGGGATGAAGCAGTGTGCATAGCCACTCAGGATGGTGCCGTATGGATAACGCATATGAGAAAAGCTGAGAAGGGTTCCATAAAGCTTCCTTCTGCAAGGGTTATACACCATCTTTTGAAGGGTGTAAGGGAAGAACCGCTGAAGCCTTGGGAGATAGTGGATTTTAGAACCTACAGGGAGATAGTGTACGAAGAAGAAAAAGAGATCGGATACATAAGCTTTAACTTTTATAACGGTGCCATGTCAACGGAGCAATGCCAAAGGCTCTTGGAAGTCATCAAGTACACAAAGAAGAGACCTATAAAAGCCATAGTATTACTCGGGCAGGAGGACTTTTTCTCCAACGGCATGAACCTAAACACAATAGAGAGTTCAGAGAGCCCAGCCGACGAGTCATGGAAGAACATAAACGCCATAGACGATATCTGCGAGGAGATATTAAAAACTGAGGACAAAATAACGGTTGCAGGAATGCAAGGAAACGCTGGAGCTGGTGGCTTCTTCTTAGCTTTAACATGCGACTTTGTTTTTGCGAGGGATGGGTCTGTTTTTAATCCTCATTACAAAAACATAGGGAATCTCTACGGGTCTGAGTTTTGGACTTATACTCTGCCCAAGAGGGTTGGATGGGAAAAAGGAAGGGAGATCATGGAAAATAGAATGCCCATAAGCTCTAGGATAGCCCATAGGTACGGTCTGATAGATGGGGTTTTCGGTAAGACTCCTCAAGAGTTCAGGGAAGGGCTGAAAAATTGGATAAAGGAATTTACATGTTCGATGGCTTGGGAAAAGCTTATAAAGGAAAAGAGGGAAAGAAAGGTAGAAAAGCCCATTCACCTTTACAGAGAAGAGGAGCTTGAAAGGATGAAGCTCAACTTCTACGGATTTGACACAAGCTATCACATAGCAAGGTACTACTTTGTAAAAAGGATATTACCCTTCAGAACACCACCCTATCTGGCTGTTCACAGAAGACTTAGACCCTAAGAGCTCTCCATATGTTCTCTGTCAGTTCATCCACGTATTCCATAAGGGATTTTTCAAGGACACCTTCGTTGTGTAGAAACACCATACCCCCAAGGGGTCCCATTATTGTCGTAAAGGCTGGAAAGAAGCTCTGATTTCTGAACTCCCCACTCTCGACACCATCTGAAAGGAGAACCATTATCTCAGTCACTACCTCCCCAACGCAAGCAAAACCTTCGCAATCTCTCTTAAACACTTCTCTGTTAACCAAAAAAACTCTCAGGAAGTAATTTATGAGCTCTGGCTCACTCAAAGCAATGTCAAAGAAGCTTTCTACCAGATGGCGTACCTTCTCTTTAGCAGAAGCTCTCCTTTCGTTTATATGCCTTAACCTTTCTCCTACCCATTTGGATACGGTTAGCATTATTTCCTTTGCTAAATCTTCTTTTGATTCAAAATAGTTGTATATGTTACCAACGCTCATACCCAAAGCTTCAGCAATATCTGGAATTGTTGTGTTATAATACCCTTTCTCTGAAAAAAGTTTACATGCTATCCTGATGATCTCAATCTTTCTCTCTTCTTTTAGAATTCTTCTCTGCATCAAGAGATATTTTGATATGCTTAGCCCCTTTTGTCAATATGTGGGAGCTTTATACTTAATCGTATGAGTTAAGTTATGTCCTCTATAGACTTTCCCTTTGCTTCTACTCCTTTTATAGACCATAGGAGAAAGGACAGAAAGCCCAATAACCAGAAGAAGGCTACGCCAAGGAGGCTGTACCTGTAGTCTATGTGGGATAAGCTTACAAGCACATAGGGAGATAAAAAGCCAAAAGCCCTACCCACAATGGATATAAGTCCTATAGCGTACGCTCTTATGTAAGAAGGGTATATTTCCATCGCCGATACATAAGCTACTGACGCAAAGGAAAAGGCCACAAAAGAGTAAAGAAGGTAAAGAAATTTGAAAGAATATCCTGGGATGAAGGATAGGGTAAATAAAAGGGATAAAAGGCTGACCAATAAACCAGTTGCCTTGCGTCCCATTATATCGCTCATAAAGGCTACCAGAGTGCCACCCAAAAGCCCGCCCAAACTACCCCAAAGGAGTATTTGGGGTACATCCTCAGAGTTAAAACCATAAACTTTTGGAAAAACCACGGGTATTAAGGTTATCATGGAGTAATAGGTGCTAAGAATAGTGATGCTCATAGAAGCACTAAACAAAAATCTCCATCTGTACTTGGAGAATATTATTCCTGTGGCATTTACTATGCTACCCTGAAATACAGGGACTTGACACTCTTTATGGCTAAACCTACCACCCGCTTTTCTCTCTAATTCTTCAACTATCTTTTGAGCCTTCTCCCGTTGACCTTTTGATAACAGCCATCTTGGTGACTCTGGCACGTAAACCCTTACCACTAAGGTAAGAATTGCCAGAATGCCACCGATGAGAAAGGCAAACCTCCAAGCTTTTTCTTGCTCTGTAAGAGTCAAAAGAGCAATGGCTGCTAGGGAAGCTAAAACGCTCCCCAGATTCCACAGGGCTGATATAAGTCCATCCACCTTCCCCCTATGCCTTGATGGTATAAACTCATCTATGGCAGAGTGGATAGCTGCAAATTCACCACCTATGCCTGCACCAGCTACAACCCTAAGGAAAAAGGCGAGCTCAAAGCTGTTAGAAAAACCCGTGAAAAATGTGCCAAGGGAGTAAAGGAGAAGGGTTAAGATGAATAGCTTTTTTCTTCCGTACTTGTCCGCAAGATAGCCAAATAGGAAAGAGCCAAGTAAAGCACCAAAAAGAAAACCGCTTACCATTAAAGACCCTTGCTCTGGTGTAAAACTCAAGGATATGGACATAGGCCTTAGAATGGCGCTAACTATCACGATCTCAAAGGCATCAAGCACCCATGTTATACCCAATGCTATGGAGAATGTTGTATGAAACCTGCTCCAGGGTAAGCTATCGAGCCTGCATGTGATATCCGTTTGCAAAAGTTTCATGTGTTAAAATATATTTCTAAATGATAGCTTACTTCGTTATGGAAGTGGGGTTGGAGGAAGGTATTCCCACCTACAGTGGTGGTCTTGGAACTCTTATAGGTGATACCATACTGACCTTTGCAGACCTTGGAATACCAGCAGTATGTGTGACGCTATTGTACAAAAAAGGCTATGTTTACCAGAGGATAGGAAAGGATGGAAAACAGCTAGACCTTGAAGATGCGTGGGATTATAAAAGTATACTTACCCCGCTGAACGTTGAGATAGAAGTTCCTGTAGGAGACAGAAGCCAAAAGCTAATGGTGTGGGAGTACACTGTAAAGGGGAAAAGGGACATAAAGATACTTTTCCTTGATGGTGACATTCCTACCAACAGTCAGAAGGTGAGGAATACTTTCCTTAGGCTTTATCAAGGAGACAAGGAGGATAGGCTTATACAAGAGATACTTCTAGGTATAGGGGGCTACAGGGCTTTAAAAGCTTTGGGATATAGTATAAACCTATATCATATAAACGAGAGCCACTCTGGATTTTTAGTGTTCGAGCTTCTAAAAGAGTTCAAAGATTTTGATGAGGTAAGAAAGCGTGTTGTATTTACAACTCACACATCGCTTCCCGTAGGGCATGAAAGGTTCTCCATAGATACAGTGAAGAGGTATCTTAGGCTCTACGATGGCATAAGCTGGGAGGATGAGCTTGTAGACGGTGAGCTCGACCTTTCCCTTTTAAGTGCTAAGTACAGCTCTCTGGTTAATGCCGTTTCTTTAAAGCATAGGTTCGTCACACAGGAGAGTTATCCCTTCAAGAGGGTGGATTACATAACCAACGGTGTTTATCATAAAAGATGGATATGCCAAGAGATAAAGAGCATCTTTGATGAGTACATACTCGGATGGGATGAAAACCCATACCTTCTGAGACAGGCCAATAGTATACCCACTGTGGAGCTTTGGAGAGCTCATACGGAGGTCAAGGAAAGACTCATAAATTTTATAAACAAGAACTACGGCGCAAGCTTTGTTTCAGACGTTCTCACCGTTTGCATTGCAAGGAGAATAACTTCATACAAAAGGAATAATCTGATCTTAAAAGATACAGACAAGCTGATAAGGATAGCCGAAAGGTTTGGTGGTCTACAGATAGTTTTTGCAGGGAAAGCTCATCCTGCTGATGAGGAAGGAAAGTCCATAGTAGAGGACATAAACAGAAGGATAAGTTATATAAGGAGTAAAACAAAAAGCTTAGAAGCTGTTTTTGTGGAAAATTATGGGTTAGGCTTAGCCAAGCTTTTGGTCTCTGGATGTGATGTGTGGCTTAACAATCCCAAAAGGCCTTACGAAGCTTGCGGGACAAGCGGTATGAAGGCTGGCATGAACGGAGTCCTGAACTTTAGCACATGGGATGGATGGTGGCTGGAGGGTGGAATAGAGGGGGTAAACGGATGGGGAATAGGTAAAAAACCAACATGGGCGGACATGTCAGAATCCAACGACGATGAAGACCTGGAAGATATGTACGGAAAGCTGCTCCATATAATAATGCCTATGTACTACAACTACCAGGATGGTTGGATAAGGATGATGAAAAGCAGCATAGCAACTATAGCACCATACTTTAACACTTACAGAATGGTGAGCGATTACTTCGTCAAGATTTATTCTGCAGGTTTGAGCCTATGATAGCGTACTTTGTTATGGAAGTAGGTATAGACGATAAGATACCCACTTACAGCGGTGGTCTTGGTGTTCTTGCTGGTGATACTCTTTACTCTTACGCAGACCTAGGTATACCAGCTGTATGTGTAACTCTTCTCTACAAGAGGGGTTACACATTGCAAAAGATAACGCATCACGGGATGCAGCTTGACTTTGACCATTTTTGGGATTACAAGAAGATACTAAAACCCTTGAATGTAGAGGTGGATGTTTGGTTTGGGGAAAAGAAACAAAAGGTGAGAGCGTGGGAGTATACTGTACGCGGTAAGTGGGACATAAAGGTCCTGTTCTTGGATGCTGACCTTCCAGACAACGACGAAGAGATAAGGAAACTCAACAGTAAGCTTTATCCAGACGATACACTCCAAAGGCTCAGACAGGAGATGCTTTTGGGTATAGGTGGATATCGGATTTTGAAAGCTCTTGGCTACAATATAAGCGTATACCATAAAAACGAGAGTCATTCGGCATTTCTAATAGTTGAACTTCTTAGGGAGTTTGGAAATAAGGAAAAGGCGAAGAACAGCTGCGTTTTTACAACGCATACTCCCGTGGCAGCAGGGCATGAAAGATTCCCCATAGATATGGTAAGGGAGGAGCTAAAGATGTATGACCATATGGATTGGGATGAGGAAGATGGTTCTGTAAACCTATCTGCGGTTGCTCTTGAGTATTCATGTAAAGTAAATGCAGTATCGTACAAGCACATGTTTGTTTCCAAAAAGATACTAGAGGAGGTTGCAAAATCAAAAGGACCGCATGAAATAGACTATGTTACCAACGGAGTGTACCACAGAAGATGGATCCATGATGAGCTAAAAGAGGTTTTCAACGAATACATCCCTGGGTGGGATGAGAACCCCTTGCTTTTGTACCAAGTTTATCAGATACCATCAGAGGTACTCTTTGAAAAACACTTAAGGGTCAAAAGTGAACTGGTAAATTACATAAACAAAAACACGGGTAGTGGCTTTGCGGATGACGTTCTGACCATAGGAATAGTCAGAAGGGTAACACCTTACAAGAGAAACGACCTGATACTGAGAGACTTGGAGAGGTTAATATACATAGCCGAGCACTTTGGAGATGTTCAACTGGTTTTTGCGGGTAAGGCACATCCCAACGATTTTGGGGGTAAAGACATGATCAGGAACATCATAGAGAAAAAAAGTATTGCAAAAGAAAGGACAAAAAGGCTAAAGATAGCCTTCTTGGAGGATTACTCCATAGAGTTGGCAAAGCTTTTGGTCTCTGGATGTGATGTGTGGCTTAACAATCCCAAAAGGCCTTACGAAGCTTGCGGGACAAGCGGTATGAAGGCTGGCATGAACGGAGTC
>JAXSMZ010000032.1:0-13985 GCA_037924335.1 Aquificaceae bacterium
ATGACCTCAGAGACGATGTTAGCTTTTTTCTCTGTCATAGGGCATGGGACCTCAATAGCCCTATACATAGGAATATTATAGCTTTTGTTTGTGAGTTCATGCGTGTATTGGGTATAAATGTCAATATTTTCAGATACTAGTCGCCAAGACCTAATTATGGCAAGTCCTGAAAGAGTTTCTCCTTCAGGACGGAGAGGTCTCTTAAAACCCTCTCAGGAGAGAGCGCAGTCTTGAAACTTATCTTTTTATAATTCACTATACCTTCCTAAACTCTTCTGGTAACTCTCTTGGTGGAACTCCTATGTACTCTGTCTCTGTTCCCTCATTAAGCCTTTTGGAGAAGGGCTTTTCTATGGTTAATTCTTCATAAACATGAGCAACAAGACCAGGAACTCTCCCTATGATGAAAAAGCCCTTTCCAAGCCTCCAATCAAAGCCCATCTCAGACGCAATTGCAGCTATAGCACCGTCAACGTTAAGAACAAGTCTCTTCCCCTTTTGCCTTTCTATCTCTTCTGACACAGCCTCCGCAAACTCACAGTGCTTACTATAAAAACCAAGGCTTTTTGCTATATCCATGAGCCTTTTAGTCCTTGGGTCAAAGTCTTTGTAGTACCTGTGGCCATACCCAGGTATGGGTTTTTTAGCCTGCAGGTATTCTGATACTACATCCCCTACGCCTTTCCCGCTTGAGACTCCTTCCTGAATGAACTTCATAGCATCCTCCAAAGCACCCCCATGGGCAGAGCCAAAGGCTAAAACTCCAGCAGCTACCCCAACGTTTAGAAAATTACCACCCGAGGTAACAGCCCTTGCCGCTATGGCAGATGGTGGAGCTATGCCATGGTCTATAATTGAAACAAATATGGCTTCCATCATCTTAGACTCTTTCTCGTTTGGTAGCTCTCCCTTGAGTATAAGATACGTAGCCTGTGCAAAGGAAAGATTTCCTACAAGGTCAAGAAGCCTGTAGCCTCTTATGTAAGTTTCATGTCCCACGTGCTGGGTTATTCCAGTCCTCCAGATCTTTTCCATCTTCAACCTCCTTTTATAACTTCCTCATTGACCTTAATCTTGGCTTTTCTCAAAAGACTCTCTATAAAGTAGTTGACTACAGCATTGGATTTTACGTTCAGTATATCCTTAGACAGCTTTTCCATCTGTTCCTTATCCATCCTTTTTTGCTTCCTTTCTGTTATCAAAAAAACTCCGTAGCCTTGCTGTAGCTCATAAGGACCAAACACCCTTTCCTTTGATAGCAAAAAACCAATAAGTTGATCCTGACCGACTCTCGCTACGTTTACAATTTGCTCTGCAGGTGTATCGTTAAAGTTTAGAACCCTAACGTTTTTGACTTCCTTCCTACTTTTAAGCTCTGTGTAAACCCTTTGAGCCTCATCTTTCAACATTTCTACCCTTTTCCTGTTTACAAGCATATCCTCTATCTGCCCGCTCACCTCTTCAAAGCTTTTTATACCAGCAGGCTCAAGTCTGTAAAGATATACAAGGACATAATCCTCACCCTCCTTCGTTAGAGATATTCTGTTTTTATCTGTAAGACGGCTTACCTCGGATAGTAAGGTCCTTGACATTTTCCCTTCCTCATCTGGGAGGGTGTACTCTTTATAACCGCCAACTTCCTTGCCATTCTTTATATCTTTGTACAACTCTTCTACTTTCAATTTATTCTTCTCTGTCCATACCCTTACTATTCTTCTCTGATGGCTCCTGAACATATCTTTGTTTTTCTCATAGAAGCTTAGTATCTCCTCTTTTGTAGGTTTGTAGTTTATACTCTCGGGCGTTAAGATGTAAAGCTTTCCAGAGAGGAGGGTAGACTGCACCAGCATATTGACCTTCTCTTCCTTTTCTGACATGTAAACACCGTTTGAGATCAGCGTCAGAAGTTTCTGTACAGTCAACATTTTCCTTATGTATTCCTCGTACTCCTCTGGCGTCAATCCTATCCTGCTTAAAAGCTCCTTGTACTTGGAAAAGCTAAAAAAACCCTTTTCTTGAAAAGTTGGGTCTGACTTTATTACTTTTACAACCTCATCATCAGAAGCCAAAAAACCTAAGGACTTAGCCTTTTGATAGAGCAGCTCCTGCACTATGAGGTTTTCAAGCACTTGCTTTTTTATAGTTTCTTCCATCTCTCTGTTCTGTATATTGGAAAACCTAAGCATCTCCCTTCTGTAGTCCCTCAAGTTTATGCATGATCCGTTCACCTCAGCCACGCATTTTTTACCCACAGAGAGTATATCCCTTGCACTTCCAGCAAAGAAGAGCCATAGGAAAAAGGCGCCAGATGCCAAAGCGACAATGGCAGCAACCAAGGTTTTATGCTTTTGAAGCAGAACATACATGATAGAAAATTTTAGCACAAAAAGATGTGTAGCAAAAGACTTGTTATGGATTATATTATTTTCCTTACAGCTTTATGATAGGAGGTTAGAAATGCTCAAGAAGAAGGAACTTGGAAATCTAAGGTCTAAACTTTTAGAGGAAAAGGGGAAGCTGCTATACAGGTATCGCAAGAAGGAAGATACGCAGGCTAGGATAGGCGAAGAGGTAAAGGAGCCAGGAGATTTGGAAGACCTCAGCCAGATGACTTACACCCAAGAGCTGCTTGATACCCTCACAACACGGGAGATGTTCATCCTGAGAGAGATAGACTATGCCCTGCAAAAGATGAGCACTGGTTCCTATGGCATATGCGAGTACTGTGGAGAGGAGATACCTTACGAGAGGCTTTTGGCTATTCCCTGGACAAGGTACCATGCCCACTGTGCTGAGAAAGTCGAGGAGGAGGGTATAGTTCCTACATATCCAACGCCTACCTTTGAAACCACACTACCCGAGGAGATAGAGATCCAGAGGGAAGATATAACGGAAGCATAGCTATTCGTAGTATTCTGCACCACAGTTTTCAGTCTCCCAGATAACGACCTTCTCCACATTAGGGTATCTCTCCTTTACTTTTTTGTATAGCCACCTTGCCACGTTCTCAGCACTAGGGGAAAAGTCAAAAAGGTCGTTGAGAAGTCTGTAGTCTGGAAGGGTCTCCTTTAAAAAGTTATCCACTTCCAAGAAATCTATCCCCATCCCCCCCGCATCTAGGCTTTCTACTCTAATGTAGACTTCAGCCATCCAAGTGTGTCCATGAAGAGGCTCTGGCTTACCATGGTAATCTGTAAGAAAGTGTGCAGCGTTAAACTTCTTCCTTACCCTTATTATCCATGTCATTGTAGTGCCTTTTATCTTCGTACATCCTTTTACTTGCAACCTTTATAAGGTCTTCTACGTTAGAGCCATCCTCGGGATAAAAAGCGTAACCTATGTTGACTCCAGTTGTCAAGTCATTGACTTTAAAGCTCAAGCTATTTCTTATCCTGTCTACAATGGTATCCAATTGGTCCCTCTTTACTTCTTTTAAAACAACAAGAAATTCATCCCCTCCGTACCTCACAACAAAATCATCTGACCTCACGGCCATTTTAAGCCTTTTCCCAATCTCACTCAGCACGTTATCGCCAACAGTGTGTCCATAAATGTCGTTGATATCTTTAAAGTTATACATGTCAAGAAAGAGCACGCAGTAATGAGTGCCAGCATCCTGGTAAAGTCTAAGCTCATTTTTCAGCACATCTTCAAAAAAGTTTCTGTTGTTTACTCCAGTCAATGAATCCATGTAAGCTTTCTTATACAGAGCTTTTTTAAATCTCAAAAGGCGTATGCTGTAGAAAAAAGCCACAAGCACTAAGGTATAACCTAAAAAAAGCAGGATAAACTGGGCTAACTTTTGATTTAAGAAGCTTGAAACAACCTGGAGCATAAAAAATATGCTGAAAAGTCCAGATATCTGCTTTATAAGCCTATCTTTGAATCCAAGAGTAAAGCTTGCAAACAAAACAGCAAAGCCTAAAGCCAAGTATTGGTCATAGCTCATCCATGTTCTCCCCCCTTAACAGCCTTTGTGTATAGTTTACCACGCTTAATACGGCAAACAGTAAGGCGTGGTTTTCAGTATGGCTCAAGTTTTCCTTTACATAAAGGTTCCCATCCTCTGCCTCAACTATCTTTACATACTCAAAAGCTTTTAGGGCAAGCTCCTTGTTTTTAAATTTCTCCATTATCTTCTTTTTTATCCACTCGGGTAGGGGTTTTTCTACCATAGCCTACCTCCAAGCTCGTTATAAATAGGGGACTAAGTCCTAAATATAAGTTCCCAATCTTAAAAGAGTATGTGTAGGCGTATACCATGTAAAGGCCTTCTTCCAACTCTGTCCAAGCGCTACTTCCTCTAAGGCAGACAGACTCCTTACCAGATGATAGAAATATCAATGAGTTTTCAAAAGGTGTCTGCACGAAAACTTTCCCATCCTTCTCCCAAACTAAAGAAGGTTTATTTTGGAAGGATACTATGGAGAGCTCAGTGTTTAAAGCATCTAAAAAGTCTTCACTGGACTTGACTTTTCTTCTGCTTATCAGAAAATTTCTCATAATGCTGAAAGATACCCTGTAACTGGGGAATAAGAACCTTATGCCCACCTCCCTTATGTAAACCTTTACATGATGGTCAAGCCCACCCACAACCTTGTTTCTCCAACCATCTTTGAAATAAGCCAAAGCGTACTTTTCTATGTTTACGACTCTTTTTAGAAAGTTTATAGAGTTTCTCCTCAAAAAGGGGTAGAGCATGGCCATGTAAAGAAGAAAAAGGAAAAGCTTTACTTTGTTATCCATAAGAGCATCCTTTAAATTTATAA
Organism: Aquificaceae bacterium; assembly: GCA_037924335.1. Lineage (GTDB taxonomy): Bacteria > Aquificota > Aquificia > Aquificales > Aquificaceae > Hydrogenobacter. The sequence goes on from JAXSMZ010000032.1 coordinate 4,770, forward strand.
GCTCAAGGAGATGTTCTTTTTCCCTGCTCAGTTTCCATCTGTATTTTTCTTTAAAAGCGTGCGCTATAACCTTTACACTGCCAATCTCTAAAAGGTCTCCCATGATAGACCCTTCGCTGTCGGTTATCTTTCTCTCTATCCCAGCTATTGCCCCATCACTACAAAAATGCTTTATAGCATCGTTCTCGTGGTCTGTAACCAAAACATAGTCTATATCTTCTTTCTCCATGCTCTCGGCCAAATCCTCTGGCTTCCCCAACGAGTCGTAAGAGAACTGAGTATGAAGATGGATCTGATAAGAGTATACGTAAACATCTGGAACATCTTCAGGTAACTTTCTCTCCTGAGATTTTAAAAGTCTGAAGGGGTATAGGCTCATAAAAACCAAGAAGACGAGAAGGGCTATGGCCATTGCCAAGGTTATCATCTGAGGTTCATCTTCTCTCTGACTTCCTCGAGCGTCCTTTCTGCTATTTCTCTTGCAACCTTTGAACCTTCTTCGAATATATCTATAAGGTCCTTTATTCGCTTTTTGAGCTCCTGCCTCCTTTCTCTTATTGGCATAAGCTCTCCCTCTAATCCTTCAAACATGATCCTTTTACACTCAACGCATCCTAATTTTCCGCTCCTACAATCCCTTTCTATCTCCTCAACCTTTGCATCTTCTGTAAAGAGCTTATGGTACATAAAGACGGGGCATATCTCTGGCCTTCCAGGGTCACCCTTTCTCAACTTTTGCGGGTCTGTAAAAAACCTCATTACCTTTTGTTCCACTTGGTCCTTCGTATCTGCAAAGTATATGGCATTACTGTAAGATTTGCTCATCTTCCTTCCGTCTATACCCAGAAGCTTGGGAGTCTCTGTAAGTAGAGCATCTGGTTCTGGAAAGGTATCACCGTAGAGATAATTGAAGCGCCTTGCTATCTCCCTTGTTAGCTCTACGTGGGGAAGCTGGTCTTCACCCACTGGTACAGCATTCGCCTTGTATATTAGTATATCAACAGCTTGAAGAACAGGGTATCCCAAAAAGCCATAAGTGTCCGTCTCGTAAAAGTCTCTTTTGGATACGTTCAGCTCTTTGAGCATGTGGCTTTCCATATAACCTTCAAAAACTGCACGGACAAAGGATTCGGAAAGTTCATCAAGAGTAAGCTCTTCAAGGGCCTCAATGTCTTCTACCTTATAGGGAAGCTTTGATACAAACTCCTTTACAAGGTCCCTTATACCCCCCCTGAACTGAAGCTCCATGTCCGTTATTTTAAGAATGTTATACTTCATGTCCTTGTAAGTTGGGTTCCATTCGAGCCAGCTTTTTGGTGTTATCATGCTAAAGAGTAAAAACAGCTCAGCATGTTCTTTAACCCTTGACTGTATAAAAAGGACACTCCTCTTTGGGTCAAGTCCAAGGGCTATCCAGTCAAGCATAACCTCCTCTATGTTCTGCCTTAGCTCCTGTGTTCTTTTGTAAGCTGTTGTGAGGGCATGCCAATCCGCAATGAAGAAAAAGGTCTCATGCTCCTCCTGAAGCTTAATCCAGTTTTTTATAACGCCAAAGTAATGGCCCAAATGGAGCTTCCCCGTTGGTCTCATCCCGCTTAGCACTCTCATAGCTTCCTCCACCTAGTCCCAGCCGGTGTATCTTCAAGTACTATACCCAGCTCTGAGAGCTTATCCCTAATGTAATCGGCTATCTTGAAAGCTTTTTCCATCCTTGTCATGTTTCTCACTTCCAACAATAGGTTTATGAGGTTTTCGTCAATTTCCTTAGCTTCGGCACGCACCACCTCACGCTTGGGGTGTAAGACCTCAAAGAGGCCAAACATGCCTCTCATGTGCTTTATGATGGATTGGGTTGCAAACTCATAAGCTGATAAATCCTGCCTGCTTATTTTACCTTCGGATAGGGCAAGGTTTTTTATTTTGCCAAGTTCACCCACAAGGCTAAATATACGTGAAAGGGCCGATGGTGTGTTAAAGTCATCACTTAGGTCCTCAAAGAAGGCTTCTTCAACCTCTTTTACTCTCTCGTAGAGCTGGCTAGTGCCTTTACTATCTGTTATACTGAGTTTCTTAAGCGTTTCAAGGTATTCCAAAGCTCCCTTAATTCTCTCATAAGCCCTCTTTGTTTCCTCCATCTTCTCCCAAGAGAAATCTAAAGGACTCCTGTAATGAGTAAACAGAACCAAAAGCCTGAGAATATCTGGATGGTACTTGGTATAAACCTCCTTAAGTGTTATGTAATTTCCCAAGGATTTGGACATCTTTTGACCACCTACTGTAACAAGGCCATTGTGCATCCAATACCTAGCAAAGGGCTTGCCAGTTAGAGCTTCGGCTTGAGCTATCTCGTTTTCGTGATGGGGGAAAAGTAGGTCAAGGCCTCCACCGTGTATGTCTATCGTCTCACCAAGATGCTTGAATATCATAGCAACGCACTCTGTATGCCACCCTGGCCTCCCCTTCCCCCATGGGCTATCCCAAGCTGGTTCTCCAGCCTTTGCAGACTTCCAAAGGGCAAAGTCCAAAGGGTCTCTCTTCTTCTCAGATGGCTCAACCCTTGCCCCGACTTCCATCTCTTCAACGCTCCTTTTGGAGAGCTTTCCATACTCTGGAAAGGACTTGACAGAAAAGTAAACGTCACCCCCAGATTCGTAAGCAACCCCCTTTTCTATGAGCCCCCTTATAACTTGTATTATCTCGCTTATGTGCTCAGTTACCCTTGGCTCCACATCTGCAGGCTTTACGTTTATGTTTTCCATGTCTATGTAATAGCTTGCTATGTATCTGTTGGCTATTGTCATAAAATCCGTGTTCTCTTCCTTTGCTCTGTTTATGATCTTATCGTCCACATCAGTAAAGTTCCTTACGAACTTAACCTGGTAGCCTAAATGTTCCAAGTACCTCCTGAATGTATCAAAGACTATAAGGCTCCTACCATGGCCTACATGGGAATCGTCGTAGGTTGTTACACCGCAAGTGTATATGAGAACGTTGGGTGGATTTATGGGAACGAACTCCTCAAGCCTACCGCTGAGTATGTTATATATTCTCAAGCTCATTTAGTATATTCTAATCCAAATTGAGTTAATATATATACGATGGAATTTGAACCAGTCATAGGTCTTGAGATACACGTGCAGATGGATACTAAAACAAAGATGTTCTGCTCATGCCCTGTGGGATTTGGAGCAGAGCCAAATACAAAGACTTGTCCTGTATGCCTCGCATTACCAGGTAGCCTTCCCGTGATAAATAAAAGAGCTGTGGAGTATGCCATAAGAGCAGCTTTGGCCCTTAACTGTGAAATAAAGGAAAGGTCCATCCTTGCAAGAAAGAACTACTTTTATCCAGACCTTCCTAAGGGTTATCAGATATCTCAGTACGAAGAACCGCTGGCAGTCAATGGATGGATAGAGATAGAAGGTAAAAGGATAAGGATAAGAAGGCTACACATAGAAGAGGATGCTGGGAAAAGTATACACGAGGGTGACAAAACTTACATAGACCTAAATAGGGCAGGGACTCCACTTATGGAGATAGTAACAGAGCCAGACATAAACTCCTCTGAGATGGCAAAGCTTTTCTTGGAAGAGCTTAGAAACATCATGAGATACACAGGGGTATCAAAGGCAGATATGGAGAAGGGACAGCTAAGGTGTGATATAAACGTATCCATAAGGCCAAAAGGGTCAGACCAGCTTGGTACAAGGGTTGAGATAAAAAACGTAAACTCCTTTAGGTTTGTACAGAAGGCTATAGACAGCGAGGTAGAAAGACAGATAGAGATCATCATGTCTGGGAATGCGGTAAAACAGGAGACAAGGACCTTTGACCCAGCTATAGGCATCACACACCCCATGAGAACAAAGGAAGAAGCTGAAGATTACAGGTACTTTCCAGACCCTGACCTTCTTCCTCTCTTTGTCAGTGAGGATTGGGTTGATGAGATAAAAAGAAGCATGCCAGAGCTTCCATACCAAAGAAGAGAGAGGTTTGTAAAAGTTTACGGTCTTACACCTTACGAGTCCAAAGTCATGACAGACATGAAAGAGGTCGGTGACTTCTTCGAAAGGGCTGTAAGACATTACAGCGAGCCCAAGCTCATAGCAAATTGGCTACTAAACGACCTTATGGGGTCCTTAAACGAAAGGCACATCAGCATAGAGAGTTCGCCAGTCTTGCCCGAATCTCTGGCAAGGCTTGTGAAGCTGATAAGGGAAGGTGTCTTATCTTCAAAGCTTGCAAAGGAAGTTTTAAAGCTCATGGTAGAAACATCAAAGGACCCAGAGGTCATCGTAGAGGAAAGAGGTCTAAGGCAGGTGAGCGACGAAGAAAGCATAAGGAAGCTCGTTGAAGATGTTCTTAGCAAGCATTCCAACGAAGTAGAAAGGTACAGAAAGGGAGAAGAAAAGCTGATTGGCTTCCTTGTGGGTCAGGTTATGAAGGAAGCAAGGGGAAGGGCAAACCCACAGGTGGTAAACAGAATGATAAAAGAGTTGGTAAAAAGTCAGTAGTTTACGGTGCTATCCACCTTTCTTCCAATAGAACTTCTGCTTTTTCCGACACATTTTGGGATATTTTGTAAGCGCAAAACTCTGGCCCGCACATGGAACAGAATTTAGCACTTTTGTATCCTTCTTGCGGTAGCGTTTCATCATGATACGACCTTGCAGTCTCAGGGTCTATGGCTAGCTCAAACTGCCTTTTCCAATCAAAGGCAAAGCGTGCCTTTGACATCTCTAGGTCCCAATTCTTTGCACCTGGCCAATTTTTAGCGATGTCCGCAGCATGAGCTGCTATTTTGTAAGCTATAAGGCCCTGTTTAACGTCTTCCAAGTTGGGAAGCCCAAGGTGTTCCTTTGGAGTTACATAGCAGAGCATGGCAGCTCCATGCATGCCAGCCACAGCAGCACCTATAGCGGATGCTATATGGTCGTATCCTGCTGCCACGTCTGTGACAAGAGGGCCAAGAACGTAAAAGGGAGCTTCGTGGCATAGCTTTTGCTGTAGCTTCATGTTGAACTCTATCTGGTCAAGGGGGACATGTCCTGGGCCTTCAACCATAACCTGAACGTTGTGCTTCCATGCCCATTCTGTTAGCTCTCCCAAAACCTTAAGCTCAGAAAGCTGGGCGTTGTCCGATGCATCGGCTATGGCTCCTGGCCTCAGTCCATCTCCCAAGGAGAAGCTAACATCGTACTTTTTGAAGACCTCACATATTTTATCAAAGTTTTCATAAAGGGGGTTTTGTTTTCCATGTTCCAGCATCCACTGAGCCATTATGGCACCACCCCTCGATACGATCCCCATAACCCTATGCTGAACCATGGGTATAAACTCCCTAAGAACTCCAGAGTGTACGGTCATAAAAGATACACCCTGTCTTGCCTGCTCCTCGATCACGTCCAGTATAAGAGAAACAGTCATCTCTTTTATATTCCCTTTGACTATCTTGAAGGCTTCATATATGGGAACTGTTCCCACAGGAACAGTACTCTCCTTTATGATTGCCTCTCTCGTTTCTCTTATGGCATCTCCAGTGGAGAGGTCCATAACTGTGTCCGCGCCATACTTTATGGCTACTTTTACCTTTTCTACCTCTGTAGGTATGTCCGAAGCAAGCCCAGAATTCCCAAGGTTTGCATTTACCTTCACCCTTGAGTTGATACCTATGCACATGGGCTCTAGATGAAGATGATTGACGTTAGCTGGTATTATCATCCTTCCTCTAGCTACTTCTTGACGAACAAACTCAGGGTGAAGTCCCTCCCTTTTTGCTACGTAATGCATCTCCTCGGTTATTACCCCCTCTATGGCAAGGTACATCTGGGATCTGTTATTTAGATTGGACCTTTTCTCCACCCATTCTGACCTAAGCATCTTAACCTCCTAATCGATGGTTTTATAAATATCTTCCTTCTTTTTGTGGTTGCAATATGATCTTTCACCAGTTTATAATTTATCAAACTCCAGGAGGGCAAAACCATGAAGGAGTATGTTAGCATTATAATAGCCTATCATGAAGGTAAGACTCCAAAGACCCTTAGGGTAAAAAAATCCCACCTAAAAGCCTTTGCGGTTTCTGCTGTGAGCTTCCTCTCTTTATCCATCGCATCCTACACTCTCAACATGACTCTACTGTCTGAAAAGGAAAAGCTTAAAGCAGAGGCAGAAAGGCTCCGGATGGAGAGGCATGAAACTTTAGCAGAGAAAGAGAGGTTAAAGCAAGAGAGGTTAGTTATAAGCAAGAAACTAAAAGCTTTAGAAAGCAAAATGGCAATGGTTGAGGACCATCTCGCAAAAAGAGGGATTATAAGAAAACCCTTGGCAGTTGGCGGAGCATCTTACAAGTTTGATTATCAGGACTTATCCCGTCTGGATTTCTTAAAAGAACGCAGCGACTATCTTCTGTCCAAAGTAAAGGGTACTCCCTTAGGATACCCTATCTACGGTAGGATAACATCCCATTTGGGCTGGAGGAAAAACCCATTTGGTAGGGGTTACGAGTTTCATTCGGGTATAGACATAGAAGCACCTTACGGGAGCAAGGTTGTAGCTACAGCCGATGGAGTGGTTGAGTCTGCCGGCTACTATAGGGACTACGGTAAGGCAGTCATAATCAAACATCCGTCTGGCTACTATACTCTCTACGGACACCTTTCTAACATATCAGTTGAAGTAGGACAGAATGTAAAGGCAGGTGATGTTATAGGTCGTGTTGGATCTACTGGAAGGTCTACGGGACCACACCTTCACTATGAAGTGCTTTTTGAGGGAAAGCTAAAAAATCCAATAGACTACTTGGTCTGGAGGTGAGGTATGTTTGGAAAAAAGGAAGAAGTAAAGAGAACAAACCAAGATATTAAAACCCTCATAGGTGTTGGGTGTGTTTTTGAAGGAAATTTGACCACTTCAGAAGGACTAACGAGGATAGATGGAGAGATTATTGGAAATGTGAGCGGTAATGGTGGGGTTATCCTTGGAGAGCGTGGAAGTATTAAAGGTAACGTAAGCCTTGAAGAGGTCATAGTGTACGGTAGAATAGAGGGAGATATAATAGCCAAAAGCGTGGAGCTAAAGTCCGGAAGCAGGGTGGATGGAAACATAAGAGCAGAAGAGCTTTTAATAGAAAAGGGGGCTGTATACAACGGAGTGTGTAGGATGGATCAGTCTTCCAGCGTGGATATGTCTCCAACGGGAAGTCCAAGCTCCTGAGCCTTTAGAACTCTTCTCATTATCTTCCCGCTTCTTGTCTTTGGTAGCTTCTCTACAAACTCTATCTCGTCAGGTACAGCTATGGCACCTAGCACATGCCTTACGTGATGCTTTATATCCTCCTTGAGTTCATCCGATGGAACAGTTCCCTTTTTGAGTATAACAAAAGCCTTTATGGATTCACCCTTAATTTGGTGTGGCTTACCTATAACTGCAGCCTCTGCAACTGCCGAATGGTCTACCAGAGCACTTTCCACTTCCATTGTACCTATCCTATGACCCGCAACGTTGAGAACATCATCAGCCCTTCCAAGGATCATGATGTATCCATCTTCATCGTAAGAAGCCAAGTCTCCCGTAAGATAATAACCAGGTATTGTGTTCCAATACTTTTCGTACCTTTCTGGTTCACCCCAGCATGTTCTAAGCATGGCAGGCCATGGAGTTTTTATGACAAGATTTCCTACGGTATTTGGGGGGAGTATGTTGCCGTTTCTGTCAACAACGAAAGCCTCTATACCAAAGAGAGGTTTTCCAGCTTTACCGGGCTTTGCTGGGTAGGATGGTAGGGTTGTTATCATCTGCATGCCTGTTTCTGTCTGCCACCATGTGTCTACTATTACGCATTTTTCCCTTCCTATGCTCTTAAAGTACCAAAGCCATGCCTCCGGATTTATAGGTTCACCAACGGAACCAAGTATTCTCAAAGAAGAAAGGTCATACTTGGATGGCCACTCTTCTCCATACCTCATGAACATTCTGATAGCAGTTGGTGCAGTGTAGAATATGTTGACCCTGTATTTTCCCACATAGCTCCACCACCTTCCAGGGTCTGGATAATCAGGTGCACCTTCAGCTATAACGGATGTAGTTCCTACTGCAAGAGGACCATAAACTATATAGCTATGGCCAGTAACCCAGCCTATATCGGCAGTGCACCAGTAAATATCGTTTTCTTTTATATCAAAAACAACCTTCATTGTATAGTAGGTTCCCACCATATAGCCGCCCGTTGTGTGGAGTACGCCTTTTGGTTTTCCAGTTGTCCCAGATGTGTAGAGTATATAAAGGGGGTCTTCAGAGTCCATAACTTCCGGCTCACAACTGGGAGAGCTGGAGTCTACAAGATGATAAAGGTTTACAAAGCGTTTGTTCTCACCGTTTAAAACATCTCCATCCCTATCCCAAACTATTACCTTTTCAACAAACTCAAGACCGTCAATGGCCCTTTGGACTGCTGCAAGAAGGTCTATCTTTTTCCCCCTTCTTTTTGTATAGCTGGTCGTTATTACAACCTTAGCCTTTGCATCCTCTATTCTAAGCTTTAAAGCTCCTTCACTGAAACCGGCAAACACTACGCTATGTATGGCACCTATTCTGGCACATGCAAGCATACAGGCCACTGCCTCTATAGTGTTTGGCATATAGATACTCACCCTATCACCCTTTTTTACTCCAAGGGTTTTGAGTCCGTTGGCAATTCTGCTGACTAGCTCCAAAAGTTCACCATATGTTATCTTCCTTTCTCTGTTTTCTTCATCTACCCATATGTACGCAAGCTTGTTCCTTCTACCTCCCTTTACATGCACATCAAGACAGTTATAAGTTATGTTTGTCTTTCCACCTACAAACCACTTAGCATAAGGATAATTCCACTCTAAAACCTTATCCCACTTTTGGAACCAATGAAGTTCCTGTGCAACTTTGCCCCAAAAACCCTCTTTATCCCTTATGGATTCTTTATAGAGGCTTTCGTAATCTTTTACCCATGCAGATTCTACAACGGAAGCTGGTGGTATGTACTTTTCTTCCACCTTCAAGAGCACTTCAGACCTTTCTTCTATCATATCTAACCCCCTTTAGCTTCTACGCATATACTGTATTATAATCAAATAAGTCGGGTAAAAAATTCCTTTCTTTTAGGAACAAGCTCTACTCATAGTTCCTCATCCCATAGAAAAATATTCCACAGAATGAGGTTTCGCAGGCAAGGGGACTATA
>JAXSMZ010000033.1:0-11064 GCA_037924335.1 Aquificaceae bacterium
CTGTGCTTTTGTGGCATCACCTTGAACAGAGGATATTCCCTTTGAAAGCTCAGAGGGCAACACCCTTATCCCAAATATTTCCCTTGCTGGTATACCAGACGCTCTACATAGTGCAACAAAGAGAGAACTTATGTCCGTACACTTTCCGCCAAAATATCCGCTTTCCAGCATACTCTTCACGTCTCCAACACCACAACCCAAAACTTTTGGGTCTCTAAAGGTGTTTTCTACAACCCAGTTATATATTGCCCTCGCTTTTTCTAAGTCTGTCTCGGCTCCTTTTGTTATTTTATCTGCGTATTCCTTGACTATACCATCTGTCTGTATATGTTCTGTTGGTTTAAGATAAAGAGCCACATCCTCTGGTATTCTTCTATTATTAGCAGGTATATTTTTCCAATCTATCCTATCTCTATCCCAAATTTCTACATGGAAGCTAACCTCTGCAAAGTTTCTTTCTGAACCGCCCTGAAATTCTAAATACAGAATAGGTGCTTTATAAGTGTTTTCCTCTGTCATAAGAATTCTGGAAGCACTGCTCCTTACTTCCACATTAACGAGTCTCTGATAGGAGGTGTTCATAGGAACTGGAATCCATAACCTAACGAGGTCTTTATAGGGTAATTCCGTGGAGTAGGTCAACTTCAACGCTTTTTTGTTTTGTGATGTCTTGCCTAAAACAGGACTGATGGGCGTAGCCATAAGTGTAATTCCACACACTGCTCCCTTAAGAAGCGTTCTTCTATCCATGGTTAACCTCCTTTAGTTTTTGGTTTCATGGCTTACTAATATAGAGCGGGTACAAAAACGTGTCATTAGATTTATTCAAACAATTCTTAAAAAACTCTTTGAAAATTTGTAACTTTGTTACAGACAATAGAAAGCAGACATTTCATAGTTTAAACAAAACGGGACTGTCTCATCCATTGTGTAAAAAAATACAAACGCTCCAATAACCCTAACTCCAGAAATGGCTCATGCGAAAAAACCATCAACACACCATCAGGACAGGTCAAAGTCTCTATACCAAGAGATAGACTATCTGAATTTGAACCAACGCTTGTCCCAAAAGGTGAAAAAGTCTTGCTTACTATACTCCAAGGGTCTATCCACAAGAGATATTCAAGATATCCTTGAAGACATCTATAGATACTTGACTTTTGGCTTGCAAGACAAGAAAGTGCCAGTTTTTGGGTAAGTGTTCTGAATGACCTCAAGGCAAGAGGAGTAGAGGACATATGAGCGACCATCAGAAGTGTTTGGTGCATAAGGTAAGGAACAGTCTCAAATTACAAGTATCCGTATGAGATAAAGAGGATGCTTGCGACGACTAACTTTGTGTAAACAGCAAGATAAGGAAGGTGATATACGGCAAGAGGATATTTCCTACAGATGAAGCTTTACTGAAAGTGTGTTATGGGGTAGCGATGGACTTAGAGGAGAAGGGTAGATTATGAGGTATGGTAGAATTTACACAAATTTTGAAACAGTCCCAAAAGGAGGAAAAACCATGGTTTTGGAACTTACAGAAGACCTAAAAACTGGTGTAGAAGAAATGGACAAGGACCACCAAATGCTTGTGGACTATCTCAACGAGGTCTATGCACTTTAAGTGGGAGGTGGAGATGAAGAAGCCTTTGCTTGGGGATGGCTTGCGGGGCATATAGGAAAGGTAGACAAAAAATACGGAGAGCATGCAAAAGAAAAGGGTTTGATATAATATATATGTTAGCCCCCGTAGCTCAGAAGGACAGAGCGCGAGATCCCTAATCTCGAGGTCGGAGGTTCAAATCCCATTACCCCAGTGTTAACACATTATTAACATAATGGGTATAAATTTTAATGGATAAAGGAGGAGTAAAATGAAACTTTTTGAAGAGCTTGAAGAGACAAAGCAGATAGTCCTTAAGATGGCGGGTATTGTTAAATCTGCCGTAGAAAAAGCTATAGAATCGCTGAATAAACAGGATATAGAGCTTGCTGAAGATGTTATAAAGGGGGATGACCAGATAGACCAGCTTGAGGTAGAAGTGGAGAGAAGATGCATAAGGATGATAGCACTCTATCAGCCTGAGGCTATAGACCTTAGGTTTATAATGGGAATGTATAAGATGGTTTCCGACTTGGAAAGGATAGGAGATGAGGCAGAAAACATAGCCCAAAGGTCTATACTTCTTGCTCAAGAACCCCCACTTAAACCCTATGTAAACCTAACCTTGATGTCTGGTCATGTAAAGGATATGATAGAAGATTCAGTTATAAGCTTTTTTCAGAGGGACGTAGAGCTTGCCAAGAGGGTAATAGCGAGGGATGATACCGTTGATGAGCTCTATCATCAGCTTGAGAGGGAGCTAATCACATATGTTATGGAGGACCCAAGGAACATAAAGAGGGTAATAAACCTCTCCTTTGTTGGTAGACATCTGGAGAGGATGGCAGACCATTCAGAAAACATAGCCGAAATGGCGGTTTACTGGTCGGAAGGTGAAGTTATAAAGCATCAGCACATAAAGGATAAGGGTATGGTGTGAGGCTCTACATAGCATTTCTTGTCTTCTTTTTGCTCTTTTTGGGCATTAACATAGCCCTCCTCGATAATCTAAGAAAGATATGGTATGTGGGTTTTCCTCTCATACTTCTTACCGTAAACATAGACCTTCTTGTTTTGGTTATAGTTTTTGCCATTTTCTTTAGAAAGTTTATAAAGGCCTATTTAGCTGGTTCAAAAAGTAAGATCAGAAGAAAACTTTCAACTGCTACACTCCTGTATGTCTTTATCCCCATACTCTTCCTAAACTTCGCCACATCCTTAGTCTTGATACAGTCTACAAAGACTCTGGTGAGTTCTCAGCTGAAAGATGTTGCAGTAAAGTCTGAAAGACTGTACCAACGATTGGAGAAAAGAGAGGATGAAAGGATAAACCTATACAGAGAGTTCTTTCTCTTCCTATTGAGAAGGGGGGAAGACCCCACCATGTACACAAGAGGATTAAAGGAAGTGAAAAGTATCACTCAGGATGCAAACTGCTCGGAACGTATGGATAACAGTAATATAGTTATGTGCATTGACGGTTACAGAGTAGTGCTCGTGAGAGATAAGGAAACACTCAGCTCTATAAGTTATCTTTACGATGTTTCAAGGCAGCTCAGGAACCTGGTCAAGTCAAGGGACATAATAAGCGGTATATATGTCTATTTCCTTATTCTCATAACTCTTGTTACGCTTCTTGCTTCTGTTTGGTTTGGGAACTTGGTTGCAAGGTACATAAGCTTGCCCTTGGAAAGGCTGTCCCAAAGGGCAAAGGAGATATCAAAGGGTAACTTCTCTGTCAGCGTAAGCATTCCAGCAACGAACGATGAGTTGCAAGAACTCTCAGAATCTTTTGAGAGAATGAAAGAAGAGTTAAGGAATATGTACAGTAAGCTTAAAAGTGAGAAGAGAATGCTGGAAGAGCTTATAAACGTGCTACCAGTGGGAGTTGTTTATGTATCAAAGGATGGGAGTCTCTTAGTGAACGATACCTTCAGAAACATGTTTGGTGTACATGTCTGCAAAGAGGAGGACCTAAAAGGGATTGAAAAGAAGCAAAGCATAAGGGAGGAGCTCATCGAAAGTGCTGATGGTAAAGTCTTTATGTACGAAGACCTTGAGCCTGTTATACTATCAGAAAGGTTCAAAACTTGGCAGTATGCAGTAAAAAGAATAGCTCACGAGATAAAAAACCCTCTCACTCCGGTAAGCCTTAACTTAGAGAGAATATCTAGGCTCATCTACACTGAGCCTATGGACAGAAGTAAGATAAAAGAGTCCATAGACCTGATACTTGGTGAGATAGAAAGGATAAAAAACATTGTAAACCAATTTAGAGACTTGTCCATAGACAGGGAAATAAAGCTCCATGAGCTTAGCCTTCGTCAGCTTATAGAGGATGTGTCCAAGCTTTATACAGAGCTAAAAGTAAATGTGGAGGGGGATAAGAGAGTTTATGCAGACAGAAGCATGTTAAAGGATATGTTCCTCAACCTTTTCAACAACAGCTTAGATTGGGGTGCTAAAAGCGTGAGTATAAAAATAGATGATAGCTCCTTGGAATATTTGGACGATGGTAAAGGTATAGAAAAAGGTAAGGAGGAGATAATATTCTTTCCCTATCACTCAGACAACCCCAAAGGTATGGGGATTGGATTAGCCGTAGTCAAACATATAGTCCATGTGCACGGGTGGAATATAAAGGCTCTTCATGATGAAAGGGGTTTTTATCTTATCGTAGAGTTCAAGTCTTCGTAAGGAAGTATCTGAAGTAAGCGTATAAGATGGTTTTCCCACACGGTATCCAGTACTTGGGAAACTACCTCCTCCTGTTCCTCCTGAGTTAAGCCCTTAAAGCTTTCTGAGTTCACACCCTTCTCGTGAAGGAGAAGAGGTATGAAAAGCTTTCCTATAGCGTAAAAGATAAAGCACAGCTCTATGTCCGAAAGCCAAGAGAAAGCATTATAGGTCTTGTAGGTTTTCTCACAGGCCCACCTTGCCCATCTTTTTACGCTTTTGTCGCTCAATCTGTGTTCCATTCCGCCTATGTACATAGAAGCCAAAGCCCTTGAAAACCTATCATCTTTTTCCTCCTCCCTTAGACTATTCCACAGTCTTTGGACTTTCGGATAGCTTTGTAAAAACTGATCCTTCCATTTAGAATACCTGATGAACTCGGAAAAAGGCTTCATCAGCCGCTCTCTTCAGACCTTTCATACTCGGGACAGTCTAACGTTGTAAGGTCTACGTCTGGAATGTTCTCTTCAACTGTGCTGTAATAACCACAAACAAAGCAATCTATCGCCACGGCATAACCTAGATGAGCATGCCCCACATCCCACCCACAGAGCGGGCACTCTCCCTCACCAGCTTTTAAAACATCCAGGAGTCTGTTGCCGTTCTTCAAAGAGTTCTGAATCCTCTTTACCCTATCTACTGCTTTTTTAACTTCATCGCTGTTCCATTCAGCCCCACAGTTTAAACACCTGTACTCTGCGTAGCTTCCCTCTTGGAGAAGTTTCAGAACCTTGTTGGAACCACACCTATCATCTATACATACCTCACCTATGAGCTTCTTACCGAGCTTATCGAGAATCAATCTGAAATCTTCCCTTGTGAGCTTCATGGGTGTATCGTGAACTTGATATCCACAACACTGGCATTCAGCACTCACTCTTGGATATGGCTCATCGTACTCACAAACCTTTAGAGAAACCCTTTTACAGTATGGGCAAAGCTCCAAATGTGTAATGCATATCATGGGCTACCTCCAGCAAAATTAAATATAGTTAAAGGTCAAAAACTGTGTAGTACATCTTCCTTTTATCTTTTATGAACCAGCATTCTCTTATCTCTCCATCCGGGTATATGTAGCATTTCCCCTTGATGGGAAGGTCGAGGTATATGTTGGCAGATGAACTCAACCTATTGCCATCTCCGTAGATCTCAATGACCTTGTTCCTCTTGATAGCTAACTCTATGTTTTTGAAGATAAAAGCCCTAAGGAGCTCCTTATCACTGAAGAACTTCCTTTGCAAAAGGGGTATGACGCTCAAAGTGAGCAAGGAAGCTATCGTGATCACGATTATAAGCTCAATTAAAGTAAAACCCCTCATCATGCCATTATACAACAGTTCATCAACTTTTCATAAAACTGGTGTATAATTATACCAAACTCTGAAGGAGGTAAAAAGAATGAGAAGACTGATGCTTCTTATGGTTGCCGGAATTGTAAGCTTTACCTTTGCAAGCGAGCAGCTGGCAAAGCAGAAAGGCTGTATGGCATGCCACGACCTAAAAGCAAAGAAGGTAGGACCTGCCTTTGCAGATGTTGCTAAGAAGTACGCAGGAAAGAAAGATGCAGTGGATTATTTGGCTGGAAAGATCAAGAAAGGTGGTTCTGGTGTTTGGGGATCTGTTCCAATGCCTCCGCAGAACGTGAGCGATGCTGAAGCAAAGCAGCTTGCTCAGTGGGTTCTTTCTGTGAAGTAAAACCAAAGGGGCCTTAGGCCCCCTCTTCTATAGGATTGCACCTATTTATATTTCCAAAGCATTCAGGACAAAGGTCAAAAAAGACTAAAAGGCCAAGCCCACCGAGCATCATGTTAACCTGTGTTATAACAAGGTTCTCTTGCCTTTCCGGGAGTACCTGATACCTTTCCAAGGTCAAACCGCATAGAGTTTTTCCTTCCGAATCTCCAAGCCTGTGAAACTGAAACACAAGCCTCTTAGTTCTCCTACACTTCATCCACTTGGGGTTCAAATTTAAAAGTACAAAGTTTATCTGAGCATCTTTATTAATAAGCTCTGCCCTTTGTAGCAGGCGTTCGAACTTTTCTCTTTCTGCCATGGATATCAAATATTAGGACTTTAATAGGATGTTAATATATGATTGATATCATATTGATAATGAACAAACATTCATTAATATTATTTTTGTTTAAAAAATAATATTAGAGGTGGAAGTATGAGATGGTTGATCCTGATGGTCCTTTTGCCATCTGTTGTTCTCGCCCATGAGCTCTGGTTTGAAAAGAGTGGGGATAAGATGGTGCTTTATTACGGTCATATGGAACCCAAGTCGGGAGAAGAGCGGTTTATAAAATACAAGCCAAAGAGTGTTTTAAGAGTTTCTTGCTTTGATGCCAACGGAAGGGGCTTAGCGGTTAAGGTGGAGAAGACATATCCCCTTTCAATGCCTACCCTTTGCTCCGTATACTATGCTCTTTTTTCTACAGGATATTGGACAAAGACGGTGGAGGGTCTGAAGAATCTTTCTAAAGACGAAGTCTCAGGTTCTATAGAAAGCTGGCTTTCTTACGAGAGTGTCAAAAGGGTGGACGGCTGGACAGATGCCCTTTCAAGACCTTTGACAGAAGACATTGAGATAGTTCCTTTGGAAGATCCTTTTGGGGTAAAGGTGTACGAAAAGATAAGTCTACGCGTTTATTACAGAGGAAAGCCTGTAAAGGATGCTGTGGTTGCTTATGATGAACATCCCATAGGTACAACAGACGAGGAGGGAAGGATAAGCGTAAGGGTCAGGCACAAAGGAATCCAAAGGATAAGCACATCCGTAAAGGAAAAGGCAGATGGAGTGAGAGCCGATTACATCATAAGATCTACAAGCCTTATCTTTGAGGTCAAATGATGTTTATCTTGCTTGTGATTATGTTGGCTTTTGCCCATGAGCTTCAGCACAGCGTACACAGGGAAGGGAAATGCTTAACGGTTAGCTTTTTCTTTCCTGACAACACCAAGTTCTCTTACGAGAAGTACGAAGTCTACAAAGACGGTGAAAAGCTTCCCTTTCAAGTAGGTAGGACAGATGCGCTGGGAAGGGTAGTTTTCTGTCCTGGATCGAGCGGTGTTTGGAAAGTGAAAACCATGTCGGAGGACGGTCATGGCTCAGAAGTGAGCATCGACTTTGAAGGAGGGTTAGTGGAAGAAAGGGGTAAAAACCTCTTTGAGAGATATGAAAAGGTTTTTATAGGCGTTGGGATACTTCTTGGTATCTTTGGCTTTTTTGAACTCTTCATAAGGAGGTTGAGAGGATGAAAAGGGGATTGTTGGTAGCGATTCTTTTTGCAGTGAGCTCCTCCTTTGCTCATCATGGAGTTGCCTCTTTGGGTACTGGAGGTTTGGAGGGTCCAGGTTCTCCCCTTGAAACCTCAAGCTCTGCAACGCTTCCAGAGGGAAAGTGGCTTTTTTACCTCAAGCTAGACCATGTAAAATGGAGAAAGTACAGCTTTTCCCAGTTCCCAGACCAAAAGGACACGTACGATTTCTGGATGTACGGAATAGGATACGGCGTGAGACCTTGGCTATCCCTTTATCTCTTCGTTCCCTACTATGTGAAGAAGGAAATAAAAGGAGGAGGAAATTACTCTTATACGAACGCAGATTTTTCAGACATGTCTTTTATGGCAGTCCTTGGGTTTAAGTACGACAAAGGTTTTAAGCTCATTCCAAAGAAGGAAAGCCTTGATGACCTTATGGACTGGCACTTCACCCTGTACGGCGGAATGTCTTTACCCACAGGAAACCCAAACAGATATGATAGGGCAAAGGACCCAAAGGGAGATTTTGAGCCCGATATGACAACTGGCTTTGGGAAACCTTCCCTAACGCTTGGCTTTACTGCAACGAAACAGATTTTAAGCTACCCAAGGTTTACCTTTGTTTTTGATACAAATTACACAAAATTCTTTGAAAACACCTACAACTACAGGAAGGATGGTTCAAAAAAGAAGTACAAGTTTGGGGATGAGTTCAGGCTAAATACGGCTGTAGCTTACAGACTGTACAAAAGCGAGGAAAAGAAATTCCGTGCTGATGCTCTTTTGGAGGCAAACTTTCAGTACAATGGGAGGGATGAAGAGGATAAAGTAAAGCTTGAGGACTCTGGAGGTAATATACTTTATGGAACTGTGGGAACGAGGCTTTATTACAAGAGCTTATCTCTTGGTGTTGGTGTAAAAGTTCCTGTGTGGAAAAAGTTAAACAGAGAACAGGAGCAGCAGGGAAGCGAAGGAAAAGAAAGGTACAGGCTGATTTTAACTCTTTCAACGCTCTTTTAGGAGGTAAAGATGCATATACCCGATGGCTTTTTGGCACCTCAGGTTTACGTTCCAGCTTACCTTTTAGACCTAAGCCTCATGTTTTATGCTCTGAAAAGCTTCAAAGAAAAGCTTAAAGAAAGAACTGTACCCTTCATAGCTTCCCTATCTGTTATGTCTTTCATACTCATGTCCATAGCCATACCTATGCCCGGTGGCACATCTGTACATGGCTTAGGCGTTGCTAGCATCTCTCTACTCTTTGGCCCCTGGACTGCTTTTGTTTGCATCTCTTTGGTTCTTTTCCTTCAGGCTTCAGTCTTTGGAGAAGGTGGTATTACAAGCTTTCCCATAAACTCACTTGGCATAGGCCTTGTAGGGAGCCTCTCATCTTACTACGTTTACAGGGTGCTGAGCAGGTTCATCGGGGAAAAGATGGCCATTTTTATATCTGGTTTCTTATCGACAGTTCTCTCAGCTCTCTTCATAGCCTTAGTGCTAGGTCTTCATCCTTATCTCTTTATAGACTCTTCTGGAAGGCCTCTTTACTTTCCCTTTAAGTTCCGTGTTGTTATTCCAGCAGTGCTTTTACCCCATATACTCGTCGGCACAGGGGAAGGTTTGCTCACTCTGCTGGTTGTTAAGACCATAAGGAGCAGGATATGAGGGATAAGCTTCTACTCCTTCTGTACGTCTTTCTCCTTTTGTTCTTATCCTCTTTAAGAGGCGTAGTAGAGCTTTTTATAATCTTGTTTCTCCTTCTTTTTACACTTTTGCTTATGCCCATAAAGAGAAAGTTAGATGTGTTAAAGACCTCCTTTCTATCATTTTTCTTTTTTAGCTCTGTTGTTTCTACTTCCTATCTTATGACAGGTTTTTGGCTAAGGGAGAATCGTTTTGACTACTTTTTGATGATAAACCTTAGGTCTTTTGACCTTACCCTTCTGACTTTCCTTTTTCTTAGGACTATAAATCTGTACAAAGCTCTGGATTTTTCAAAAACTCTGAGCGCTTTACTCGTTATCACCATGAGCCATACAATATCCTACCGTAGACTCTTCTGGGATTTTATGGATGCTTTTAAGAGTAGAAAGATTGAAAAGCCAAGCAGGAGCACAGCTCTTACCTTTTTAAGGAGATTGTCCCTATTTTTCTTCGAAAAGTCCATAAGCATGTCTGAAGAGATGCACCAAGCCTTGAAATCCAGAGGATTTTATCATGATTGAACTAAAGGGAGTTTCTTATAGATACAAAGATAGGGAAGTCTTGAAGGATATAAACCTGAAGGTAGATGAGGGTGATAGGGTGGTTCTCCTTGGTATAAACGGCTCTGGTAAGACAACGCTCTTGAAGGTCCTAAACGCTCTTTTGTTTCCACAGAGGGGTTCTTACCTGTACAGAGGAAAGGAGATAAGGAAGGAAAGCGTTAGATGTAAGGAGTTTAATAAATGGTTTAGGAGAGAGGTAGTTTTGCTCTTCCAGAACCCTGATGTGATGCTCTTTAATCCCACCGTCTATGACGAGATAGCCTTTGGACTGAGACAGCTCGGTATGGATGAGAGGGAGATAAAAGAGGAGGTACTCTTTTGGAGCAATAAGTTTGGCCTTCATCTCTACCTTGAAAGGCCTCCCTTCGAGCTGAGCGGGGGAGAAAAACAGAAGCTCTGCCTTGCATGCCTTCTCGCACTAAGGCCGAAGGTTCTGCTCCTCGATGAGCCGACCGCCAACCTTGACCCAAAGACCGTCGGGTGGTTTATAGACCTCCTCTATGAGATAAACATCACAAGCATAATATCTACGCACAACCTAAGCTTGGCTCCAGAGTTGGGGGAAAAGCTGATAGTACTTGGTGAAAACCATACAGTAGTCTATCAGGGGAAAGCAAGGGACTTTTTGGAAGACAGGGGGCGCCTTATGGAAGCTGGACTCCTCCATAAGCACGGTCAGAAAGGCTATCACCTCCATGGCTTCTGATATGTTCGGTTGAAAAGTGTTGATCTTTGATATATAATAAGCAAGATAGGCAGGAGTTTCTAAAGCTGGCGTAGCTCAGTCGGCAGAGCGCGGGATTTGTAATCCCGCGGTCGTGGGTTCAACTCCCACCGCCAGCTTAGACTTTAGGAGGGGTGGCCGAGCGGCCAAAGGCAGGGGACTGTAAATCCCCCGGGCTCCGCCCTACGCAGGTTCGAATCCTGCCCCCTCCACCAGCGGGCGTAGCTCAGTGGTAGAGCAGCTGCCTTCCAAGCAGCAGGTCGTGGGTTCGAGTCCCATCGCCCGCTCTTGAAAAAATCCTATATTTTACACATTATGGTGCTAAAGCTCAAGATAAGAAGGCAGGATAGGTTAGAAGAAGGTGCTTTTTATCAGACCTTTGAAGTCCCCTATGAAGAGGGTATGACCTTTCTGACGGCTTTCAACAGGATCAAAGAAAATCAGGATGAGACTTTTACCTTCCGTCACTTTTGCAGGGCCGGG
>JAXSMZ010000034.1:0-10844 GCA_037924335.1 Aquificaceae bacterium
TTAACACATTAACCCAGACCATATAAAACCCTTGACAGACAAGGCTTAGAAGTGTTAACTACAGGTTAACTTTTTGGCGTAATTTTCTGTGATTTTTTGTGGTTTTTTGAAGCACTAAACCGTTGATAGACAAGGCTTTAAAAACTATCCCATTGAAAGACAAGGCTTTTAAGAATGGCTTTTCTCAAGGCTTTGATTTATAAGGGTTTTAACTTGCGGGGGGAGGATTTGAACCTCCGACCTTCGGGTTATGAGCCCGACGAGCTACCAGGCTGCTCCACCCCGCGTCTCTATTACAAATTAAAAATTATACACTTATATTTCTACCAAGTCAAGGGATATCGATGAGAGAGGCTTTCCATACCCACCTTCAACAGCCACTATGTTTTCAAGCCTTATGCCAAACTCTCCTGGTATGTAAACTCCGGGCTCAACTGTAAACACAAAACCCTCCTCTATGATCCTTTTTTTATCAGGTCCCTTGTAGTAAACTCTTGGATACTCATGAATCTCCACACCTATTCCGTGTCCTGTTGAGTGTGTGAAGAACTTGCCAAAACCCTTACTCTCTATGTATTTCCTTGCTGTCTTATCTATATCTCCAACGGCGTTTCCTACCTTCACCCTCTCCAGAGCAAATAGGTGTGCATCTTTTACAACTTGGTAAACCTTTTTAAATTCGTTCGAAGCTTTACCAACAAAGATGGTTCTTGTAAAGTCAGTACAGTAGCCTTTCCACAAAAGGCCCATGTCAATGAGAAGGTTCTTACCATGCTCTATGCTTCTTTGGGATGTCTCCCAGTGGGGAATGGCAGACCCCTCACCGCATGCCACTATTGCGGGAAAGCTCTCACCCAATCCACCCTCTTTGAATATCTCTCCAGTTATAAAGGCTCTGACTTCAAGTTCTGAAATGCCAGGTTTTATAAAATCCAGCAGTCTTTTGTATATTAGGTCGCTTTTTCCCACGCCTTCCTCCATCAGCCTTATCTCATCATGGTTTTTTATAACTCTTATCTCTTTGAGAAAACCAGAAAAGCCAATCCATCTTACTCCCTTTGTCCTCAACTTCTCCTTGAATTCGCAGCTTACCCTGTCTTTTTCGTAGCCAACTATTTTAGCTCCCATCTCCTTTAAGAAAGCTTTCAGATACTTGAGGGCACTCTGTTCTATTAGCCTTACATCCCAATTGGGTAGAAGCTCCTTTGCCCTCTCGTAATATCTCCCATCCGTTAGAAGGTGATGGCTCTTATCGGTGAGAAAAACATAAGCATGAGTTGACCTAAAGCCAGAAAGGTAGAAGACGTTTGCTTGGGAATTAAAGAGGAATGCGTCAATGCCTTTTTCCCCCAAAAGTTTTTTGACCTCCAGTAGCCTTCTCATCTCAGACCCAGAAGCTTCCTGTACTTGGCTACAGTCCTCCTCGCTATGTTTATACCCCTTGACCTCAAAAGCTCTGAGACCTCTCTATCGCTTAGAGAGTCATCCATCTCCAGAACTTCCCTTATGGCTCTCATCACTTCTTCCTTGCTGACTCCTCCTTTACTCTCCTTAACAAAGAAGAATCTAAGGGGGAATGTTCCAATGGGTGTTTTTACATACTTGGAGTTTATCATCCTGCTAACTGTGGATATGCTCACATCCATCCTTTCTGCTGCACCTTTCACTGTTAGACTTTTAAGTGGCTCGTTCCTAAGTAGAAAACCTTCCTGTCTTTCTATGAGGAGCTGACCTATACCTCTGAGAACTTTTCTTCTCATCTCAATGAGAAACTTTAAGTTTTTAGCTTTCCTCAGCTTTTCCTTACTCAATTCGTCCTCCTGATGCTGTTCTTCTTTGATCTCTATGTCTATAAAATCATCTTGGATGAAAAGGTACCAGCTTTCTCCATCGTGCTCAAGGAGAAGGTCCACCCTTGAAGTGGTTTTGACACTGTCCTCACTCGGTATGGGTCTTAGCCTCAGCCGCGATATTATATCCTTTACGTTTTTTCCCACCTTGCCGCTTTTGATGGATTGAAGAACTTCTCTTCTGAACTCAGCATCCTCTGGATACATCTCCTTTAGCTGGACTTCCAAAAACTCCTCAAGGTTTTTGGAAGCTACACCTATTGGTTCTATCTCCATCATTATGAACTCCCTTATATCTTCCACGTAGTCCACGCTTACACCGTATGTGTCTGCTATGTCTTCTAACCCACACTTCAAGAAACCATCATGGTCTACTCTGTAGAGGATCTCTAAGGCTATATCTCTATCGTCTCCATCAAACTCAAGGTTTATCTGCTCCAGTAGCTGCTTGTACACGCTGTTTGTTGCTACTGGCTCCTTAGGCTTTACCTCCTCTCTAAAAAACCATGTTGGAACCCTTTTGACCACATAGGATATGTAAGGGTTCTGAGACTTTTCCTTTTCAAGCTCTTGCTCCAAGTCCTGCGCTGTTTTTGTAAGAAGTTCTACATCGTGCCTTAGAAGTATAGACAGATTTAACTTTGGCTTTACCGTAGTCTTTAGCTCACCTCTAACCATACTATACAAGTTAAACCTTTTCTTCCTCTTGTGCCATTATGTAAAGGCTCACTATTCTGTTTCCTTCCATCTTTTCCACTCTGAACTTAAAGTTGTTGTACTCAAACTCATCACCTTCCTCTGGAACTTTAGAAAGGTTGGCCATAACAAACCCTCCAACTGTATCATACTCGTATTCTTCTGGAAGTTCAAAACCTACAACTTTTGCAACTCTCTCCACATCTGTCCACCCATAAACCTTGTAAGTGTCCTTAGAAATTTTCACAAGGTCCTCCTCCCACACCTCTGGTACGTGTCCAAATACCACCTCAGCAACGTCATGAATGGTAACAAGGCCGACTACTTCCCCATGCTCGCCAACCACTATAGCTATCTGGGTGCTGGATTCTCTCATCTCCTTGAGCAAGGACATGACGCTAAGCATCTCTGGCACAAACAGAGCAGTTTTCTTGAACTCTTTTAGTTTTCTGCTTTTGTTTTCCTCCAAAGGTATAAGGTCTTTTACGTATACTATTCCAGTTATGTTGTCCATATCTTGCTCAAAAACGGGTATACGCGCATGCTTTCTCTCAATGACCTTCCCAAAGGCTTCTTCAACTGTCAGGTCCTCATCTAGGGCAAAAATATCCAACCTTGGCGTCATTATCTCCTTTACAAGCGTATCATCAAGGGACATAGGTCTTTCCACAAGGTCCTTATCATCGGCTGTAAACAATCCAGCCGCATGTCCCATATCAAATATGTCCCAAAAAACTTCTTCTACCTTCTTCTTCTCTTCCATCCTAAGGTCAAAGGTTTTTAAAAGTCTTTCAAGCGTAAAAGCCAGCGGTAGCCTGATCGGTGTGAAGAGAATGTGAAAAACGTAAAATATAGGTGTATAGAGCAAGGAGAGTTTGGTAGTGAAAGGTAGTACCAGATTTTTTGGAAAGACCTCTCCAAACACAAATATCAGAAGGCTCATAAGAAATACAGATATGGAAGCACCCTTTGTTCCAAAAGCATCCACAAAGACCTTAGTCCCGTAAGAGGATATGAAAACGTTTACTATTTCGTTCCCTATGAGTATGGAAAGGAGAAGCTCCCTAGGCTTAGATAGTAATCTACTTAATAGCCTGTATACCTTCCTCTGCGCATACCTTTTTAGGATGTACCTGTTGGTACCAAAGAAAACTATCTCTGAGGATGAGAAAAAGCCAGACAGGTACAGAAAAAGAAGCAACAGGAGAAGTTCAGTATAAGTTACAGGCAACGAACCTTCCATCCTTGTAAACCTCCCTTAGGCTATACTCGCATTCTTTCATTTTCTCCAAGCACAGGGGATAGAAGGGACAGCCATCGCTGTTCTGCAGAGCCTTAAACTCTTCAAAGGTCCTTATCTTCCTATCCCTTGGATGTTTTACTGGAAGGTTAGCAAGCAGGTACTTGGTGTAGGGATGCTTTGGTTCTTGAAGGACCTCCTCCTTAGACCCAACCTCCATAAGTTTACCGCCGTATATTACTCCTACTCTGTCAGCTACAAGTTCAACTGCCCTCATATCGTGAGTTATTAGGATGGTGCTGATCCTTTCCTTTTTAAGATCAGAGAAAAGCATGAGTATATCTTTTCTTATGGTTGCATCTAGGGAAGCTGTTGGTTCATCAGCCACTATGAGTCTTGGAGACAAAGACAGAGCTCTACCTATGGCAACCCTTTGTCTCTGACCACCCGATACATTCTCTGGTCTCCTCTCAAGAAGGTTCTCGGAGAGTCTAACCATCCTTATAACCTCTTTCAGTCTTTTTTCCTTCTCTTTTATGCCGTGTACCAAAAGTGGTTCTTTTATTATTTCCTCTATATTCATATAGGGGTTCAGGGAAGACCTTGGGTCTTGAAAGACTGCAGCAACCTTCTTTGTGTACTCTTTTCCAAGGAGAAGTATGCTCTTTCCCTCAAACCTTACCTCTCCGTAGGTAGGTTTTTCAAGCCTTAGGATCACCTTGCCTATTGTACTCTTTCCAGAACCTGACTCACCCACAAGAGCGAAGACCTCCATCTCATTGACCCAAAAGCTGACATCCTTAACAGCGTAGAAAGGGAAAGACCTGAATAGCCCCTTGCTTACTCTAAAAACTTTTGTAAGAGAGATAACCTCAAGAAGTTTACTCATATGGTCCTTGAGAATCTAAGCTCCTTCTTCTTCTCTATGTACTCATCAAAGTTCATGGCTATGTTTCTGATGAGCAGTCTACCCTTTGGTAGGACCTTGACCTTTCTCTCCTCTACTGTAAGGAGCTCGTCCTCTTGCATTTCCTTCAACCTTTCTAACTCCCTCTCAAAGTGGCTCTCAAAATCTATTCCAAACATCCTTTCTATCCTATCAAAATCACAGACGAAATTGCACATAAGGTCCATGATCACCTCTCTCCTAAGAAGGTCCTCCTCACTAAGGATGTACCCTCTCATTATGGGGAGTCTGCTATTGTCCAAGGCTGTGTAGTATTCCCTTATGGTTTTGTAATTTTGAAAGTATCCATCGTAGAGCATGCCTATGGAAGTTGCACCTATACCGATGAGGTCCACGCCCTTCTTTGTCGTATAACCTTGAAAGTTCCTCCAAAGAGTTCCTTCCCTTTGGGCCAACGTAAGCTCATCCTTTTCTTTGGCAAAGTGGTCCATTCCTATGAAAACATACCCAGCAGACTGAAAGAGTTCTATGGATAACCTGAGCATCTCGAGCTTTGTCTCTGGTGGTGGTAGAGTTGATGGTTCTATCTTCCTCTGAAGAGGTTTGAGCCATGGCACGTAGGCGAAGTTAAAGACAGCCACCCTATCAGGGTCTAAGGCTATGGTTTTTTCAATGGTTCTCCTGAACTTCTCTGGCGTCTGATGGGGAAGGCCGTATATTAGGTCTATGTTTATGCTTTCAAAACCAAGGTATCTGAGGTCTTTCATAACTTTCTGCATAAGCTCATAGGGCTGGACTCTGTTTATAGCCCTTTGTACCTCCTCGTCCGTATCCTGAAGACCCATGCTTATACGATTAAATCCCAAGCTCCTTAGGGTTTCCAGTTGTCCTTCGGATAGATACCTGGGGTCTATCTCTACGCTCACCTCTGCCTTCTCATCTAAGCTGAAGATCTCTTTTATACAACCCATCAGCTCAGTTATCTCCTCGTTGCTGAGAAAGTTGGGTGTCCCACCGCCCCAATGAAGCTGTACCACCTTTCTGGACCTATCTATATACTGTCCCAGCTTTTCCATCTCCCTACGCACACACTCCAGGTATCGACCGCTCACATCCTTTCTGTGGGATATGATCACATTGCAACCGCAGAACCAGCATGCACTCTCGCAGAAGGGAATATGCACGTAAAGGGAAAGGGTCCTACCTCTTTTGTTGCTCTCATGAAGCTTTTTTATGTAATCTTGCTCTCCCACACCAGCATGAAACTCAGTAGCAGGCGGGTAGCTCGTGTACCTTGGCCCTGGCTTGTCGTACTTTTCTATTATGTCCCTGTCAAAAATAGTCCTCATCCTTCTATAGTATAAACTACGCTATGCTTAAGAAAGATCAAGAGCTGTATAATGTTCTCATGGCTATGGCTGACAAGGAGCGTTGGGAACAAAGATACATGAGTGGATGGAGATCCCAGACCCACAAAACTCTTTTAGACTTCTATAACCTGGCTCCAGTCGGTAAAGCTTTGGAGCTTGCCTGCGGTACTGGGGAGAATGCTATATTCTTGGCAAAAAAGGGCTTTGATGTAGATGCCATAGATATATCATGTACAGCCATAAGTATAGCAGAGGATAACGCAAAAAGAGAGGGGGTTAACGTAAACTTTCTGTGTGCAGACTTGGATGAGTACACACTTCCAGAAAACACTTACGACCTTATAATAAACTTTTACTACCTCAGCAGGAGATTGTCCAATCCTATTGTGAAGGCTCTAAAAAAAGGGGGTCTTCTTATCTTTGAGACTTACAACCAAAAGCACATGATTATAAGAGAGGATTTTAATCCAGACTTTCTGCTGAAGGACGGGGAGCTTTTGGAACTTTTCAGAGGTTTGGAGGTTCTTTACTACAGGGAGGAGTTCAACGTATCTACTTTGGTGGGTAAGAAGGTTTAAATAAGCTCCTTGCTTATTCCTTCCATGTACATTCTCTCTATTATCCTTCTTGCTATGGGGGCTGCCGCTGCACCCCCGGAGCCGCCATGCTCTACCAAAACACCTACTATAAATATGGGGTCTCTATAGGGAGCAAAACCCACAAACCATGCATGGTCTCTTAGGTTGTAGGGCAAGTTTTTCCTCCTTAAGGGGGATACCTGTGCTGTGCCTGTTTTACCAGCTATCTCGGCTATGGGAGAGTTGGCCGCTTGACCCGTACCCATTCTGACAACATCCCGTAGAGCTTCCTTAACTATACTGAAGTGCTCTGGGTCTGCTTTTATCACTTTATAGACAGCCTTCCTGTTCCTCCAAAGTGTTCTACCATAGGGGTCTATTATCTCCCTGACCAGTGTGGGTTTGTAGACTACACCGTTGTTTACTATACCGCTCATCATAAGAGTTTGCTCAAGCAATGTGGATGTTATGTAACCCTGACCTACTGAAAGGTTAACCGTATCCCCACCATACCAAGACTCTTTAAGTTTCTTCCTCTTCCAGCCTGGTGTGGGGATGATCCCTTTTGACGTTGGAAGCTCGAAAGGTACATTCTCAGAGTAGCCAAAACCTCTCAGTACGCTCTCTATTCCCTTAGGTCCAAGATAGTAATATCCATTATGATAGAAGAAAACATCACAGGAATCCCTTATAGCACCTTTTAGGTTCTCCCATCCATGTCCGTGTCTGTTCCAACAGTAAAAGGTCCTGTTCCCTAACTCAAACCTTCCATCGCATACAACTCCTTCCTTTGGGGATATACCCTTCTCTAGCAGAGCTATAGCAAGAGCGGGCTTTATAACAGAAGCTGGAGGGTATTTGGCCAAAAGGCACCTGTTGAACAGAGGCTTTAGTGGGTCCGAGAAAAGAACTTCCCATCTTTCAGATACATAATTGGGGTCAAAGCTAGGATAGCTAAGCATTCCCAGAACTTCACCCGTGTTGGCATGAAGTACAAGAACACCACCAGCTTTATGACCAGAGCTTTTAAAAACATCGTAGATGATCTTCTGAACGTTCACATCAATGGTAAGGACTACAGAGTTACCCTTTTGAGGCTGCTTTTCTTTGACAACTTTTATTGGTCTCCCAAGAGCGTTTACCATAACCTCTTCTCCGCCCACATAACCAAGAAGTACCTTATCAAAAGCCTTCTCCACACCGTATTTACCCACTAAGCTCTGAAGGGATACTCTGTCCCCATGCTTTTTGAGCTCATCCTCAGAAGGATACCCTGTATAACCCGTTAGATGTGCTGCTATATCTCCGTAAGGATAGAATCTCTGTGGAACCATGTTTATAAAAAGCCCTGGTAGCTTATAGTTGTTGTTGTAAAACCTGTCTATCTCTTCTTGACTGTTAAGCGTCTTTATGGGGATAGGTTCAAAGCCTTTGACCTTCTCTTTAAGAACCTTCTCTTCAATATTCAAACTGAACACTTCCCTTAGATTTTCTAAAAGCTTGGATAAGCTCTCTTTATCCTCCAACTTCTGAGGGTCTAGGAAGAGCATGTATTTAGGAATGTCGTAAGCAAGCTTATTCCCTTTTCTGTCTAATATCTCGCCCCTTTGAGAGTAAAGGGTCCTTACCCTAAGATAGTTCTTCTTTGAAAGATTGTAAAAGTAAGACCTTTTGAGCACTTGCAAGTAAAAAAGCCTTAGCATCACCACGAGGTAAAGAAAGACGCCAAAGATAAGTAAAAAAATAAACCTACGCCTTTGCATTTCCTTTGATTATAAGGGAAGTAAACATCATCAGAAAAAGGCTCTCAGTAAATAGACCCAATACAAAAAGGGCTGGACTAAAAGAGTAGTAATACTTTACTCTAAAGAGAAAGAACCTAAAAGCATGCTCAAGGAGAGCTACCATCATATAGGAGACTAGCACAGAAAGATGGGAAACGAGCAAGTATCTACTCTTTATTAGCTCAAGGAAAAAACTGGCCATGAGCTTCCCTGACATGTTCCATCCGAGCGTGTCGTACATGAGGTCAAGAAAAAATCCAGAGATAACAGGTTTTCTTATATCGGGTTGTGGTTGCGAATAAAGAGAGTAAAAAAGATAAAGAAGCACAAGGTCGGGGGCATAAAGGCTTGATACAAACATACCGGTCAGCAGGGAGGATTGCACAAAGGCTAAGAGAAAAGCTATCAGATAAAACCTCATAGCTTCTCCTTTATTATCGCTAAATACTCTAAGTTCCTAACACTCAGTAAAGGTTTTACAAAGACTTTTTTAAAGAACTGATTGTAACTTTTCTCAACATAATCCACTCTTCCAATGAGAAAAACGGGGATGACTCCTTTATTGTCTCTGAGAAGCACTCTATCCCCAGCCTTTATGGGCTCATCCAGACCAATGTAAAGAAGTCTCCCATCTGTCCATCCTCCTCTGTATATACAGTTTGTTCTAGTACTCTCTACCATCGCGGATACGGTAAAATCATCCGAGTAAACGGTCTTTACCCTTGCAGAGCTGGAAAAAACTCTATCTACAAGGCCAACCAAGTTTTCATTAAAAAAAACTACGAAACCAACCTCCAAACCGTGATCTTTACCCTTGTCTATGAGTATAAAAGCGTCCCTTCCAGAAGGGTCATACCCTATAACTCTGGCAAAGAGGACATCTTCTCTGTAATCCCCTTTTTCTATATGGAGTAGGTCTGACATACGGTCAAGAGATATCCTACAGCTCTCAAGCTGTGACTTGTACATGTAAAGTCTTTGCACTTCCTTAAGAAGCTCCCTGTTTCTCCTCTCTACATCCACAAGGTACAGGTAAGTTTTTACGGTATCGTTTACTTCATCTGTTATGCGCGCTTTTAACTCAACCACTGGTAAAAGCAAACGATAAAAAGTATCTATAAAGAAAGATACATACCTGCTGGAAGAAAAATTGGAGAGATACAAAAGGAAACTCATTATAAAGAAGAACAGATAAAGTAAAAGTTCTTTTCTCCTCATTCCATGGATATTCTTCTGAGAAGGTCTATCTGTCCAAGTACCTTTCCAACACCCCTTGCCACTGCTGTTATTGGGTCATCACAGTAATAAACTCTCAGTCCCAACTCTCTCTCTATTCTGACGTTTAAGTTTCTCAGAAGAGACCCTCCACCAGCGAGCACTATTCCTCTCTCCGCTACATCTGAGGCAAGTTCTGGGGGTGTTCTTTCAATAGTAGCTCTTATGGCGCCTATTACGGAACTTATCACATCCTCAAGAGCCTCTGTTGTGTCTTTGTTTGTTATCTTTACAGTTTTTGGGAGACCTGTTATGTCCCTTCCCCTTATTTCCATCTCCCTCTCTTCGTCCTCGTATATTGCACTCCCTAACTCTATCTTGATCCTTTCGGCAGTTTGTTCACCCACAAACATGTGAAACTTCCTTTTTATGTACTGTATTATGGACTCAGTCATCTCATCCCCGGCTACCCTTATAGAGTTAGAAACGACTATCCCAGCCAAGGATATGACTGCTATCTCTGTAGTACCACCTCCTATGTCAACTATCATGCTTCCTATAGGTTCATCTATAGGTAGTTCAGCACCTATGGCTGCAGCCATCGGCTCCGCTATCAGAAACACCTCCCGAGCACCAGCTCCCTTAGCCGCATCTATAACAGCCCTTTTCTCCACCTGCGTTACACCAGAAGGAACGCCTATAACGATTCTGGGCTTGGGTTTGAATATTCCTCCCCCGATGGCTCTGTCTATAAAGTAAGAGAGCATCACCTGTGTAGCTTCAAAATCTGTTATAACTCCGTCCCTTAATGGTCTAATAGCCTTAATGTTCTCTGGGGTTTTCCCAACCATCTCCTTGGCTTCCCTCCCAACGGCTATGACCCTGTTTGTCCTAGTATCTACCGCTACAACGGAAGGCTCGTACAGAACTATCCCTTTACCCTCCGCATAAACCACAGTGTTTGCAGTACCAAGGTCTATGGCTATGTTGTTCGTAAGGATGTTTAAAAGTGATGCTACCCTTTTGAACATATCTCCTCCTTCAGTGTTAATTATACAATTAATTAGGAACTTGAAGGAGAAGATAAAAGTATTAGAAACTAATCACTGAATATATAGAAGTTTATAGACGCATATAGAAACTTAGAAACATAAAGACCCCTTGACACTTATAGAAGTTGACACTACAATGTTAATCTGCTATG
>JAXSMZ010000035.1:0-9309 GCA_037924335.1 Aquificaceae bacterium
TTTTAGATAAAGTTTTAGGACAGGGAGCGGGAAGCCTCTCATTTTCAAAAGAGAGATGAAAGCAACCACTTGACAAATTATCAAGTGCAATTCATCTCCACCCTATAGAGGATGGAGACTTCTTGCAAAAAGCTGTGTTAAAATGTAAGCATATGACTAACTCAGAGCTTTACGAGAGAGCAAGGAAAGTTATGCCAGGTGGTGTGAGCTCTCCAGTGAGAGCTTTCAAAGCTGTAGAGTGTGAACCCATAGTTGTAGAAAGAGCTTTGGGTTCAAAAGTATGGGATGTGGAAGGAAACGAGTACATAGATTATATAAACTCTTGGGGACCTCTCATACTGGGTCATGCCCATCCAAAGGTTGTAAAGGCAGTTCAAGAACAAGCCCAAAGGGGATTGTCCTATGGTCTTACAAATCAGTACGAAGTGTACCTTGCCGAGCTGGTTACAGATTTAGTCCCTTCAATGGAGAGCGTTAGGTTTGTGTCCTCGGGTACAGAAGCGGCCATGTCTGCCATAAGGCTTGCAAGAGGGTACACTGGAAGGAAGTACGTAGTTAAGTTTGATGGATGCTATCATGGACATTACGACAGCCTTTTAGTAAAAGGTGGGTCTGGTGTAGCAACCTTTGGTATGCCTGGGACGGCTGGAGTACCGGAGGAGGTTGCAAACCTAACTATAGTTTTACCCTTCAATAATACTAAATATGTCGAGGAGGCCTTTGAAAAGTACGGTGAAGATATAGCTTGCACTATAGTCGAACCCATAGCTGGAAATATGGGCGTTGTGATACCGGATGTAGAGTTTTTAAAAAGCCTCTCGAAGACAGCAAAGAGCTACGGCTCTCTCCTTATATTTGATGAAGTGATAACAGGTTTTAGAGTGTCCTTAGGCGGTGCTCAGGAGATCTTTGGTATAGTTCCAGACATTACATGCCTTGGAAAGGTCCTAGGCGGCGGCATGCCATTAGGTGCTTACGGTGGGAAGAGGGAAATAATGGAGATGGTATCCCCAAGCGGACCCATCTATCAGGCTGGGACCCTCTCCGGCAACCCCCTTTCTATGGTGGCAGGCATGGCAACACTAAAAGAGCTCATAGAGTTAAACCCATACGAGAATATTGACAAACTGACTTCTAAGTTAGCTTATGGTATATCTGAAGTACTCAAAGAAAAGGGTGTACCTCATACTATCAACTGTATAGCTTCTATGTTTACTGTGTTTTTCAGCGAAGAAAAGGTAAGAGACTTTGAATCAGCTAAAAGGTCAGATACTAAGATGTTCGGTAGATTCTTTAGAGCTTTATTAAAAAATAACATACTTATACCACCATCCCAGTTTGAGGCATGGTTCTTGAGTGCAGCGCACACGCAGGAGGATGTAGAAAACACCATTGAAAGGATAAGCAAAGCTGTAAGGTCACTTTAATCTAAGCAGGTCTTTGTAAACGTAATAGTTGTATAGCACCCTTTTAACAAAATTTCTAGTCTCTTCGTAAGGTATAGTTTCTATAAAAACGTACATATCTCTGTAATTTTTCCAGCCATTTACTCTGTTCTCTCCAGCGTTATAGCTTGCCAGTACTTTTACTAAGTCACCATCCCAATAGTCGTAAAGGTATCTGAGGTAAGCTGAGCCTAACTTTATATTGTCCTTTGGGTCAAATATGTTAAAGTCTCCAAATCCAACTCTCCTTGCAACCCAACTTGCCGTGCTATCCATAAGCTGCATTAGTCCCTTAGCCTTTGAAGAAGATATGGCATATGGGTCAAAGAGGCTTTCCTGTCTCATTACAGCCCATATGACCTCTGCGGGAATACCAAAATACTCCGATGCCTCATAAACGTAAGCATAGTAAGGTGTTGGAAAAGCTACCAGGTTGTACACTTGCGAACCATAGCCCTTCTTACTAACAGCAAGCTTTATGGCTAAGAAAGGGTCAAACTTGGATATGGCCACTATATCAGATGGCGACATCTTAGAAAGCCTCTCAAAAGCCTCAAACCTTGAGTAGTAATAAAAACCTGCATCTCTTATTGCTTTTATAACGTTAGCTTGACTGGAAAAGCTATCATCTAAAAGTATGCGTCTTAGACTCCTGTAGACGATTGGCTCACCAACATAAACCTTGGCGATAGTGGAATAAAAACCATCCCCTTTTGTTGCTTCCACAAGGTATTTCAAAGCTGTATTTTCCTTCCCTTCCGAAGAGTAAGACTTATAAACCCAAAAGCTTGCCTGAGACCAACTCTGCTTGTTCTTTGCGAGGTAAAGTGCCCTCATGAAGTTAAGGGAAGCCTGCTCATA
This sequence comes from Aquificaceae bacterium, assembly GCA_037924335.1. Lineage (GTDB taxonomy): Bacteria > Aquificota > Aquificia > Aquificales > Aquificaceae > Hydrogenobacter. Next base: position 2,307 of record JAXSMZ010000035.1, read on the forward strand.
ATTGGCATCTATAAAATCCAACAAACCCAAGTTAAAGTATCTTTCGTAAGAGTCTGTCATTGAAGATATGTACTCCTTTGCCTTTTCGTATTCTCCTGTGTATAAGTAATGCCTGCCCATCAAAAAAAGTAGACTATCTCTCAAATCTGTGCTTCTGACCTTTACAAGAATTTCCCTAATATTATCCTCATCCCTCTCCTCAACATAGAGCCTCATAAGATAAGGGTAGACCTTTTCATCCTGGCAGTTTTCAAAAATTTCTTTAGCATGCTTCCTATCGCCCGTATAGTAGTATGATACTCCCAAATAGTAACATACATCGTCCTTTTTTAAGTTTGACAAGAGCTTTAAAGCATCCTCGTAGTGTCTGGCTTTTATGAGCTGTTGGACAACGTATACTGTCTCCTCATCGCTTAACTCTACAGACCCTATAAAGTCCCTAAATAACACTGGACTGGACAAAAGAGCTTCCTTCTTACTGAGTCCTAGTTCTTTCCAAAGCTCCGCATATTTATTCAAAATGTCTGATCTGAGCCTTCTTACATTAACCTTTTGGACATAACCTCTTGCATCGTCGATCTTACCCATCCTATGTAAGTCCTCAGCTATCATGACCTTTAGGTCTTCTGAGAAAACAGCCTTTGGGAAATCCCTCAGTATCCTTTCTCCAAGCTTCAAGTCTCTATCCTTCAGATACTGGGAAAGGAGCCTGTACTCCTCTGGAAGCGTCTGAGAATGGGCAATGGTGCACAGCAAGAGGACAAAGAGGGGTAAAAACCTCTTCATTCCTTTTTCTCTTCTTCTTGCTCTACCCTTAGGACCTTCACTCTATCCGAGGCTATATCTTGAATAGCTTGGAATGTCTTCTTAGTCAGCTCTCCAGTAGCCTTATCTCTCACAAATATGTCCTCTCCCTTCTGCATCAGCTGTTCTACTCTTTTTGCTGCTGCATGTACAAGCTCGTATCTTGAAGAGATATTCTTTAAAGCTTTCTCTATGTCTGGTCTCTTTCCCATAGACCATCCTCCTTTATTCTAAAAATGTTTTGCACTCACCCATAAAAAGAGCATCCCTTATGTTGGGGTCCTTTATTGTTTTCATCGCATCCTTTAACACATTCTCTTTACTGTACCTTTGGGAGTTAATTATATACTCCATAGCACTAACAGCCTTGTCAAGAAAATCGTTTACCACTATATAATCGAAGTACCTGGCACATGCTATCTCAGCTTCCACCTTACTGACCCTCTCGGCAAAATTGCTGTCAGTATAACCCCTTGTAGAGAGTCTTCTCTTTAGCTCCTCAATGGAGGGAGGGAGAAGAAAGATAAGAACGCTCTCCGGAACTCTCCTCTTTATGTTTCTTGCTCCCTGTACATCTATAACAAGAAGAGAATCTATTCCCTCTTCCATGTTTTTTAGCACTTGCTCTTTGGGCGTTCCATAGTAGTTGCCATAAACGCAGGCGTACTCAAGGAACTTATCCTCCTTTATTCTAATTTCAAACTCCTCTTTACTTAAGAACAGGTAATCTACACCTTCTACTTCCTTTTCCCTTCTTGGCCTTGTTGTGGCAGTAACTATCCTTTTGACATCTGGTGACCTTTTTAAAAGCTTTTCAGCAACAGTAGTTTTACCAGTACCAGAAGGTGCGGAAAGAACAAAGAGAGATCCCATGCATATATTTTAGCAGAGTTAGGAAATCTGTTCCATTAGAGCATCCTCTGGCGATTTTGCCCTCTGCAATATCTTTACAACAACCCACCTCTTGGTCTTTGAGAGTGGTCTCGTTTCCCTTATAACAACAATGTCACCCTCTTTGCATTCCTTATTGGGGTCATGGGCATGATACTTCTTGCTTTTTATTACATGTTTCTTATAGATGGGATGGGGGACTTTTCTGTCCACCCTTACAACTACAGTCTTTTCCATCTTATCGCTCACAACCACTCCTGTAAACTCCTTCCTTCTCTCGTGCCATCTTCTTTCCATCATTCTAAACCCCTTAGCTCTTTTTCTCTTATAACTGTTAGCACCCTTGCTAAATCTCTTTTTGTATTTCTAATGAGCATTATATTAGGAAGCCCTTCTATCTTCTTCCTAAATCTTAATCTGCTTATCTCTTTTCTTAACTCTTCCTCTTTCTTTTTCAAGTCCTGCAGGCTCAGCTTTTTAAGCTCCACTGCCTTCATACTATTACACCTCCAGTTTTTAAGAGACGCACCTTTATGGGTAGTTTAGCGGATGCGAGCCTGAAAGCCTCTTCAGCTACATCCTTTGGAACACCCGAGAACTCAAACATTACCCTCCCAGGTTTAACCACAGCAACGAAGCCTTCTGGGTCACCCTTCCCACCACCCATTCTTACCTCATTGGGTTTTCTCGTGTAGGGCTTATCTGGAAATATGTTTATCCATATCTTTGCCCCCTTTCTCAAGGCACGAACTAGGGCTATCCTTGTTGCCTCTATCTGTCTCTGCGTTATCCAATAAGATTCCAAAGCCTGTATACCATACTCGCCGAAAGCAAGCTTGTTTCCCCTATGGGCTTTACCCTTTAAAGTCCCTCTCTGAGATTTCCTGAATTTAGTTTTTTTTGGAGCTAAAAAAGACATACCTTAAACCTCCTTCTCTGCTTTTTTCAAGTCTTCTTCTATCTTCTTTATAATCTCTTCTTTCCCACCCTTTAGAACATCTCCCTTGTATATCCATACTTTTACGCCGAGCACACCGTACTTGGTATAAGCCCTTGCATAGCCATAATCCACGTCAGCTCTTAGTGTCTGCAATGGCATTCTACCCACAAGGAACCACTCGGATCTGGCAAGCTCTGCACCGCCTATTCTGCCTTTGACCTGAACCTTAACTCCTTTTGCACCTGCTTTGAAGGCATTGTCTATGGCTCTCTTCATTGCCCTCCTATGGGATACACGCTTCTCGATCTGCAAGGCTATCTCCTCAGCCACAAGCTGAGCATCAAGCTCTGGAATTCTTACTTCATCAACGGTTATAGTCACATCTTTATCCCCAGTTATTCTCTCTATATCTTTTTTAAGCTGTTCTACTTCTGCACCCTTCCTTCCTATTATGATCCCAGGCCTGGATGCCATTATCCTCACCTTCACCTTTTCAGCCATTCTCTCCACCACAACCCTAGATATGCCAGCAGAGGCATACCTCTTCTTTATATAATCCTTTATGTTTATGTCTTCATGTAAAATCTGCGTATAATCTCTCTTGCTTGCAAACCATTTGGAGTTCCAATCCTTGATAACTCCTATCCTAAACCCAATAGGGTGAGTTTTCTGTCCCATCTACTCTTCCTCCTTTCTTTCTTCCAAAACTATCGTTATATGAGATGTTCTTTTCTTCATAACTGTGGCCCTTCCATGCGCCCTTGGCATCCATTTCTTATACCTGGGACCATCATTGGCAATGGCTTTCTTTACATACACTTTATCGATATCAAGACCATGCTGCTCAGCGTTTGCAAGAGCACTCTTTAAAACATCCTCCACTATCCTTGCCCCCTTCTTTGGTATTACTCTCAGTTGGTAAAGGGCATCTCCAGCATTAGCTCCCTGTATCAACCTCAGCACCTGTCTTGCCTTAGTGGGTGATACCCTAGCATACTTTAGAACAGCTTTAGCTTCCATCTCTTCACCTCACTTCTTCTTTGCCACTTTGGCAGATTTCTCTGGGTGACCCCTGAAGGTTCTTGTTGGAGCAAACTCACCCAGCTTATGACCAACCATATCGGAGGTTATATAAACTGGAACAAAGGTCTTTCCGTTGTGGACTGCAATGGTGTGACCAACAAACTCAGGTATTATGGTTGTATCCCTGCTGTAAGTTTTTATAACCTTTCTGTCCCCAGTTTGATTCATCTGTCTTATCCTTTTCCATAGCTTTGGGTCAACCCATGCTCTTTTATCAACGAATAGCCTGTAATTTTCCCATGATTCTCTGTACTTTTGAAGAGCCTTCTCAAAAAGCTCCCTTGTATGTTGAACCCTTCTGACCCTTTTGTATATGTTCTGCGTCTTTTTATACAGCTTTAAGAATGTTTCTGGATCATCGATCAGTTTACTTCTTTTATACCATGCACCCCTAAAGCTCATCTCTTTATGCCTCCTTTCCTTTTGACAAGTATAAACCTGTCTGAATACTTCTTACCCCTCCTTGTCTTGTATCCTTTTGTTTTCCATCCCCATGGAGACTCAGGGTGTTTCCCTTTTGTTTTACCTTCACCACCACCGTGCGGGTGGTCCACAGGGTTCATAACAGTTCCTCTTACGTGGGGTTTTAGACCAAGCCACCTTGACCTTCCAGCCTTCCCAAGCTTTAAAAGTTCATGCTCTGCAAGACCAACTGTACCTATCGCAGCCATGCATCTTTCGTGTACAAGCCTTATCTCACCAGAGGGTAGTCGGAGCTGGATATGGTTATCAAGCTTTCCAAGTATCTGGGCTGACATACCCGCAGACCTTACCAGCTGTCCACCCTTTCCAGGAGTTAATTCTACGTTGTGTACCAAAGTACCAACTGGTATATACTTCAACGGCATGGCATTTCCTACCTTTATCTCTGGAAGCTCTTTACCGCTCTCGGCATCTTCGTAGGATATAGACATAACAGTGCTTCCCACCTCGAGCCCCTCAGGCCAAAGAATGTACCTTTTCTCTCCGTCAGCATAATGGAGAAGGGCTATTCTTGCAGACCTAAAGGGGTCGTACTCTACAGACATGACCTTTGCTGGCACAAGGCTTTTGTCTCTTTTGAAATCTATGAGTCTGTATCTCTTCTTATGGCCTCCTCCTCTTGACCTCGCTGTGACCTTACCCTGCTGTCTTGACCTTCCCCTTGCTCTATGCCAGTATACAGTCAGAGACTTTTCTGGCTCTTTCTTTGTTATCTCTTTAAAATCGTAAAGTATGGCATGTCTCTGTCCGTTCGTTGTAGGTTTTAGCTTTCTTACACCCATCTTCTTTACCTCATAAGCTTAATAAGTCTAACTCTCTGTCTGCTGGTATGGTGATTATTGCTTTTTTGTAAGCTCTTGTATACCCATACCTTCTTGGTTTACCAAAAACCCTCTTCTTTCTCGGCTTTACTATAAGCGTATTCACCTTTAGTACTGGTACATTAAAAAGCTTCTCTACAGCATGCTTCACTTCATGCTTTGTAGCATCCATGGAAACTTCAAAAGTGTACTTCTTATGATCTTCCATCAATCTATTGCTTTTTTCTGTTATTATAGGTCTTATTATTACCTCTTCGGGTTTCCTCATGCCGATAACCTCTCATAGATTTTATCTATAGCTCCCTTATGGATCAAAACCTTTTCTCCCCAAAGGAGGTCATAAACGTTTAAACCCTCTACTGGGAGAACCCTCACATTCCGGAGATTCCTGAAAGACTTCATGACAACATCATCCCTGTTTGGCATGACTATGGCCACCTTCTCTTTATTGATGCCTAAACCTTTGAGAAAATCCAAAGCTTTCTTTGTCTTTGGTGTCTCTCCTAAGTTTAAGCTGTCAAAGAGAACAATGTTGCCTTCGCGCGCTTTTAAAGATAAAGCCATCTTTAAGCCCAGCTTCCTAACCTTCTTTGGTAAGTTGTAATAGTAATCTTTTGGCTTTGGTCCATGAGCCACTCCACCACCAACGAATATGTTAGCCCCTCTATCTCCATGCCTGGCGCTTCCTGTACCCTTCTGAGGGAGGAGCTTTCTACCGCTGTAACTAACTTCACCCCTCGTTTTTGTACTATGAGTGCCCTGTCTTCTTACAGCAAGCTGCCACTTTACCACTTCCCAGAGTATGTGCCTTTTTACATCAACGTTGAAAATGTCATCCCTTAGCTCCACATCTCCAACCTTCATATCTCTTCTCCTTTTATAACACCTTCAACCAAAGGCTTTAACCTCATGAGTTTTAACCTCTTGGACTTTCTGCTTGATATGTTACTCTTCTGCACAACAACCCTTTCACCGTTTGGTCCAGGCACAGAACCTTTCAGCAGGATAACATTCTTATCTGGAAGCACATCAACGACAAGCAAGGCTTGAGCCCTTACAGTAGAAGAACCGTAATGTCCAGCCATTCTTTTGCTCTTCCATACCCTTCCTGGGTCTGACCTGTTACCTATAGAACCTACAGCCCTATGGTACCTGTGCCCGTGGGATTTGGGAAATCCGCCAAAATCCCATCTTTTCATAGTTCCTGTGAATCCTCTTCCTTTGCTTTTACCCACTACGTCAACCAACTCCCCAGGACTGAACACGTCAGACACGCTAAGCTCTTGTCCCACGCTGTAACCTTTAACGTCATCCATCTTAAACTCTTTCAGTACCCTAAAGAGACCTACATTTGCTTTTTTTAGATGCCCTATCTCTGGCTTTGTAAGGTGCTTTTCCTTTGCAGGAAAAGCCCCCAATTGAAGGGCAGTGTATCCATGCTCATCTGGCGTTCTTACTGCTACAACAGTGTTTGGCTCTATCTGTACTACAGTTACTGGAATAGAAACTCCATCCTTGGTAAAAACTCTTGTCATACCTATCTTTTTCCCGATTAGACCTATAGCCATATTTAACTCCTCATCTTGAGCTCTACGTCAACACCCGCAGGAAGGTTTATGGACATGAGAGATTCCACCGTCTGCGGTGTTATCCTTGTTATATCTATGATCCTTCTGTGCTCTCTTATTTCAAAATGCTCCCTTGATTGTTCAAACTTGTGTGGAGAACGGAGCACTATCCATCTCCTCTTTGTTGTCGGTAAGGGGATGGGACCCTTTGCTATTCCACCAGTTCTTTTTACAGTATCTATTATCTGCTTCACCGATTGGTCAAGAAGCCTATGGTCGTAAGATCTGAGTTTTATCCGTATAAGCTCCTGCTCCATTCTCTCACCTCTCAGTCTAGTATTTTAGTTACTACACCAGCTCCAACTGTCCTTCCTCCTTCCCTTATGGCAAACCTGAGACCTTCCTCCATCGCT
>JAXSMZ010000036.1:0-8606 GCA_037924335.1 Aquificaceae bacterium
AGCATGTAGTGTGTAATGCCTATGGAAAGAGAAAGTAGAATTTAAAAAACATTCTGCTATGGACCTTGACCAAAGGCTTGTGTCTTTCAAGGAAATAGACAGAGTATCCATAAACACAGTCAGCAGTAGATAGCTTTGGCAATTTCTACGGAGGAGAGGCAGTGAACAAAAAGCGGTTGCACTACAGAGAGAAAAGGAGAGAACTTCGCCAGAGTCAAAAGCCATGAGGCAGCTCAGGCTCTTACAGAAACTTATTTCTTACAAAGCAAAACTCTATGGAGTGCCAGTCCTTTTTGTAGAACCGCAGAACACTTCAAGAACATGTCCTATATGTAGCTATGTTTCAAAAAGCAATAGGAAAAGCCAAGAGAGATTTAAGTGTGAGTTTTGTGGTTTTGAGGAACATGCAGATTTTGTAGCCTCCGTTAACATCTCTTTCAAAGGGTTGCAGTCAACCAGCCTAAATGGGCAAGCTCTTTACTTTCATTAGGGAGTAGTTGATAGCTTTAGCTTGAAGGGTATAATATAAGGTGTGAAAACCTGGCTCGTAGGATTCCTTCTTATCTTTTTTAGCTTTGGTGGAGCCTTAGGCGAATCCCACACCCATAAAGACGGAAAGCTCCATCTTGATTGCTCTGTATGCATTCTCAAAGCAAGCTATTACAAAGAAGGCAGTCTTAAATTAGAGCCAAAAGTTAAGAACTTTCTTACCACCTTTGTTGTCTTTTACCATGTTAAGCATACAACCTATAAGACTGTTTTAAAACACACCCTCTCAAGGGCACCTCCTGCAATTTAATACAAAAACTGTTCTATATCAGTAAAACTGCAGGAGGTGTAAACATGAAAAAGTTGACGCTTCTTTTACTACTCTTTAGCTTCTCCTATGCACAGCAGGAGAGTGTAGAAGAGCTAAAAAGACAGCTTGATGAGCTAAAAAAGAAGGTAGAAGTTTTAGAGAAAGCCCTTAAGGAGGAAGAAAAGAAGGCAGAAGAGAAGCCAGCCCCTGCGGACAAGACTCTTCAGCTAAGGTCTAAGTACGAAGAAAGACTAAAGGTATATCAGTTTTACCCTTTCAAACAGACAGCCTTTTTACCCGATATATCTCTCATACTGGACACTTCCTATGTTGGCAGGAATCTCAAAGATGAGACTTTCAAAAAGCTTGAGACTCCAGGGCTATACCATAAGCATGATGGAGAAAACCACGGAGAGCTGAATGAAAAGAGAGGTTTTAATCTAAACTACGCAGAGCTATACCTTTACGCTCCCGTAGACCCATACTTTGACCTTTATGCCACCATTCCCTTCTCCGAACATGGCTCGGAGGTAGAAGAGGCCTATGCTGTAACCAGAGGGCTTCCTTTTAGTCTTCAGCTCAAGGTGGGTAAGTTCAGAAGCTCCTTTGGAAGATTAAACTCTCAGCATCCCCACCTTTGGGACTTTGCAAACCAACCGCTCGTTTATAAGGTCTTTTTTGGTGATGACGGACTCGTAGAGAAGGGGGCTCAGATAAACTGGCTTGCTCCAACACCCTTTTATCTTCTCCTCGGCGTTGAGGCTTTGCAAGGTGAAAACGAACAAAGCTTTGGAACAGAAGGGTTTGAGATAGGTGGTCAAAGGATAGGAGATACAAGAGAGCCAAACCTTTACGTGGGGTTTGTGAAAACTTCCTTTGATGTAGGGAGTCTCTCGGTTCTTACTGGCTTGTCCTATGCCACTGGCAAAACCAGAATATACCACGAAGACAATGCCTTCGCAGGAAAGACCAAAATTTACGGCCTTGACCTGACAGCCAAATATTTCATAGACTCTTACAGATACGTATCCTTCCAAGGTGAGTATCTATGGAGGGATCAGAAGGGAACAGGATACAGCATCGATGACCAGAACAACTTAGTAATTGCCGGCATAAACAAAAGGCAAGGTGGCTTTTACTCCCAGCTGGTTTGGAGGTTTGCTCCAAGGTGGAGAGTGGGTGCTCAGTACAATCTGATAAATAAGAACGATGTAAAGGCTGATGGAAAGGGCATAAACCTATCTAATAACCTACCTGCTTACTACACCATGGTGGAGTTCAACCCTACCGAGTTTTCTCGTTTAAGGCTACAGGTAGGTCAAAACAGGTCCCTTTTCTATGGAGATAGGAGGAAGACAGTAAACGAGGTTGTTATTCAGTTTAACTTTGCCATAGGAGCCCACGGGGCACATCCCTTTTGAAGGAGGAAAGGTATGAGAAAGCTTCTATTTTTGCTGTTTTTAGCCTTTGGCCTCGGACATGCACAGCTAAAGGTTGTAGCTACTTATCCTTGGATAGGAGAGCTTGTAAAGGAGATAGGCAAAGATAAGGTGAGCCTTTATGTTATAGCAAAAGGGGGAGAAGACCCACACTTTGTGGTTCCAAAACCCTCCCATATAGCCAAGATAAGAAACGCAGACCTACTTGTCATCCAAGGTGCCAGCTTGGAGGTAGGTTTTCTGCCTCCCTTACTCTCTCAATCCAATAACCCAAAGGTACAACCTGGAGGAGAGGGATTTTTGGACCTTTCCCAGTTTGTTGAGATAATAGAAAAGCCAGAAGGTGTTTCAAGGGCCATGGGAGATGTTCACCCTGAGGGAAACCCGCACTATCAGCTGGACCCTCACAGTATACCAGTGCTCGCTAAGGTTTTGCAAGAGAAGCTATGTGAGTTAGAAAAAAATAACTGCTCTTACTACAGGGAGAACCTCAGCGACTTTGTGAAAAGATGGAACATCAAGCTAAAAGAGTGGGACGAGGGTTTTCCCAAGCTCAAAGGTGTAAAAGTCATAGAGTACCACAAGGTTTACGACTACCTCCTCAGAAGGTACGGCCTTATGCTCGTTGGGACCCTTGAACCCCTGCCTGGAATTCCACCAACTGCCAAGCATATAGAGGAACTTATAAGGACTTCCCAAGGAGTGAAGTTTGTACTTCAGGATGTTTACCATGAGAGAAGAACTGCCAACTATGTGGCTTCCAAACTGGGAGTAAAAGTGATAGTTCTTCCTCACGACGTTGGGTCCCTTCCTCAAGTAAAGAACCTGTTTGACCTCTTTGATGAGATACTAAGGAGGTTAAGTCAATGACTGACATCTTTCTTCATGCACTCCTTCTCTCTTTTATACTTCTTGGTATACACGCCTACTTTGGGCTTGAGATAGTAAAAAGGGGGATCATATTTACGGATATAGCCATAGCTCAGTTTTCTGCAGTGGGTCTCGCCCTTTCCCTTTTGTTATATAACAGACCCTCATACATTCTTTCCCTCCTTTTTTCCGTCCTTTGTAGCCTGCTGGTTGCTCTATCCCAAAAGAAAGGAAAGTATTCGGAGGCTTTTATAGGACTCTTATACGCTTTGGGCTTGTCTTCTGTAGTTTTGATACTTTCCAAATCACCCCATGGAATGGAAGACCTTATGCAACTCACAGCTTCGGACATTCTGTTCATTCCAAAGCAAGAGATAGTAAAAACTGGTATCCTCTATGCGCTTCTAGGTTCTTTTATATACATAAAGGGAAAGTTTCTAAGTGAAAATCTCAAAGAGGTGGTCTTCTTTGCCCTCTTTTCCCTCACTGTGACCAGCTCTGTAAAGCTTGTGGGTGTCTTTGTAGTCTTTTCTATACTTGTTGCTCCTGCACTTGTAGCAAACCTGCTTGGTAAAGGACTTTTCTTTGCGTGGATATACGGAGCTTTGGTAAACACAATGGGTATTTTGCTATCCTTCAAGTTAGACCTTCCAACTGGTTTTAGTTTGGTATTTCTTCATTCCATGATTGGCGCTTTTATCTTTTTAGGGAGAACATTGTATAATGAAGTGGCATGATAAAGGCGGATGTGCTTATCCTTTCCTCCTCCTTTGGTGGGGGACATAGGTCTGTTTCTGAAGCTTTGAAGGAGGAGATGGAAGAAACCTATGGTTTAAAAGTTTTTATAGTAGACCCTTATGAATACCTGAATAAAAGGCTGAATAGGCTCAATGCAGAGCTTTACATAAAACTTATGAGAAATGCTCCGGCTCTCTACGGTTTGTTCTACAACATAACCTACGACCTTGAGATGGGCAATGTAGTAAACAGGATAGGTTCTTATATAGGAAGGGGTAGTCTCTTAAAACTTATAGACTTATACAAACCAAAGGTAGTTGTTTCCACATATCCTACCTATACAGGTATGCTGTCCCATCTAAAAAAGAGAGGAATGACCCAATCGTACTCAGCGACAGTTATAACAGATTTTGCTGCACATAGCCAGTGGATACACGAGTATGCAGACGTCTACTTTGTAGCTTCCCATGAGGTGGCTCTCACTCTGATAAAGAAAGGCATACCCAATGGAAGGATACATGTCTCAGGCATTCCCATAAAGAAGTCCTTTAGCGAAGAGTACGATGTGGTGCATCTGAAGGAAAAGTATGGACTCCAATCGGATACACCTCTAATATTGGTCATGAACGTATCCTTTGGAAATCCCAACGTCCTTAAGGAGATATGCAAAACTCTTAGTAGCCTAAGTGTACCCTTCCAATCTCTTGTTCTATGCGGAATGGATGAAAGGCTTTTCAAAATAGCTTCATCTTTTGATAGAAAGATATTACCTTTACGTGGAAGTTTTAATATAGCAGAGCTTATGAGCATATCTAAGATTCTCATAACAAAGTCTGGAGGTGTAACCACATCGGAAGGACTCGCCAAAGGGGTGCCTATGGTCTTCTACAAACCAGTCCAAGGTCAAGAATGGCATAATGCAGACTATGTATCAAGGCATGGAGCTGGAGTTGTTGTAAAAAGGGAGAATGAACTTAAAAACATAATCAACGCCCTTTTGATGGACAAAGGTCTACAGGATGCGATCAGGGAAAGAGCTAAGAGGATCGCTCACCCTTACGCATCAAAATATGTAGCCAGATATATAAATGATGTAATCCAGAAGCTATAGAGAAGACAACCACTGTTATTTCAAAAGGGAACAGGTAAGCTTTGTACCTCATCACGTTCATTGTAAGAAGGTAGATAACAAAGATATATTGAACAAAGGTAGCTACTTTTCCAACTGGTGATGATTTTATAGCTTTCCCCTTTTTTATGGCTGATAAGGATAGGTACAGGCCGATGGGGGAAAGGAGTAAATCCTGACCTACAACCATCAAGAGTAAGAAAAGGCTTATATCGTTCTCCAATGGCACATAGTACAAGCTTATAAAGGATATCCCTATAAATATCCTATCAGCCGTAGGGTCTAAAAGGTATCCGTACTTACTTTTCTTAACTTTCCTTGACAAAAGACCATCCAAAAAATCGCTGAAGGACCCAAAAAGGAATAGAATGAGGGATATAAGGATTTCACCCCTCATCAAAGTGTAAGAAAAAAGGAGAGCAACAGGTATCCTTGTAAGGGATAAGAAGTCTGAAAAGCTCACACGAATAGTATAACCTAAAGCATGAACTTGACAAAAGTATACTAAAGAAATATTATAAAAATAATTTAATTTGGAGGTGAAGGATGTTCAGCGAGCATCTGCTCTCTGGAAGCTCATTGGAGTACGTAAATAGGGCAAAGGAGATGGCAAGGTCTTATGGAGATACAAAGGTTGATACAGACCATCTCCTGCTCTCTTTTCTCTCTGATGATAAGTCTTCAATAGTTAAATACTTGGAAAAAAGAGGGATAGACAGGAAGGACTTCTACAGGAAGGTCTCTGAATACTTTGAGAGGCTAAGGGAACAAATAAACAGAGCTGCAGAGCAGGAATCTAAGTACTTTATAGACCTTAGAAGCAAGATAATGCAGATAAAGTCAGACATAGGTCCTCTGCAGTTGGAGCTTGAAAAGATAAAAAAGGCAAAGGAAGATGTGAGCAAGGAGATAGAAAGGACAAGAAAGTATGGAGACTATTGGAACTTGCAAAGCCTCTATCTGGAACAAAAAAGGATAGAAAATGCAGAGAATCTATACAGAAGCAGGATCTTTGAGGTAGAGAAGAGTCTTTCCTCAGTTTTTAAACCGGAAGATGTCAAGGCCTTTCTTGAAAACAGGCTCACAGTAGATGGTCTTTTGAGAAAAGCTTTAGAATCCTCATCGCTTGCTCAGCAGGTAAAGGAGCTTGGCATATCAACGCAGAGGGTGAAAGACCTTCTTTACAAAAAAGTTTTTGGTAAAGAACCCTCTTTCGATTATTCGGATAACTTTATGAAAGTTATAGAAAAGGCTCAAAGTAAAGCTGTAGAAGAGGGCTCTTCAAGGGTGGAGCCTTACCATATAGCCTCCGCTCTGATAGAGTCAAAAGATACGATAGGAGGTAAAGTTATAGAAGATGTATTAGGAGGTGATAAGATGAAGGATGTAACGCAGGAACTAAGAGAGGAAGAGAAGTCTCCTCTAGAGAGGTTTGGAACTAACCTTACACAAATGGCAAGGGAGGGCAGACTTGACCCTGTAATAGGAAGGGAGTCTGAAATAAACCAGGCTATTGAAGTCCTTTTGAGAAGAACAAAAAACAACCCCGTGCTTGTAGGAGACCCAGGCGTTGGTAAAACTGCCATAGTGGAAGGGCTTGCCCAAAGGATAGTAGCAAAGGAGGTACCGGTAGAGCTTCAGGATAAGGAGATAGTATCAATAGATATGGGTTCTCTGCTTGCTGGTTCTAAGTACAGAGGAGAGTTTGAAGAGAGGTTCAAATCTCTGATAGATGAGGTAAAGCAGAAGGGGAACATTATACTCTTCATAGATGAGGTCCATACAATAGTTGGAGCTGGCAAGGCAGAGGGTGCAGTGGATGCCGGCAACATGCTAAAACCTGCCTTGGCAAGAGGAGAGATAAGGGTAATAGGAGCTACAACTGTGGATGAGTACAGGAAGTACATAGAAAAGGACCCAGCTTTAGAGAGAAGGTTCCAGCCTCTGTATGTGGACGAACCCAACGAGGAGGAAGCCGTGGAGATACTCAAGGGTCTGAAAGCCAAGCTTGAGAACCATCACAAAGTTAAAATATTGGAGGAAGCCATAGAAGCAGCCGTAAAGTTAACTAAAAGGTATGTTACTTTCAGAAAGCTTCCCGATAAGGCCATAGATGCCTTAGACCAAGCATGTGCCAAGAAAAAACTTTCCTTAGTATCTCAACCACCAGAGGTTCAAGAGATAGAGAGGAAGATAAAAGCATTGGATGAAGATATTCAAAAGGCGTACCTTGAGGGAGATTACGAAAGGGAAGCTCATCTGAAGATAAAAAAGATAAGCTTGGAAAAAGAAAAGCAGGAACTCTTAAACAGGCTTGGAACTACAGACCTTAAGATAAACGAGATAAAAAGGAGGATGGATGAGCTGGGTCAGGAGATAAATAAAGCCTCAGAAAAGGGAGACTACGAGAGAGAGGCAAACTTAAAGATAGAAAAGATAAAGCTTGAGAAGGAACTAAAAGAGCTTGAGGCCAAAAAGGCAGAATCCCTGTTAGTTGGTTATGACGATATAGCCCAGATAGTCTCCCAGTGGACTGGAATACCAGTATCTAAGTTAAAAGAAGAAGAGATGGAAAGGCTCTTGAGGTTTGAAGAGGAACTCCACAGAAGGGTGATAAACCAGGAACACGCCGTAAAGGCAGTTGCAGAGGCTATAAGAAGAGCAAGGGCAGGGCTAAAAGACCCCAAGAGACCCATAGCAACCTTTCTCTTCCTTGGACCAACAGGTGTTGGAAAGACGGAGCTCTCTAAGGCTCTTGCAGAGCTTCTATTCAACGATGAGGACGCCATAATAAGGCTTGATATGTCTGAGTTCAAAGAAGAGCACAGCATAGCAAAGCTCATAGGAGCTCCACCCGGATACGTGGGCTACGAAGAAGGAGGAAAGCTAACGGAAGCTGTAAGGAGAAGGCCTTACTCTGTCATACTCCTTGATGAAATAGAAAAGGCTCATCCAAGGGTCTTTGACCTTTTCCTGCAAGTCTTTGATGATGGAAGGCTTACAGACTCTCATGGAAGGACCGTTGACTTTAGAAACACAGTCATCATAATGACATCCAATTTAGGCTCTCAGTATCTTTTGAGCATATCCATAGATGGGGACGAAAGGCTCATCGGTGAAGAGTTCGAAAAGGCAAAGGTAAAAGTATTGGAAGAGCTACGCTACTTCTTTAGACCAGAATTCCTAAACAGGATAGATGATGTTATAGTTTTTAAGCCCCTTACCATGAGGGAGCTTGTCCAGATAGTGGACCTGCTTCTGGCATCTGTCAACAAGCGTTTGGAGGAAAGGGAGATAAAGGTAGAGCTTACAGAAGAAGCAAAAAAAGAGCTGGTAAGACTTGGCTATGAGCCAGCCTATGGAGCAAGACCCCTAAAGAGAGCCATACAGAGGTATCTTGAAAACCCAATGGCGGAGAAGATCATAAGAGGAGAGATAAAGGAAAAGTCAAGAGTCTTGGTGGATTACAAGAATGGAAGCTTCTCTTTCCCAACATAACGGGTTATCTCAAACCATGAGAGCTTTTCCCTTAGCCTTACCACACTCCCTACAACCATAACGGCTGGAGGGTTCACCTTTGGAGGGTCTGTGGAAAGCTCGTAAAGGCTCGTTAAGATCACCCTTTGCCTCT
>JAXSMZ010000037.1:0-8303 GCA_037924335.1 Aquificaceae bacterium
TCAATATTATTATATAATGAACTTGCCTTTGATGTTTTATGTTATTCTGTGGCAGGTCTTCAAGGTTTATCTCTTCTTTTGTTAATCTATAATGCAGTGTTCTGAAGTTGGGGATGGTAACGCCCAAGGAGGAAAAGATTTTTCTTGCTAATCCCTCTGTCTGTCTATATGGCAGTCTGAGGGAGAATTTTAGAAGCAAGAGGAGGAATATGATGGCTTTGGGGTATGTATATGGTCTTCCTCTTTTTGGCTTTGTGTCTGGAGTGGTCGGGCTTTCAAAAAGGGATAGGTCAATGAGCATTTCTCCTCTCTTAACCAGTTCCTTGTTATAGTCCCTGTATCTCATCTCCTTCCTACCTTATTAAAGAAATTATATCTTAGACAAAGCATAGCAAAACAACAAAGAATATTAGCAAGAAAGCAAAAGGGTTCAAAGAATAGAGAAAAGCAAAGAACCAAACTTGCTAAACTTTATGAAAAGCTAAAAAATCAGAGAGAGGACTTTTTGCACAAGCTATCCAAAGCCATCATCAGCGAGAACCAAGCGGTGGTAGAGGGTCTAAACATAAAAGGTCTTCTCTCTAACGACAATCTTTCAAAACACATAGCGGATAGTTCATGGAGTAAGTTTTTGCAATATCTCTATTACAAAGCACAGTTTTACGGCAGGCAAATCATAGAAGTAGATACTTTCTTTCCATCCTCAAAGCTATGTAATGTTTGCGGTTATAAGAAAGAAAACCTCAAACTATCAGAAAGGGAGTGGACTTGTCCTGTCTGCGGAACAAGGCATGATAGAGATGTAAATGCAGGATTAAACCTATTGAAATACGGGCTCACCCACCTAACGGGTGGTAGGGATGGAACAGCCCGAACTTAAGCCTGTGGAGAGGTGAAAAGCCTCTATGAAGCAGGAAGCTCCCACTTCTATAAGATGGAGTAGTTCACAGTTTAAAATACTTTTATGGAAAGAAAATGGTTTTTGCTCTCTATATTTTCCCTTGGGTTTGGTGGCTTTTTGGCTTTTGTGGTAGCCATGGCAAGGACTCCAGTGGTTTATAAGCTCTTTCCTCCTGGCTATTTCTATTATGCTCTTATAGGGCATGTGGACTTTGCCATCGTTATATTCCTCCTCTCCTTTACCGTTCTCCTTTGGACAAGGGTCTACAAACTTGGCAACAAAGTTCCCTTTTACCTTTCTCTGTTGGGCTTTTTGTGCGTTGCTATTCCAGTGGTTTTTGGTATGGGTCTTGCTGTCTCCAATAACTACCTTCCTACGATTATCCATCCACTCTTCTTCCTTGGTATGGGTCTTTTCTTTGCTGGCTTTTCCCTTCAGGCTATACTCCTGCTTGGCCGTGGTAAAGGTGATATCCTCTCCAGGGACCCTTTGCATAATGCTCTTGGTGTGAGCCTCTTCCTTACTTTGTTTATGGTCTTGGCTGTTCTTCCTTCTTACCTTAGAGCAGGAAGTCCTTCAGATGTGTATATATTCTATGAAAGACTCTTTTGGTCTCCTGGACACATTCATCAGTTTTTGAACGGTGCTGTTCTTGTATTTGCTTGGTACTATCTTCTTGAGCTCATAGGCAGAAAAAGGGAGCTTGGGCTTTTGAGGTACGCAAACTTGCCCTTTCTTGTTTTTGGGTTTGTTCTTCTTTTGGTTCCAGTTTTTTATCAGGACCCTATATCGTACTCAGCCAAGGTTTTTACAGAGATAAGCTACGCCGTAGGACTTGGCATTCCCATGTTCTTGCATTCCTTCAATGTTTTAAAAAGCACAAGGCTCTATTGGAAAAATCCTTACTCTTCTTCTTTGATGCTCTCTGTTGTCCTCTACCTTTTAGGTGTCGTTATAGCTTACGCTGGCATAAAGGCAGACCTAAGGGTTCCAGCCCACTATCATGGTACTGTTACAAGCCTTACGTTGGCTCTTATGGCTATATCTTACTACCTTGTGCAGGAGTATGGCTATACAAAAAAGCTTAGCTCCATAACCAAGTTACAACCCTACCTTTACGGAGTGGGTATGGTCCTTTTTATCCTTGGTCTTTACTTTGCAGGAAGGGGAGGAGCTCCAAGGAAGACCTATGGAACAGCTTACACACAAGACCCTGTGGTTCTTCTCTCCCTCGCCCTTATGGGTTTTGGTACCCTGATGGCTGTCATGGGTGGAGTGATGTTCGTGGTTTACATTTTAAAACTAACTACGGGTAGGTCGTTTTATGAAGAGGAAAAAGTTAAGGGATGACAGAGCTTTGGCTTTAGCCCTTTCCCTCTTTGTTCTAGTGCTCTTTACCTATATGATCACGCTGGCAGTGGCTTACATTATGGTTAGGAGATAAAAACCCTCAAAAAGTGTGTGGCACAGGATATGCATGGGTCAAAGCACCTTATTACTTTTTCTGATTCATCCCTTATCCTCTCTTCTCCTTGACTCAAAACCTCTTCCAAACCCAAAAGTAAGGAAAGCTCCATAACATCTTGATTCTGCGAAGTTGGTGGCACTATGTCTGCACTTTTTATCTTTCCTTCTTTATCGAAGGAGTAGCTATGCCAGAGTATTCCCCTTGGTGCCTCACTCACTCCGTATCCTTTACCCTCCATAGCCTTATACTCTATTTGTGAGCTCTCTGGTCTTCTGTAATCCTTTACAATCTTTATAGACCTCTCCAAGCAGTGAACTATCTCCACCATTCGGACCAGTATGCTCTTGTACGGGTTTTTTTCAGGAGCTTCTAAGTTCAACCTCTTGGCATACTCCTTTGCCATAGGGCTTAATTTTTCATAGCAGTTATTGAACCTTGAGATGGGGCCGGTCGCGTAAACCTTTCCATCCTTCCTCTTTGAACGCTTGGCGCTTGAATACTCAACTGTGTACTCTTCAAAGAATTCCTTAAAGTCTTCTTTTCTTATCCTCATACCATCGCTCGTTAGGATATGACCCTTAAGTATAGGGTAGTCTTCCTCTTCCAAGGATACAAAGATGATATCTTTGAGCTCCATCTTAGGAAAGTGTAGACCTTTGAACTTTTCCAGAAGACTAAAGGAGATATCCATAGCTCTTTCTAAAGGCTCCTCTAACTCCTCCAAGCTCTCTGGTAGCTTATAAAAACCACCTACCTTTACAGATACTGGATGGGAGACTCTACCCCCTAGCTTTTCTAAGGTCTTAGAACCAGCCTTCTTTATCTCCAGCCCAGCGTTAACCAGGCTTTTTTCCATCTTTGAAAGCTCTAATATGGAAGAGACATTGTAAAAGTCTGGCAAATGTAAGAAGAAAACGTGCAAAGCATGGCTTTGTATCCACTCTCCATAATACATGAGCCTTCTTATCCTTTCTAGTTCCTCAGTTATCTTCACACTGAATGCATCTTCTACGGCTTGAACACCGCTCATCTGATAAGCCACAGGACATATACCGCATATACGCGCCGTTATATCTGGTATGGTGTGATAGGGCTTTCCCTTCAGTATCTGCTCAAAGAACCTTGGTGGTTCGTAGATGCGTAGTTTTAGGTCCTCTACCTTCCCTTCCCTTATCCTTATGTCTAAGGCTCCTTCTCCTTCAACCCTTGTTAGTGCATCTATTCGGACTTCCATAGGTTCTCCCTGTAAACTTTATTGTAAGCATTGAAGCTGAGCTTTATAGGTTCTTCCACCTGTGGAAAACATTTCAAAAAAGCCTCTAGGTTTGGTCTGCTAACAGGTCCATAACATCCATAGCAACCCCTACTGTAAGATGGGCATATGGCTCCGCATCCAGCCCTTGTTATGGGACCTAAGCATATCTCCCCCCTTGAAACGGTAACGCAAACTTTCCCCTTCCTCTTACATTCAAGACAGACAGGATGGTCTGGTAGGGATGGGGTCCTTCCATGAAGAAGGGTCATAAGAAAATCTCTAAGCGTATGAGCGCTTATGGGACATCCAGCAAGCTCGTAATCTACATCCACATAATCTTTTATTGGTCTTGTTTTTAGCAGTTCTTCAAAGTTTCCCACGCTCTGTATTCCACCAGATACAGCGCAAGCACCTATGGCTACAAGGACCTTAGACCTCTGCCTTATGTCCCTAATTCTCTCCTCGTCCTCTCTGTTAGATACAGAGCCTTCAACAAAGGAAACATCAAAGTGGCCATACTCGTTTACGCTCTGGGCTTCGAGAAAGTAGCTTATACTCGGTATTTTAAAAAGCTCCTCTTCCATTTCAAAGAAAGCCAACTGACAACCATCGCAAGAGGAGAACTTAAAAACTCCTATCTTCATACCTCCTTCCTCTCAAAGTACTCCTTTATCCTATCGTATCTAAAAACTGGACCATCCTTACAGACAAAGAAAGGTCCTATCATGCAATGTCCGCATGTTCCTACAGAGCATTTCATGTGCCTTTCAAGGGAAGCGTAAATTCCCTCATGTTCCACTCCTTTTTTTTCAAGCTCAAGAACGCATGCCTTTACCATGGGGTCTGGTCCACATATAAACACTAAAGCATCCTTGCTTATGTTTGTCTTCTTTATAAGCTCAGTTATCAAACCCACGTTCCCTTTCCATCTTTCATCTGGTTTTTCAAGGGTTATCAAAAACTCGGCTTTTTCTTCCCAGCGATGATAAAGTTCCCTGTAGAGCAAGCTTTCATAATCCTTAGAACCGTACAGATGTAAAACCCTTCTTATAGGGTGCCTTCCATCTATTGCTTCCTGAAATATCCATCTTGTGGCAGCTATGCCAAGCCCTCCAGATATTATCAAAAGCTCTTTGTCGTAAGCCTCCTCTATTTTCCACCTATTCCCATAAGGTCCCCTGTAATGGAGGACATCTCCCTCCCTCAGCGTATGTATGTGCTTTGTTACGTCTCCCACAGCCCTAACAGTGTGGACCAAGTAGTCTGTTCCCTTATCTGCTATAGTTATGGGGGCTTCTCCCATACCAAAGGCATATAGCATGTTGTACTGCCCAGGAAAAGCTTCCTCCTGGGTTTCTATGTAAAAGGTGAAGACGTTCTCAGACTCCTTTATCACCCTTTTTACCTTTCCTTCCCTCAGTCTGTAAGGATTTTCAAGCTTTACTTGCAAGTATGTTGACCTCCCTTCTTATATCTATCCCCACAGGACACCAAGTTATGCACCTTCCACATCCTACACAACCGTAAGTGTCATACTGGTCCATCCAGTAGGCAAACTTATGCATAAGCCATTGCCTGTAACGGGATCTTATGCTTTCCCTTATGTTAAACCTGTGAACTGTGGCAAAGGATGGATTGAAACAAGAGTCCCAAACTCTTACCCTTTGGCTCTCTTCTAGCTCAAAGCTGTTTTTTTCTACGATATCAAAGCAAAAGCATGTGGGACATACTTGGGTACAGTTGGTGCATGCAAGGCATCTTCTTCCTACTTCTTCCCAGTATGTGTCTTCCATAACCCTGTAGAGCTTCTCAGAGAGACCATCCCTTTCTACGCCTACCTTCATAAGTTCCAAAGTAGACCTTATCCTACCTTCTTTCTCCCGAAGGTGTTCCTCCGATGCAGGCTCTAACTTCAATCCTTCCAAGAGCTTATCTCCTTTTGAACTCCCAACTTCCAAAAGAAAGCCATCCCTTAGCTCTGTTAGACAAAGGTCAAACCTCTCCCTTGCCTCTGGACCCGTTCCCATGTAACTACAGAAACATGTATCCGTTGCATAGTTGCAATTTACCGCCACGATGAAGAGGTTTTCTCTCAAAAAAGCGTAGTAGGGGTCTGGCTGTGGAGCTTTTGTTAAGAATACCCTATCAAGGGTCCTTATGGCATAAAGGTCACAGGGTCTTACGTCAAATAGGGCATACCTCTCATCTGGCATAGGATAGAGAAACTCCAGCCTGTTATCTTTTCTTTTTGCTTTCAAGAGTGTCAGTTCTGGGGGATGTAGAAAACTCTTTGGTGAGTTCCAAGGATGCGTGTAGGTGAAAAGCTCCTTTGTATCTTCCTTTTTGATTCTGTAGTAGCCTGGAGCTTGATGGTCCCTGTAGCCAAAGGGCACTTCATCCATTGTGCTAACATAGGCGTAACTTATAACACCATCTACAAGCTTTGGAGCTATTATCTTGTACCTTTCCTTCAGTCTGCCAAAGAGAACCTCTATCCTATCCTTCTTCAAGAAGAAAGGCATGATTATGCTTTAACTCTCTCGCTAGCTTTGAACCTGAGATACTCTTCTATGAAGATGTCTATCTCTCCATCCATCACAGCCCCTATGTTACCGACCTCAACGCCAGTACGAAGGTCCTTTACCATCTGATAGGGTTGGAATACATAGGACCTTATCTGATAACCCCATCCTATATCAGTCTTTTCACCTTCCAGAGCCTTCTTCTTCTCCTCTAACTTTTGGAGTTCGAGCTGATAGAGCTTGGCCTTTAGGAGCTCCATAGCTTTTAATCTGTTCTGTAACTGTGACCTCTCTTGTTGGCACGAGACTACTATGCCAGTGGGTATATGTCTTATTCTTACTGCAGTGTCCGTTTTGTTCACGTACTGACCACCGGCACCGCTCGCCCTGAAGGTCTCCATCTGAATGTCCTCTTCTCTTATCTCAACGTTTATACTTTCATCTATCTGTGGTACAACGGAGACAGAAGCAAAGGATGTATGCCTTCTTGCGTTTGCGTCAAAGGGTGAGATCCTGACAAGCCTATGTACACCGCTCTCCCCCTTTAGATAACCATAAGCGTAAGGACCCTCTACGAGCAATGTAGCGCTCTTTATACCAGCTACATCGTCTGGGTTTATGTCCACAACCTCTACCTTGTAGCCGTGCCTTTCTGCCCACCTTCTGTACATACGAAGGAGCATGTCAGCCCAATCGCAGGCCTCTGTCCCCCCAGCTCCAGCCTGAACTGTCAGGTAGGCATTCTTAGGGTCCATCTCCTCGTTAAGAAGAGTCCTAAGCTCCAGGTCTTTTATAGACTTCTCTACGGTGCTAAACTCATCAACTATCATCTGCAACGTATCCAAATCCTCCCCCGGAGTTATCTCAAGGATCTCCTCCAAGTCTTTAATGGCTTTCTGCATATCTTCAAAGTTCTTCAGATACTCCTCTATAGACTTCCTCCTCTGCACTACGTCCTTTGCCTTCCTTTGGTCGTTCCAGAAGTCTGCTGAGGACAGACTAAGGTCTATTTTTCTCAGCTCTTCCTTCATGGAAGGTATGTCCATTACCTGCTCTATGTCAGCCAGCTTATCCTTAAGATTTTTCAATCTCTCTCTTATCTCCGCAAGCATAGTATTAAAATATAATCCAGGGGGTTAGAAAATGAGAAAGTTTATGCTTGTGTTACCAGTTTTTCTTTTCCTGTGTTCGTGTGGAGCTGTAGGAAGATGGGCAAAGAGCGAAGAGAAGCCTCAGCCAAGCCCATCTTTAAAGGTAAGGACCATCACAGTAACGGTTATAGAAGATGTAGCAAGCTGTAAACCCTTACTTGATGAGAAAGCGTCTAGACCTCAAGCATGTGGAAGATGCGAGATAATCTTGAGTGGAAAAAGTCTCAGGATAACTCAAGTTGAGGAGTGTCTAAGGTACGAGGCTTATGGTTGCTCCACTTTGGACGGTAAGGTTTTTTTAATAAACAACCTTTCCTGCACACCTATAACTGAGAGTAAAGAAGAGCCTGTTAAAAAAGCCCAAAAGGTGGCCTACCGTGTGCGTGTAGTCGGTGAGGACTGTATAGCTTACATAAGAACCAAAAAGAACGTTAAGGTCTTGTACACAAGGGATTACGGTTCGTACATCGATGTGGGTGTGGAAACTGATGAGAACACTATAGGAGATATTAGGATAATGGGATGTGTCAAAAGCGTAGAAAAGGAGTAAACAACCAAAAAATCACTTTATAAATTAACAGAAAAAGTTTGAACGCACTGCTTTTGAGCAGTATCTGTTAAAAATTTGGACAACCAACATCTTAGAAATAAGAAAAATCTATGTTTGGAAAGGTGTAAAGACTGGTACTGAGTTTGCAATATAAAAAGTTGGAACAAAGTTAGGAGGTATAAGTCATGAAGAGGAAAAGCAAGATGAGTACATACCGCCAAGCCAACTGTAGTCTGTCCGTGGACAGGAGAGACTTTTTAAAACTCTCGGGAGCTGCAACTGTTTTAGCTGGCGCCGCAGTGGGTAAGGCACGCGCCTCTGTTGCCCCTTCCTTACCTTATAAGAAAGTAAAGGTAGCAAACATAAGGGACATCAAAGAGGACCAACCTGTTCTCTTCAACTATCCTGATGAGTCAAGCCCTGCCATACTGGTAAAGTTAGGGAAGGAAGCCATTG
>JAXSMZ010000038.1:0-7602 GCA_037924335.1 Aquificaceae bacterium
TGTAAGGGAGATAATAGAGAAGAGGATAGAACCCCAAAAGCAAGGTTCAAGAAGGTGGAAAAGGGCGAAGCACTATTTAAAGACAGAGATAAACAGGATACTCAAGAAGGTGATAGATGGCAGTTTTTCTCCAGTGCTTGAAGGATTAAAGAATTTGAAGAAGGGAAAGAGAAAAGTCTGGAGTAGGGCGGTAAACAGGAGATTTAACCACTGGTTGTATGGGTATGTTATAAAGAGGATAAAGGAGCTATGCGAGGTCGCTGGCGTCCAGCATTACATAGTATCCCCAGCTTACACAAGCAGGACTTGTCCTGAGTGTGGATATCAGGACAGGATGAACCGCAAAGGGGAGCATTTCAAGTGCCTACGGTGTGGATATGAAGGAGATGCAGACATTGTAGGTGCGAGGAATGTTCTTATGCGGTTCACAAGGGAGCTTATAGTCCCCTTGCCTGCGAAACCTCATTCTGTGGAATATTTTTCTATGGGATGAGGAACTATTAGAAAAGACAATAGAAACATACTTTAAATAAGTAAACGTTAACTATGCCACAAAACCTATTCAGATAGTCTATCTCTTGGTATAGAGACTTTGACCTGTCTTGATGGTGTGTTGATGGTTTTTTCGTATGAGCCATTTCTGGAGTTAGGGTTATTGGAGCGTTTGTATTTTTTTACACAATGGATGAGACAGTCCCGGATAAAGTGAAGAGACAACAGGTAGGTGGTGGAGTTTGAAGAAGTCAGATTAGGAAGCTTGTGGAGAATTGTGTGGTGTATGGGGATAGGGGTTACAGGGGATGTGAGAATGTGGTTGTGTGTAAAAGTAAGGAGTTGAGGGCTAAAAGGCAGGTTGTAGAGGGTGTTATAAGTCAGATAAAGCTTTTTAATGCTGGCAGTGGATGGAGGACTTTAACTTGTGTGCTTGTGTATGTAATAGCTATTACAGGAGGTGGGCTTGATAATGCCTAATTTCTCACCCGGCGTATAGTTTAAGAATTATATAAGGTAAAATATCAGAAGTTATGCCTTATTCATAATAGAATTGCAGAAAAGGTATATTATTATTGTATTATGGTAAAATACTTATGAAGAGGTGAAAGAATGGTGAGTTTTGTAGAAGAGGAAAAGTTGGAAGCATGGGCTGAATTTTTAAAGGCTTTAGCTCATCCGATAAGACTTCAAATCATCTCAGCTCTCATCGAGGGACGGCAATGTGTAAAAAACCTGAGTGAGTTACTTCACACTTCGCAGCCGAACGTATCACAGCATCTTAGCATACTTAGAAACAGGGGTATAGTTGGATGTAAAAGAGATGGTTCCATAGTTTGTTACTACATCAAAGATGAAAGAGCTGTGGAAATCTACAAAATACTTAGAAAGGAGGTTCAAAAATGGCAGAAGGTTTAATGGTCCTTACAGAGAGCAACTGGCATGCAGAAGTTATACATTCAAACAGACCGGTTCTAGTTGACTTTTGGGCTCCCTGGTGTGGACCATGCAGAATCATAGCTCCCATCATAGAGGAGCTTGCTATGGAGCTTGGTGATAGAGTAAAGTTTGGAAAGCTCAACACGGATGAGAACCCCAACATAGCCATGCAGTATGGTATAAGGGCTATACCGACCATTATGCTTTTCATAAACGGTGAAGTGGCTGATACGAGAATAGGTGTACAACCAAAGGAAGCTTTAAAACAGATGATACTCAGCCACTTATGATGGTGAACCTCTCTGAGGATACACTGTATGACTGTTTAATAGTGGGTGGTGGTCCAGCAGGTTTAACTGCTGGGCTTTATGCATCAAGGGCAAAGCTAAACACCCTTGTCTTTGAAAAGGGTACAGTAGGCGGTCAGATAGCTCTAACAGACTTAGTGGAGAACTATCCGGGTTTTCCAGAAGGTATAAGCGGGAAGGAACTGTCTATAAAGTTCAAAGAGCAGGCAGAGAAGTTTGGTTTAAAGATAGTAAGGAGAGAGATTTCAAAGGTTGAGAGGGTAGACAGGGAGGTTTATTTGCATCTCAGGACTGGGGAGGTTATAAGAGGAAAGACTTTGATAATAGCATCAGGGTCAAACCCAAGAAAGCTTGGCATACCTGGTGAGGAAGAGTTCCTAAATAGGGGAGTCTCCTACTGTGCAACCTGCGATGGGGCTCTCTTTGATGGTTTGCGCATAGCAGTTGTTGGTGGTGGGGACTCTGCAGCTCAGGAGGGAATTTTTCTGACAAGGTTTGGGAACGTTGTTTACCTAATTCACAGGAGACAACAGCTAAGAGCCCAAAAGCATCTTCAGGAGAAGGTATTCTCGAACCCTAAGATAAAATTTGTCTCCAACAAGGTTGTAGAGGAGATAAAAGGTACTGATTTTGTGGAGAAGGTTATTCTAAGGGATGTGCAAACTGGTGACCTTTCAGAACTTTATGTAGAAGGTGTTTTTATATTTATAGGCTTGGAGCCAAACACTGGTTTTGTAAGGGGAGCTGTGGAGCTTGATGACAAAGGGTACATTCTTACAGATGAAAGGATGAGAACCAGCTTAGAGGGTGTTTTTGCGGCAGGTGACTGCAGGAGCGGAGCAACGGGTCAAGTTGCTGTAGCCGTCGGAGAAGGATGCATAGCTGCAATAGAGGCAGAGAAATATATAGAACAGAATTTTTAAAGTTCTATTGGAAGAACGCTTACGTACTTCTTATTCTTCCTGTCCTCAAACTTTACTATCCCATCCTTTAACGCAAAGAGCGTAAAGTCTGAGCCCATTCCCACATTTACACCAGGATATACTTTTGTACCCCTTTGTCTTATTAGTATGTTACCCGCTCTGACCAACTGCCCACCAAACCTTTTTACACCAAGCCTCTTTGAATAGCTGTCCCTTCCGTTTCTTGTTGAACCTCCACTTGCTTTGGATGCCATCTTATGCCTCCTTAATCTCTTTGATCATTATCTCAGTATAAGGCTGTCTATGTCCTTTCCATCTCTTGTAGTTCTTCTTTGCTCTAAATTTAAAAACATGAACCTTGCGATGTTTTCCATGGCCTAGGGTCTCAGCTAAAACCTTTCCTTTATTAAGTTCTATGCTGCCATCATCTTTTCTTATCAATATTGGTTCGAATTCCAAAGTTTGACCTTCCTGGGCATTCATCTTTTCTACCTTTAACCTATCACCTGACCCAACAACAAACTGCCTTCCTCCTATCTTTAAAACAGCATACATAAACGCCTCCTTTTAATATGGGGGAGTTCCCCTCCCCCAAACATTAAACTACTTTTGCTGTCCAGCTGGTGGTTGTGCTGGCTGCTCAGCTGGTGGTTGTGCTGGCTGTCCAGCTGGTGGTTGTGCTGGCTGCTCAGCTGGTGGTTGTGCCGGTGGTTGTGCTGGCTGCTCAGCTGGTGGTTGTGCTGGCTGCTCAGCTGGTGGTGCTTCTGCAGGCTTCTTCTGGCATGATGCTAGTAGTGCAAGGCTGACAACTCCGAGTGCTAAAAGCTTCCTCATCTTACTTACCTCCTGTATTTAGTCAATAGTATATTATAAGCAAAACACATTTTAAAAGTCAATAACTGTTTCTTTTATTTTTTTCAGTACGTCAGCTACATGCCCCTTTGCCTTTACGTTATACCAAGCTTTTTTAACATCCCCCTTCTTATCAATAAGGAAGGTGCTTCTTATTATGCCTTCTGTCTCCTTTCCGTACATCTTCTTCTTTCCGTAAGCATAGTAAAGCTTTGCAACCTCCTTCTGCGAGTCGCTGAGAAGAAAAAAGTTTAGTTTATGCTTTTCTTTAAACTTCTTATGGGAATCAACGCTATCTGGACTTATTCCTATAACCTTTATACCCATAGAGCTAAGAGTGTTCATACTGTCCCTAAAATCGCAAGCTTCCTGGGTGCATCCGGGTGTATCGTCCTTGGGATAGAAGTAGAGGACCATAGGACCTTGGAGCAGATCCTTCAGGCAGAACTTACCTTCTTTCCCTTCCTGGTCTATACCTTCCAAGCAGAAATCTGGTGCCTTGTCGCCCTCTTTCAGCATGATTTATATTGTAAACTATGACAGGGCCTCAGACAATATACTCTGTTGAAAGAAGGTTTGGTTTAAAAAAGATAGAGAAAGGGGAGCTTCTTTTCCATGAGGGGGCTGTCTGTTCCTATGTCCCCTTTCTCAAAGATGGAAAGCTAAAGGTGTTTCTTCTTACAGAGAACGGGAGAGAGGTCCTTCTCTATAGCCTTCTACCCAACCAGATGTGCGTATTAGCCATGCTGTGTGCATATTCGAAGGAAGATTATCCGGCATACTCGTGTGCAGAAGAAGACTCTTTACTAGTACCCATACCTACGGATGTTGCCTTGGATTGGTTTGATAGGGAGAGCTGGTGGAGACATCTTTTTATGAGAGTGCTTTCCGAAAAAGTACTATCTGTTATGAGCTTGCTGAACGGTATGCTATCAAGGAATGTGGAGAGTAGATTGATAGATTACTTGATTAGCCATTCTCGGAATGGTTTCATTATAAACAAAAGACATGAAGATATAGCAAGGGAGATAGGAAGTGTGAGGGTGGTGGTTAGCAGAACGTTGAAAAGATTAGAACAGGATGGGTTGGTAGAGCTGGGAAAACAGAGCGTAATAATAAGAAACCTTGAAGCTCTAAAGAGGAGGGCAGAGAATGCCCCCTGATGGGTCATTTTTTCCATACGGAGAACACAAAGTCTTGATTTTTGACTTGAGAGTGGCAAGAATGGCAATCCTTTGCCATATCCTTTACTATGTTTTTACCCTCTCCATCGTACGCAAAGTACCCCCATCCATCCGTTAACTTGTACTTCTTACTATCCTTTACCATAAAGGCCTCTATCCTTTTACCTCCTTCTACGTAAGCACCCTTGTCTTCCTTAGCCTCATAGAAGACTATAGCTATTTGAGCTCCATCGGGAAATTTTCTGCTTCCTTCCTTTTTTATGGCTCTGAGCCCTCTATCGTTTACGTAAACATGATGTATGCCGTTGAAGGGATTGAAGAGAGGATGTTTTGGGTCAAATATAACCATGCTTTTTACATGATGAAAGTGTCTGTACTTCTCAGGAGAGAGTTTAAAGGCAAAAACTGCAGTGAGCAGAAAGCCTCCCAAAGCTACCGTTCCAAACAAAACTTTTCTCATGGCTGACCTCCTTAAGTTCTTCTTAAGTATTTTTTTAAAGCAGACGGAGGGATATGTATGTAACAAAGTTACAAAAGCTTCTGCCAGAGGTTAGAAACTATCTCCTCAAAAACATCCTCCTCTTTCTTACTGGCATCTATTACGTATATCCTTTCCCTTTCTTCGTATGCCAAAGTCAAGTAAGCTTCTCTTATCTTTCTCAAAAGGTTAACAGATTCGAACTTACTCCTTGCATCTTCCTTTCTTTTTATGGCTTCCTCCACTGGCAGGTCTAGCAGAAAGGTTATGTCTGGCTTTATCCCCTTAGTGGTTATGGCGTTGAGAGTCTTTATGAGTCCTCTGTCCACAGATCTTACTCCTTGGTAGACAAGGGTTGAGTCTGTAAACCTGTCAAGTATTACTATTTTCCCACCTTCTAGGTCCTGGATCACTTTTTCCAACATCAGACTTGCACGGGCTGACTCAAAGAGCAATAGTTCCACCAGAGGATTCATATCAAAGCCTAGGATGATCTCCCTTATCTTCTCAGCAAGAGGGGTTCCTCCCGGCTCTCTGTAGAGGGAGACACTGTATCCCTTCTCTCTTAGGAAGGCTTCTAGCTTCTTTGCCTGAGTACTTTTACCACTGCCGTCTATACCCTCAAAGGTGATGAGGAGCTTTTTCATAGTCCCTTCTCACCTACTGGGGCTAAGAGGTTTGAAACTAACACTCTTTCTACCCTCCCCGAAATATTACACATAAGTTCGTAAGGGATGGTTCCAGCCAACTTGGCAAGCTCGCTAAAGCTCTGATGGGTACCTACTATTTCAACCCAATCTCCCGCCTCTGCATCTACACAGTCCAAGTCCACTATGGTCATATCCATAGTCACGTTTCCAAGGATTCTGACAGGTGCACCGTTGATGTAAAGACTGCCCAAGTTTGAAAGAGCCTTTGAGAGTCCATCAGCATAACCAAAGGCCACAACACCAATCCTTTTAGGTTTATCTGTTATGTAAGTTCTGGAGTATGAGATGGGATGTTCTGCTGGAAGGTGTTTTACAGATATGAGCCTTGCCTTTATTGTTATTGCTCTTTTCAGCTCTATTGGGTAGTTGGGTGCTGGCTTTTCTCCGTAGATGGCCAAACCAACCCTTACATGCGTTGCAAAGGGAACCCTGTATACCACACCTGCCGAGCTTTCCAAATGCACGCTTTTTACCTTTGGATAAAGCTCAACTATTTTTTTGAACTTTTTGACCTGCCAAAGGGAGAAGTCTCTGTCCAAAGGACAAGAAAGATGGGTAAGCAATCCTTCTATTCTCTCATCCTGTACCACATGGTCAGTAAAGCCAAGCCTCCCCATTCCAGTGTCGTACTTGACATGAAACTTTATATCAAGCCCTTTTAACACCCTTAAGTGTTCTTTGTGGGATACAACGGGAGTGAGTTTGTACTCAAGAAAATCTTTCACTTCATCTTCCATAACCCCACCCAACACTAAGATATCCTTTTTTATTCCCATTTCCCTTAGTTCCACACCTTCTTCTAAGCATGCTACTGCAAAAGAGTCTACACAGTCAAGGGTTTCTAAAACCTTGGTTATATGTTTTGCAGATACACCATAGGCATTTGCTTTGACAACTGCTATTAGCTTTTTCTTTGAGAAATCTTCAAGAGCTTTAACGTTATGTTTTATTGCTTCCGCATCTATCTGAAGGATAGCCCTTCCCATGAACTTATCTTATCATATAATTTTAGCATGGAGAAGAAAGTTCACACTCCCTTGGAGGAAAAAGTTATAGAGGATTTGAAAGCTGGTGATAAGGTCCTTATTACAGGTTACATATACACAGCAAGGGATGCGGCTCATAAGCGTATGGTTGAAACCATAGAAAAGGGGGAGCCTTTACCCTTTGATGTCAAAGGTCAGATCATATACTACGTAGGACCTACACCGCCAAAGCCTGGGCAGGTTATAGGTTCTGCTGGACCGACGACAGCCATAAGAATGGATAAGTACGTAGAGACCCTTTTAAAGCTTGGACTCAAAGGTATGATAGGTAAGGGCTACAGGACACCTCAGGTGAAGGATCTTCTAAAAAAGTATAAGGCTGTTTATTTTGCTGCAGTTGGTGGTGTTGCTGTTTTGCTCTCCAAGTGTATAAAGTCTTCAGAGATCATAGCCTATGAAGACCTTGGTACTGAGGCTATAAGGCGCTTGTATGTAGAAAATTTCCCCGTTATAGTTGCCAACGATATATACGGTGGTGATGTATTCGAAGAGGGAAGGAGAAGGTTCGCAAGGATAGAAGTGTCAACTACTCCCTAATGAAAGTAGAGAGCTTGCCCATTTAGGCTGGTTGACTGCAACCCTTTGAAAGAGATGTTAACGGAGGCTACAAAATCTGCATGTTCCTCAAAACCACAAAACTCACACTTAAATCTCTCTTGGCTTTTCCTAT
>JAXSMZ010000039.1:0-7412 GCA_037924335.1 Aquificaceae bacterium
CATCTTCAAAGCTATGTAATATTTGCGGTTATAAGAAAGAAGACCTAAAATTATCTGACAGAGAATGGATATGTCCTGTGTGTGGGACAAAGCATGATAGGGACATAAATGCAAGCATAAACTTGCTAAAATATGGGCTCACTCACCTAACGGGTGGTAGGGTAGGGACTGTCCGAACTCAAGCCTGTGGAGACTGCTCTGACGGCGGAATGGGTCTAATCCCAGTCTACGAGCCATCAGTCGTTGAAGCAGGAAGCTCCATCTTCTATAAGTGGGAGTAGTTCACTAAATGTGGTTTATGTTCTTTATATGTGCATTTCCCTTTGTTGTTTTTTCACTTCAAGCGGAATATATAAATTATCAAGCCCTCGAAAGGATAGACTATATGAAAATTGTGGAAGATTTTCCTCAATGGTTAAACGGAAGCTTACTGAAAGAATGGATAGATGCTGATAGTTTACCAACGGGCAAGCTTTATGTAGATGGTAAAGAAGCAATGAGGAGTGACCTTTTACATCTTATGAATAATAGAAACTTAGAAGGCATAAAGGAAAAAGTAGAGGTGCTTTTTGGTTGGACTATGTCAAGAACAAGCATGAAAATGTACCCTACAGATGTTAGAATATACGGAAAAAACAGGGACATAGACTACAATCAGTATACACTTCTGGAGCCTTTCACCTTCTTGGCTATAATGCACGTATCCAAAGATGGAAAGTGGTTTTATGCCCATTCTTCCTTCATGAGAGGTTGGGTCAAAAAGAGGGATGTGAAGATGGTGAGCAGGGAAGAGCTTATAAAAGTTAGGTCTTTAAAATTCTTGGTAGTAAAGAAAAACAGGGTAAAAGTTGGAGGTGTAGAGTTTGGTCTTGGTTCAAGGATACCTTATATAAATAGTTCAGAGGGTATTTACCATGTTCTTCTTCCAGATGGTTCTATGAAAAGAGTGTATTTTCAGGATGCCTTTTCTGATGGCTATGAGAAGTACAGTGAGGAAAAGTTAATCTCCATACTTGAAAGCCTTTTGGGGGAATCTTACGATTGGGGCTATAGAGACTGTTCATCTCTTGTAAGGGACCTCTTTGCAGTCTTTGGTTTAGAGCTTCCAAGGAACTCAAACCAGCAGATGCAGGTGGGGATAAAAATAAAGGGAGAGATAAAAAGCTACGGAGAACTAAAAGAAACGCTTAAGACCCTACCTCCTTACAGAACTCTGGTTTTTATGAAGGGTCATGTGATGGTCTACGGGGGGATAGAAGAAGATGATATTGTCTTCTATCATGCCCTTTACGGTATAAAGAAGGATAGCGGTGAGTACTACTATGCAAAAAGAGTTGTAAAGAGCATGCTGGAAAGGGATGGACTTACTAACATCTATAGAAGAGTAATTAGCATAAACTTACTGCCTTAGCTATCCACCGAGCCTTCTCAATCTCTCTTGGGCATCACCCACCCAAGGCCTTTTGCCCTTTGCCAGCTCAAGAGCTGTTCTGTAATTTTCTATGGCTTTTCTCACGTTTCCAAGGGCTTCGTAGTCCCTCCCTAGATAGTAGTAAGTATCTGGGTAGTCTGGTATGAGCTCCTTAGATCTTTCCAGATAGTGGATAGATTCCCTTGGGTCTCCCGCTCGGAAAAGCACAAAGCCATAAACGTAGTTGGTAGAAAAGACGTTGGGCATTATGGAATAAGCTCTGTTGGAGTGAAACAGAGCTTCTCTTACATTTCCTTCTTGGGCAAGTATATAAGCTGTATAAAGATGAGCCTCATAATTTTTATCGTAGAACTCTATAGCCTTCGTAAAGTGAAATAGAGCAGTCTGAAAGCTTCTTTGCTCGTAGGCTCTTTTGCCTTCATAGAACTCTTCAAAAGACACCTTAGTACTTTCGATGAGCCTTTTTATCCATTGAAAATCCTCAGAGTCGGATATAAGATAACCTGAAGGCCTTATTTCTTCTATTTCCCTCTCAACTTCTCTTATCCTGCTCTGCGGTAGAGGATGGGTGAGTAGCCACTCTGGAGCTTTTGTTTTTTCCATACTTTTAAAGGTCTCAAAAACATGGACAAGCCCATAAGGGTCATAGCCTGCCTTTAAAGAGTAAATTACGCCCAAACTATCAGCTTCCCTCTCTTGGTCTCTGCTGAACTTAAGAGCCAAAAGCTGACCCCCTATCTGTCCAAACTGTAAGAGAGCTTGACCGTAAGGCTTGTCAGAAACAAGCAAGGACCCTATGCTGAAAAGTAGGTCCATAGCGTACATCTTCTCTAAAAATTTTGCATGATGTCTTGCGTTTATATGTCCAAGCTCGTGAGACAAAACACCAGCAAGCTCGCTCTCACTGTTTAGCTTGAGCAAAAGACCCCTTGTTACAAAAACCGGACCTCCCGGAAGAGCAAAGGCATTCACACTTCCAGAGTTGACTACAAAGAACTGGTAGGGAAGCTTTCTTGGTGTATGCTTTGCTATCTTTTGCCCTAAAGTTTTTACATAATCTTGAACCCTCTGGTCTGGATAGAGTCCGTCATTCTCTTCAATGGCGTAAGGTATATAGCTTTTACCTATCTCTATCTCTTTATCTTCTGGAAGAAGTGTGAAGAGGGGTTTTCCGGAGGAGTCAACTGCTGATGCGCAACCAAAGAGGAAGACAAAAAACAGTGAAAAAAGTACTTTCATATTTAAAAATATACCAATATGTGTTATAATTGTTCTATCATGGAACATGTGAGTTTGCAGCATGTTTACTTGGGTGTGTTAGCTATGTGCATATCTCTAGGTATTACGCTGTTAGCGGGAAGACCTACCCTAAGGCCCAATAAACTGCAAGCCTTATTGGAGGGATATGTTAGGTTTGTGAGAAGTATGCTCATAGAAAACGCAGGAAGGGAAGGACTAAGGTACACACCCCTTATAGCCACAATAGGGTTGTTTGTCTTTTTCTCCAACCTCCTTGGCATGGTTCCTGGACTTGAGGCTCCTACCAGTTCTGTAAACACAAATCTGGCTATAGCGCTAACTGTTTTTATCCTTTACAATTTGGAAGGGTTTAGAGTACATGGATTGGGTTATTTAAAACACTTTATGGGCCCAGTTCCGCTGTTGGCACCTTTCTTTTTCCTTATAGAAGTTGTCTCCAACCTTGCGAGACCTATAACTCTGACCCTGAGGCTCTTTGCTAACATGAAGGGCGGAGCACTCCTTCTTTTGGTCCTTGTGAGTCTTGCTGTGAAAAACCCCTTCACTATGGCAGCGTCTCCTCTGATCCTGCTCTTTATAATAGCTATAAAGTTTTTAGCAGTCTTCATACAAGCTTACATTTTTATGATCCTTTCGGTCATCTACATAGCAGGTGCTATAGTCCATGAGGAACATTGAATGAAAATCCGATGGAAGGAGGTTTGAGATGAAAACCAGAATTATGATGCTAGCCGTACTTTTGGGTGCAGGTGCAGCCTTTGCACAGGAAGCAGGACAGGCCGATAAGATCACGGAAGGCCTTAAGTACCTTTCCGCTGGTCTTGCTGTAGGCCTTGCAGCCTTAGGGTCTGGTATTGGAATGGGGCATGTTGTAAGAGGGATGCAGGAAGGAACGGCAAGGAATCCTACAACGGGAGGAAGGCTACAGACAGCTATGTTTATAGGTTTAGCTTTTATAGAAACCCTTGTCCTTTATGCATTGCTTGTAGCTATAATACTACTTTTTGTAAAATAGCTTTTCGGAGGGTTTCTCCCTCCTGGAGGTTTAAACATGGCAACACAGCGAAACGTAACGCGCAAATCAAACTTAAAAAGGAAAAGGAAGAGCGGCTTTTTAGCCAGAATGGCAACAAAGAGTGGAAGGAAGATAATAAACAGAAGAAGGAGCAGAGGAAGGAAGAGGCTTGTGCCTTGAGAAAGATACCAATAGCTTTTGTTGTTTTCTGGCAGAAGTTTATTTCTCCCATCTATCCGCAGTCATGTAGATACTATCCCACATGCTCCCAGTATGCCATACTTTCTATACAAAAGTACGGAGCTTTTAAGGGTAGCTTGAAAGCTCTTTGGAGAATATTAAGATGCAACCCCTTTTCGAAAGGAGGTGTTGATTATCCTTGATGGAAAAGAATGAGATAGACATAAAAAGGCTTTTTATATTATTTGCTCTTATAACTCTCTTTATCTTCGGCTTTGAGCTTTATACCTATTACTTTGCTCCAAAGGAACAGGTTAAAAAAGTAGAAAGAAAGGAAGAGCCAAAAACTGCTCCGCAGCTAATGCTTGGCACTACAAGGGAGTCAAAGAAGCCCCAAAACGTACAGACTTTTGATTTTAACAACTTTAAAGTATCCATATCCACTGATGGTGGGAAGATAACAGGCTTTATAGACAAGAGATACTCTTTTGACCTCATAACAAACGAAGAGAGAAAGCTCAACGTGTATCCCCTTGAAGTTTACACAGGAGACCCAAGCATAGACCAGAGGTTAAACTTTTCCCCTTACATTGTAGAAAGAAAAGCTAATAGCATAGTTATAAGCTACTCAGAAGGAGACATAAGCCTTGTGAAAACATTAGAGTACAGAGGGGACTACTTTCGCGTATCCATAAGGTCAAAGGGCATAAACCTTCCAATATACATGCTCGCTGGAACTAACATAAAGGGTGATGAGTTTTACACCCACTCTGGACCAGTTGTAAACATAGGGGGAAGGATAGAAAGAATAGACCCTAAAAAGATAGAGGGTAGGGAGATAATAACGGGGGATATAAAGTTTGCTGGGGAAGAGAGTAGATACTATTTCAAAGGCTTTGTTGGATCAATATCCTCTGTTGTAATATACAAGCTTGAGGATGGAAGCACTTTCATGTTGGCTCAGGTAAAGGAACCCCTCATACTTTATGCTGGAGCAAAGGAGTATGCAAGGTTAAGAAAAATAGGGCTCTCAGATGTTATAGACTATGGCATGCTGAAGTTAGTCGTAAAACCCCTCTTTGTGTTTATGTACTGGATATACGAAAACCTCCGCTCATGGATCTTTTCCATACTTGCACTAACTCTCCTTGTTAGGCTTTTCATGTTCCCGCTGACATACAAAAGCACAGTGGCTATGGCAAAGCTGTCGGAGCTTGCTCCAAAGATACAGCAGATAAAAGAAAAATACAGGGATGACCCTGCAAAGATGCAAGAGGAGATGATGAAGCTCTATTCACAGATGGGTTTCAATCCCATGTCCGGATGTCTTCCCATCCTTCTTCAGATCCCTGTGTTTTTTGCCCTTTACAAGGTTCTTACCATAACAGCAGACCTTCAGCTTGCATCCTTTCTTTGGATACCAAGCCTCTCACAGAAGGATCCCTACTATGTACTTCCCATACTCATGGGCTTTACTATGATAGCCCAGCAGTTTATAAATCCAAATCCAGATAAATCCCAAAACATCGTTATGTACATATCCTCTGTTGCCTTTACCTTTCTCTTTGCCAGTTTCCCAGCCGGCCTGGTCCTCTATTGGACTTTTAACAACCTGCTCAATATAGCTCAAAGCTACATCATAAAAGAGGTGCTTTTAAAGGACAAAAAGAAGGTTCAGAAGAAGGGGAAAGTTAAAAGATGATAGATAGGTACACAAGGGAAGAAATTGGCAATGTATGGTCTGAAGTAAACAAGTTTAAGAAGTGGTTGCAAGTGGAGATCGCTGTCTGTGAAGCTTGGGAAAAACTTGGAAGGATACCCAGAGATGCCCTTGAAGAGATAAAGATGAGAACTCATATAGACCAAGAGGTCGTAGAAAGAATAAAAGAGTATGAAAAGATATACATGCACGATGTTTTAGCCTTTGTTTCTGCCATATCTCAGCAGATACCGCAACACTCCCACTACTTCCATATGGGATTAACATCTTCCGATGTAGTGGATACAGCCTTGGCGCTACAGCTCAGAGACGCTCTTGACATCATATTGAAGGATGTAGAGCAAGTTCTTGAAGAGCTAAAAAAGCTGGCTTTGGAGCATAAAGAAACCCTTATGATGGGAAGGACGCACGGAGTACATGCAGAGCCCATAACTTTGGGGCTTAAGTTCTTGGTCTGGTACGATGAAATGAGAAGAAATAAAGAGAGGCTTCAAAGGTCCTATGATAACATATCTTACGGGAAAATCTCTGGAGCTGTCGGAACTTATTCTAACCTAGACCCAAGAGTAGAAGAGATAGCTTTGAAGAAGTTAAACCTGAGGATAGAGCCAGCCTCCACGCAGATAGTCCATAGGGATAGGCACGCTCAGGTTATGTACGCTTTGGCAACTACTGCTGCATCCTTAGAAAAGTTTGCTACAGAGATAAGACACCTCCAGAGAACAGAAGTGCTTGAAGTCCAAGAGCCTTTTGAAGAAGGTCAAAGGGGGTCCTCGGCCATGCCACATAAGAGAAACCCCATACATGCGGAGCGCATATGCGGGCTTTCAAGAGTGATAAGGTCTAACCTGATGGTTGCCTTGGAGAACATAGTACTTTGGCACGAGAGAGATATATCCCATTCTTCTTCCGAGAGGGTGATCCTTCCAGATTCAACCATAGCCCTCGATTATGCTTTGAACCTGTTCCTTAAAATACTCAGGGGTATTGTTGTAGACAAAGAGAGAATGTTAAAGAATATGGACCTTTCTTATGGGCTCTACGCATCTTCAAAGGTTCTCGTAAAGCTGATGGAGAAGGGTGTGCTAAGGGATAGAGCCTATGATATAGTTCAGGATTGTGCCATGAGAAGCTGGAAGGAAAAGATACCTTTCAAACAGTCTCTGAAAGAGCACAGCCAGGTTGCAAGTTTGCTTAGCACGGAAGAAATAGAAAAAGCTACAAAACCAGAGGGTTTCTTAAAGAACATAGACTACATATACAAAAAGGTCTTCACTTAGCCTTTATTTCAAAAAGGCACATATCTTTACCCTGTGCTTGGCACTCTAATTCTTTGCACTCCCAAGCCCTTCCAGTTATCTCTTCCAATAGACCAGCAAGTGCACCGCTTAGAGGCATACAGACGGGTTTTTTGTTTTCAACACCTTCAGCAAAAATGGACCCTTTGACTTTAATCAATAAAGAATCTTCTTGCTTTTCATAGGCTTCTACTTGGCATATGCCAGTTTCTTCAAGAAAGACGCTCATGTAGGGTAGTACTTCTTCTGTTGTTGGATTCTCCCTCTCTACAAGCTTCTCTAAGTAACTACCGGCTATTTTACCAGCCTTCTTTCCCGAAAATGTAAGCAGTCCACCTACACCAAATCCAGAAAGTTTTATGAGCTGCGAATAGAATTCTTTCATAGGCCCCTTTGGTATGATAATAGTTCCTCATCCCATAGAAAAAGATTCCACAGGATGAGGTTTCGCAGGCAAGGAGACTATAGACTCCCTTGTGAACCGCATAAGAACATTCCTCGCACCTA